>NZ_CP100128.1:1505111-1806133 GCF_024207115.1 Chromobacterium sp. IIBBL 290-4
CGACGGCTCTGAGTTCTTCTCCACTCTGGCCGACGCCATCCGCGCCGGCAGCGGCGAGGATTTCAGCTTCGATCTGTAGGCGGCCGGCCGCATCATGCCAAATGGATTTGCCGGCTGGCAAATCCATTCATTTACAAAGTGTTTACATTTGTAAATGCCGCGCTAAGAACTTGATCCAGTGCAAGAAAATTTCAAGCAAAGAATATCAATATTCGAACAATATGATTTTCTAATATTTGTTTGAATGAGGACTGGATCATGCTTCCCTCCACCCCGCCGCTCAATGTCGGCAACACCGGCTTCATGCTGCTGTGCGCCAGCCTGGTCATGCTGATGACCCCTGGCCTGGCTTTCTTCTACGGCGGCCTGGTCGGCCGCAAGAACGTGCTCACCATCATGGCCCAGAGCTTCATGTCGCTGGGCTGGACCACGGTGCTGTGGTTCGCCTTCGGCTATTCGATGTGCTTCGGCCCCAGCTGGCACGGCATCATCGGCGATCCGACCTACTATGCCTTCATGCATGGCGTGACGCTGAACAGCATGTACGCCGGCAACGACGCCGGCATTCCGCTGATCGTGCACGTGGCCTACCAGATGATGTTCGCCATCATCACTCCGGCGCTGATCACCGGCGCCTTCGCCAACCGGGTGACGGTCAAGGCCTACTTCCTGTTCCTGACCGGCTGGCTGGTGCTGGTCTACTTCCCCTTCGTCCACATGGTGTGGAGCCCGGATGGCCTGTTGGCCAAATGGGGCGTGCTGGACTTCGCCGGCGGCATCGTGGTGCACAACACCGCCGGCTTCGCCGCGCTGGCCTCCATCCTCTATGTCGGCCGCCGCTCGCTGGTGGAAAACAAGCCGCACAATGTGCCGCTGATCGCGCTGGGCACCGGCTTGCTGTGGTTCGGCTGGTATGGCTTCAACGCCGGCTCTGAATTGAAAGTGGACGCCGTCACCGCCTCGGCCTTTCTCAACACCGACGTAGCCGCCTCCTTCGCCGGCACCGCCTGGTTCCTGCTGGAATGGTCGCATGCCAAGCAACCCAAATTCGTCGGCCTGCTGACCGGCGCGGTGGCCGGCCTCGCCACCATCACCCCGGCTGCCGGCTATGTGTCGCTGGGCAGCGCCGCCGTCATCGGCCTGATCGCCGCCGTGGTGTGTTACTTCGCCGTGCAATTGAAAAACCGCCTGCAATGGGATGACGCGCTGGATGTCTGGGGCGTGCACGGCGTGGGCGGCCTGCTGGGCACCATCCTGCTGGGCGTATTCGCCGCCAAGGGCTGGAATGCCGCCGGCGCCGATGGCTTGCTGATGGGCAACGCCGACTTTCTGTTCAAGCAGGTGGTCGCCGCCGTGGTATCCGGCGCCTGGGCCTTTGGCTTCACCTACGGCATGCTGTGGCTGATCGACCGCGTCACTCCGGTCAAGGTAGGGGCAGATGTCGAGCAGGCGGGACTGGACGTCAGCTTGCACGGCGAGGAGGCTTACATCTAACAGCTGGCGGAACGCCCAGTGCGACCGGGGCTACGCCAAAACCGCTTGTCCTGCATGCCACAGCATGGCCGCCGCCACGGCGGCGACCAGCACAGCGAAGCCGCGCAGCACCAGGGGCGGCGACAGGCGGCGGATGGCCCAGCGGCCGGCCGCCATGCCCAGCGCCGTCGCCAACACGAAGCCTGCCGTCTGCAAGGGCGGCAGCTTCGCGCCATGCCAACCGGCGGCCAGAACGCTGCCGCCGCCCACCAGCATGATGCCCATCAACGAAGTGGCGACGATGGCGTGCATGGACAAATCGCTGAGCCGGCGCAAGGCCGGCACGATGACGAAACCTCCGCCCACGCCCAGCAAGCCGGTCAGAAAGCCGGTGAACGCCCCCACCCCGGCCAGCGCCGCCGCGCTCGCCGCGGTCCAGCGCAGGCGGCCGGTGTCGGGATTGATCCGGCACACCGCGTCCATATTGGCGCTGTCGGCCGCCTTCGCGCCGCCGCCTTGCCAGGCTCGCCAGGCCACGATCAACATCACCGCGGCGAACAAGCCGGCCAATAGGGAAGCCGGCAGAATATGCGCGGCGCGCGCGCCCAGCGCGGCGAAGGGCAGACCGCAGGCCGCCATCAAGATGGCGGCGCGATAGCGCACCAGCCGGCGGCGCCAGCCTTCATAGGTTCCCAGCGCCGCGCCGGCCACCACGGCCAGCAAGGCTACCGGCGCAGCTTGCGGCAATGCCCAGCCTTGCGTCGCCATCAAGGCCGGCACCGCCAGTATCCCCCCTCCCGCGCCAGTCAAGCCCAGCACCGCGCCCACCAGTATGCCGGCAGCCAGCATCAGCACCATGTATGTCTCCTTGCCGCATGACAAGCGGCAGAATGCGGCGCGATAATCGCGCTCTTGATTATGCTTTACAATATTATATTAATTTATATAATAAACCAAGGCAGAATGCGGAGGCCTCCATGCGCGCCCAACTTGAAAGCTTTTACGACGCCGCCAGCGGCACCATCAGCCATATCGTTTTCGATCAGCCCGGCGGCCACGCCGCCATCATCGACCCGGTGCTGGATTTCGACGCCAAATCCGGCCGCACCGCGCGCCATTTCGCCGATCGCCAGCTGGCCTTCCTGCGCGCGCAAGGCCTGAACCTGCAGTGGATACTGGAAACCCACGCCCACGCCGATCACTTGTCCGCCTCGGCCTATCTCAAGCGACAGGCCGGCGGCCGGATCGGCATTGGCCGCCGCATTCTGGAAGTGCAGGTCATCTTCAGCCGCGTGTTCAATCTGGAGGCCGGCTTCCGCTGCGACGGCTCGCAGTTCGACCACTTGTTCGACGATGAAGAAACCTTCCGCATCGGCGAGTTGGACGTGAAGACGCTGGCGCTGCCCGGCCACACGCCGGCCGACGTCGGCTATCAGATAGACGATAGGGTCTTCGTCGGCGACACCTTGTTCATGCCCGATGTCGGCACCGCGCGCTGCGACTTTCCCGGCGGCGACGCCGCCCAGCTGTACCGCTCCATCCGCCGCCTGCTGGCGCTGCCGGACCAAACGCGGCTGCTGATGTGCCACGACTATCCGCCGCCAGGCCGCGAACCGGCCTGGGTCGCCACCGTGGCCGAACAGCGCGCGGGCAATCTGCATGTCCATGACGGCGTCGACGAGGCCGCCTTCGTCGCCATGCGCCAGGCGCGCGATGCCACGCTGGCGATGCCGCAGCTGATCCTGCCGTCGATTCAGGTCAATATCCGCGCCGGCAACCTGCCGCCGGCAGAAGACAACGGCGTGCGCTACCTCAAGCTGCCGCTGGACGCGCTCTGAGCCCTGCGGCGCGTTTCCTGCGCCGCCAGATCCAGCGCCTTGGCCCGCGCGCCGACATCGCCCTGCGCCGCAGCCCTGGCATACCAGCGAATGGCGGCCGGCACGTCCTGCTTTACTCCCTGGCCATGCTCGTACATGCTGGCGATCAGATACTGCGCGCCGACATCGCCCTGCTTGGCCGCTTCTTCATACCAGTAGGCCGCCAGCCTATCGTCCTGCGGCGCGCCGCGGCCGAGAAAATACTGCGTGCCTAGATCGAGCTGGGCCGGCTCGTAGCCCTGCCGCGCCGCCAGCGCGAACCAGCGCGTCGCCTCGGTCTGCGATTTGGGCACGCCGTCGCCGCGCTCGGCCAGCAAACCCAGCGCGTGCTGGGCCTGGGCCAGATTGGCGGCGGCCGATTTGTTCAGCCAGAACACCGCGCCGGGCTTGTCCACCGGTCCGGCCTCGCCTTTCCAGTCCATCATCGCCAGGTCGAAGGCGGCCACGCGGTCGCCCTGTTCGGCCGCCTGCCAGAACGCCACCCGCGCGGCGGCCAGCCGACCGGCCTGGTATTCCCGCCAGCCCGGCGTTTGCGGTTCGGCCGCGACCGCCGCCAGGCTCGCCAAGCAAACGCCTGCCATCATCCATGTTTTCATCGCCCAACCTCCGCGCCTTTGCAGATTAGTCGGAACAAGCCGGGATTGCTGACGCCTGCCCGACTGTGGCAGGCTACAATATTTCAACGAGAAGTCACTTTGGAGCCCCGGATGAATTCCCCCCTGGTTGATCCGCTATGGTCGGCCATTCGCGATGAGACGCTGGCCGCCGTCAACGACGAGCCCTTGCTGGCCAGCTTCCTGCACATGACCGTGTTGCGCCATGCCACGCTGGAAGACGTGCTGGCCTTCCATCTGTCCAGCAAGCTGGCCAGCCCGGTGATGGATCCGCGCGCGCTGCAGGAATTGTTCCGCGAAGCGTTCCAGTCCGATCCGGGCATCTGCGCGGCGGTGCGCGCCGACATCCGCGCCTGTTACGAGCGCGATCCTGCCTGCGACCGCTATTCCACGCCGCTGCTGTACTTCAAGGGCTTTCACGCCATCCAGAGCCAGCGCATCACCCACTGGCTGTGGAAACAAGACCGCGGCACGCTGGCGCTGTTTTTGCAAAACCGCATTTCCGAAGTGACCGGCGCCGACATCCATCCGGCGGCGCGCATCGGCGAGGGCGTGATGCTGGACCACGGCACCGGCCTGGTGGTCGGCGAAACCGCCGTCATCGGCAACAATGTGTCCATCCTGCACGGCGTGACGCTGGGCGGCTCCGGCAAGGAGCGCGGCGACCGCCACCCCAAGGTGGGCGACGGCGTGATGCTGGGCGCCGGTTCGGCTGTGCTCGGCAATATCCAGGTGGGCGAATGCGCCAAGGTGGGCGCGGGCAGCGTGGTGCTGGAAGATGTGCCGCCGCACGCCACGGTGGCCGGCGTGCCGGCGCGCGTGGTGGCGCAGGCCTGTCCCGGCACCCCGGCGCTGGATATGGATCAACGCGTCTGAATGAGGCGCGGCGGCGGCGCTGTAATTTAAATACAAGCTTTTGCCGGCTCGCCCTCATCGCCGCCGCTCGCGCGGCCAGCCGGAAAACTGCATGGCATCGATCAGAAAACGCTGAATTTCCCTTGCCGCGCAAAGGCATCGCCGCTTGGCGGTTTTCCAACAGTCGGCATGCCGACGGCTTGGCCGGCTGTAATTTAGCCGTTACAATGCGCGCGGCCGGCGACCGCCCCGATATTGCATGGCGGCGCCGGGTTCATCAGGAAAACCACCCCATGAACGTCAGAGTTGTCGATTACCGCGCCCCGGACGCCGCCGAGCAGTTCACCCGCTCCCTGCACGAAACCGGCTTCGGCGTGCTGACCAATCATCCCATCCCCCAGGACCTGGTGGAAAAGATCTACGCCGAATGGCTGGGCTTCTTCAACAGCGAAGAGAAGTTCGACTACGCTTTCTCGGTGGAAAAGCAGGATGGCTGGTTCTCTCCGGAAGTGTCGGAAACCGCCAAGGGCGCCACGCTCAAAGACATCAAGGAATACTTCCACGTCTACCCGTGGGGCCGCGTGCCGGCGGCCTTAAAGGCCGACGCCGACCGCTACTACGGCATCGCCAACCAGCTGGCGCAAGAACTGCTGTCCTGGGTGCAGCAATACACCCCGGCCGATATCGCCGCCAACTACCGCGAGCCGCTGTCGCACATGATCCAGGACAGCCAGCAGACGCTGCTGCGCGTGTTGCGCTACCCGCCGCTGAGCGGCAACGAGCCGGCCGGTTCGCTGCGCGCCGCCGCGCATGGCGACATCAATCTGTTGACCATTCTGCCGGCCGCCAACGAACCGGGCCTGCAAGTGCAGGATAAGAACGGCGACTGGATCGACGTGCCCTGCGATTTCGGCACCCTGGTGGTGAACATCGGCGACATGCTGCAAGAAGCGTCCGCCGGCTACTACCCGTCCACCCAGCACCGCGTGGTCAACCCGACCGGCGAAGGCGCGAAGAAGAGCCGCGTCTCGCTGCCGCTGTTCCTACACCCGCGTCCGGACGTGGCGCTATCCGATCGCCACACCGCCGGCAGCTATCTGGACGAGCGCCTGCGCGAACTGGGCGTCAAGATGTAGCATTGCCAAAATGCATAATCAAATGGTCCAAGCCTTGCTTGGGCCATTTTTTTTGCTCTCGCGCCTCAGTAAGGCTGCGTCCGCCGGATTCGCCAACTAGGATGACACTAAGGCGCAGCATTGCCATGTCGCCGTTGCGGACCATGCATCCGCCGGCGCTTTTCCACACCCGCCTTCAGGCCGACAAACGGCCTGCCGCAGAGGGACATCATGCGCGGCAAATTTGCGAGCTTTCCCGAGCTGCCGGACGGGCTGGCCATTGTATTGACCGCCGCGGCCTATTGCCTGGCCGCCTGGCTGGGCGACCAGCTCTTGGTGCTGGAATTGGGGATGGATAATGTGGTGTGGCCGGAGCCCGGCCTCGCCTTGGCCGCCATGCTGCTGCTGGGCTGGCGCGCCTGGCCCGGCGTGTTGCTGGGCGCGTGGGCGCATGAGGCCTGGCAGTGGCACGGTCAATTGACCGGCATTGTCTGGCAAGGCGCCTGCTTCGGCATGGCGCTGGGCATTCTGGCGCAGACGCTGGCGGGCGCCTGGCTGATCCGCCGCCACATCAACCGCAATAATCCGCTGGACAGCTTCAGCCACTGCCTGGCCTTTTTCGTCATCGTGGTGGCCATGACTTTGCTGGGCAGCCTGATCTACGCCGCCGCGCTTTTTCTCACCCACCTGCTGCCGCAAAGAGAGCTGGTTTCCCGCGCCTGCCTGCTGTGGCTGAGCAGCGCCAGCGGCACTCTGCTGTTCGGCAGCATGTTCCTGATCTTCCACCAATACGGCTGGCCCAGACAAAGCCTCGAAAGCTGGGTGGAAATGCTGGCCTATTTCGGCATGGTGACGCTGCTGACCGCCAGCATCTTCATCTGGTGGCACCCGACGGTGGACACCACCTATCCGCTGGACATGCTGGTGCTGCCGCTGGTGGCCTGGGCGGCGTTCCGCTTCACCACCCGCGAAGTGATTCTGGCCCTGCTGCTGATCATGTGGCTGGCGCTGTGGGGCACGCGCCACGGCGGCGGCCCGTATCTGGGCTATTCCGCCTACAGCACGCTGATCATCATGCAGACCTATATCGGCATTCTCACCATCGTCGCGCTGTGCGTGGGGGCGCTGACTACCGAGCAACGCCGGATCAAGCAGGAACTGGGCGAACAGCAAGAACAGCTGGAGCAGCAGGTCAGGATACGCACGCTGGCGCTGGAGCAGTCCCATGCCGAGGTGCTGGCGCTGTCGCGAGTGGACCCGGTGACCGGCATCGCCAATCGGCGCAGCTTTGAGGAAAGCCTGGATGGCGAATGGCGGCGCGCGCGCCGGCTGGGCACGCCGCTGGGCATGCTGATGATCGATATCGACTTCTTCAAGCTGTACAACGACCATTACGGCCATGTCAGCGGCGATTATTGCCTGCGCGAGGTGTCGCAGGCCATCCGCAGCAGCGTGCGGCGGCCGCAGGATCTGGTGGCGCGTTATGGCGGCGAGGAAATCGCCTGCCTGCTGCCGGACACCACCGAAGAAGGCGTGGCCTGCGTCGCCGAGGCGGTGCTGGAAGCGGTGCGCGACCTGCAGCTGCCGCATGTCGGCTCTTCCATCTCCAGCATCGTCACCATCAGCATCGGCGGCGCCACGGTATCGCCGCGCGAAGTGCTGGACAGCCGGCAATTGATCGAGGCGGCGGACCGCGAACTCTACCGGGCCAAGCAGTCCGGCCGCAACCGGATCGAGATCGCCGGCCTAGGCCACGCTGAGCCGCCTAGCGCGTCATCTGGCGAAAACGCTCCTCCAGCAGCCTGAGCACTTTGGTCGCCGCATCCAGCTCATCCGCCGCCAAACCGTCCAAGGCTTGATCGAAAAATCGCTGCCGCAGCGGCGCGGCGTCCCGCAACAGGCTTTGGCCCGCCTCTCCCAAGGACACCAGCGTTTGCCGATTATCGTCGGGGTCGGTTTCGCGCCTGACCAGCTGTTCGGCTTCCAAGACCTTCAATTGCCGGGTCAAGGCGCCGGGATCCATCTGCAGATGAACAGCCAGTTGCTTCTGGCTGGCAGTCTTCAACTCATCCAGCGCCTTCAGGATGCGCCAGCGCGGCAAAGGATGGCCCACCAGGCTTTCAAACGCGCCATACATCGCCCGGCTGCTGCGGCCGAGTTGCTGCAAGAAATTGCGGTCAGCCATGCTGGTCCTCCGAGTTGGCCACGGCGCTGCTCAATTGGATAGGCGGCACTTTACGCACCAGCCACCAGCCCAGCAATAGGCAGATCGCCACCACCGCCTGGCTGAAATGGATGGCGTCCACCAGGGACAGCCGCGCCCAGGCCAGCAATTGCTCAGGCTGCGCGGCGGCGGCCAGATGGCGGAACCGCGCCAGCAGTTCGGCGTTGAGCAGGGTTTGCGGATCGGCCAGCCAACCCAGCCAATGCGTCTGCTCCGCCGCCGCCAGCCGGATGGCGACGCCCTCGCGGAAATGGTGGCTGACCACGGTGCCCATGATGGCCGTGCCCAACATGCCGCCCACCATCCGGGTGGATTGCAGCATGGCGGTGGCGACGCCCAGCTGATGGCGCGGCGACAACTGCTGCACGAAAATGGTCAGGTTGGGCATCAACAAGCCCAGGCCCAGGCCGCCGAACACCATATTGGCGATGATCAGCGCATGCGCCGTCTCGCGCGTCGCCTGAGTCAGCAGCGCCGCCGTCATCGCGAACAAGACCAAACCCAGCGTCAACAGACGGGTAGGGTGCTTCAGGCGCTGCACGATGCGGCCGTTGAGCATGCTGCCTATGGTGATGCACACCACCAGCGGCGTCACCAGCACGCCGGCCTGATTGGGCGACAGCCCGAAACCGGCCTGGAACATCAAGGGCGCGTAATACATCACCGCGAACAGCCCGAAGCCCATCAGCATGGACAGGCCGAACAAAGGCGCCAGGCCCGGCTGAGCCAATAGCGACGGCGGCAGCAGCGGGTTGGCGCTGCGCCGCTCCCACCAGACCAGCGCGGCGAGCGAGACAGCCGCCACCCCGCCCAACAGCGTCAGCTCGCCGGCCGAGCCATGCTGCGGCAGCCACTCCACCAGCAGCTGCAAGGAGCCCAAAAACAGCGCGATCAAGGCGGCGCCCTGCCAATCCAGGCCGCCGGAGCGATCCCGCGGATGGCGGATCACCGGCAGGAAGCGCCAGACGGCGAACAGACTGATCACGCCTACCGGCAGATTGACGAAGAACACCCAGCGCCAGCCGAAATACTCGGTCAAGAAACCGCCCAGCGACGGACCGACGGCATTGGCCAGGCCGAACGAGGCCGACAGCATCACCTGCCAGCGCAAACGCTCGCGGGTGTGCGGAAACAAATCCGGCACGCAGGCGAAGGTGGTGGCCACCAGCATGCCGCCGCCCACGCCCTGCAAGGCGCGCGCCAGCACCAGCTGCGGCATGTTCTGCGCCAGGCCGCACAGCATGGAGGCCGCGGTGAACACCACGATGGCGGTCAAGACGAAGGGCTTGCGGCCGTGGTCGTCGCCCAGCTTGCCGAAGATGGGCACGGTGATCACCGAGGTCAGCAGATAGGACGTGCCCACCCAGGCATAGAGCGCGAAACCGCGCAGATCGGCCACCACGGTCGGCATGGCGGTGCCGACCACGGTCTGATCCAGCGCCACCATGATCAACACGCAGCACAAGCCCAGCATCGCCAGCAGCCGCTGGCGGAAATCCAGCGCCAAGGCCGGAGAGGAAACAGGAGCATTCATAATTGATAAAGCAATAATTGCCAATACAATTATTTTCCTCCGCGCGGCGATCGCTTGCAATCAGAACTGGTTAACAAATGCTAAACGCCGCCTCATCCGGGAGAACGAGACGGCATCGATTATCGTTGCCGGCAGCGCGTCAATAACCCTGTCGCGCCAGCCAGCTGATCTCCTCGCTATGCGCGACGGTATGCACCAGCCAGTCGCGGAAGGCGCGCACCTTGGGCAGTTCGGCCAGCTCGTGCGGATAAACCAGGTAATACGCCCACTCGGTTTCCAGCACCGTGTCGAACGGAATCACCAGCCTGCCGCTGTCCAGATCTTGCGTCACCATCGACGCCTGCGCCAGCGTCACGCCCATGCCGGCCACCGCGGCGTGCAGCGCGTATTCCAGCGCGTCGAAAGTGACGCCGCTCTCGGCATTGACGCCGGTGACGCCGGCCAGTTTCAGCCAGCGCTGCCAGGTATTCTGGTCGCGCCAGGGATGCAGCAGGGTATGGTGCTGCAGGTCCTGCGGCGTATGCAGCGGATGCTTGCCGGCCAGCAGGGCGGGCGAGCACACCGGAATCAGCTTCTCGCGGCAGATGCACTCCAGCCTCAAATCGGGCGCGGCTTCGGCGCGCGACAAGCCGACCACCGCCAGATCGTATTCGGCGCGATTGAACGGCTTGTTGTGAATCAGCTGCGTCAGCAAATGCAGGGTGTATTCCGGGTGGCGGGCCTGAAAATCGGCCAGATTGGGCAACACCCAGCGCATCGCCGGCGTCGGCGGCATCCTGACGCGTAGATCGCTCTGGCGCAGGCGCAGGGCTTCGCTGGCCTCGTTGAGCAGCTGGAACGCTTCCCGCGCCGGCTTGAGCAGCGCCTCGCCCTCGGCGGTCAGCGCCAGGCCGCGAGCCTGGCGGGTAAACAAAGTGGCGCCATAGCACTCTTCCAGCGTCTGCACATGGCGGCTGATCGCGCCCTGCGTCAGGCTGAGCGCCGCGGCGGCGCGGGTAAACGACAAGTGCTCGGCGGCGACGACGAACACGCGCAGGGCATTCAACGGCGGCAGCTTCATGCTGTTACATGCCTTTTCTTCATAGTTTTCATGAGATTAACTGCTTTGCGCAAACCGGCGCGGCCACGTATTCTGCAGCTTGAGCTGCCGTCGACCGCGACGGCATGACGTGAAAAGCCGGTATGCATAGAATTCACAGCAGCCATGCAATACTGCTTGATTCTGGCACAGCTTTCGCGTTCTGACATCCTATTGTCAGACAAACGTCAAACAGGCTCTCGTATCGAACGCCTTGCTGCCCGTCCACATTGGCATCAGCGGCCCTGCACAGGGTCCGCTTTTTTTTTGCGCCCATGAAAAATGCCGCCGGCCAGAATGGCGGGCGGCATCTCGACAACGGGCAGGAATGATCAGCAGCCTTTGCTCAAGGCCAGCTCCAGGCTGCGCTGATACTGCTGTTGCGCCTGCTCTTCCTTGCCGGTGGCCTCGAACAGCCGCGCCAGCTCGGCATGGGCGCACAGCGTAGGCTCGATGGACGCGCTGGCTTCCAGATAGCTTTGCGCCTTGCCCCACAATTGCTGCGCCAAGGCCAAACGGCCCAAGGCCAGCAACAGCCAATGGTCGCGCGGACGCTGCTGCAGCCAGCGCTCGGCGTCCTTGAGCAAGGCCAGGCGCTTGTCCACGCTGACCTGGCTGGCCAGCTGGCCCAACTCTCGGCTCAACTCCGGCAAGTCCATATCGTCGGCGGACAACGCTTCGGCCAGCAAAGTGGCGGCGTAATCGTATTGCTGCAGGCGGATCAGATGCTTCACCACCGCCTGCAACAGCTGCGGATTGCGGCTTTCCGCTTCCGGCATCCGCTTCAGCCAATCCCGCACTTCGCGTTCGGACAGCAAGGCGCCCAGCTGTTGCTGATATGCGGCCAGACGGTAGCGGCGCGCCTGCTCCGGCTCCAGCGCGTCGGCCTTCAGCAGCTTTTCGGTCAGGCTCAGCACCGCCTCCGGCTGCTTCTGCAACATGCGGGCCTTCAATTCCAGCCTGAGCGCATTGGTGAGATTCGGCGACAAGGCGCGGGCACGCTCCAAAGCCAGCAAAGCGCCCGGCGCGTCCTTGTCTTCCAGCTTCAATTCGGCGTCCAGCATATGCCGCGCCAATTGCAGCCGGTCCGGCATCTGATCCAGCTTGGCCAGATAGTCGTCGCGCTTTTCCAAATCGCCGGCCGCGCCGGCGGAACGGGCGGCGATCAACAAGGCCAGCGCGCGGTTTTCATCCGAATACTCGTTGTCCAGCGACTTCACCGCTTCGCGCTCCGCCTTCTGGAATCGCCCCTCGAAAAAAGCGATCCCGGCTTCGCGCAAGGCATGGCGGGCCGCCTTCAGCTTTTTCTGCTTCTGAAAGCGTTGCACCTGCTGCGGCAGGCCGGTGGCCAGCGCGATCAGACGCAGCGTCAGATGGGTGGCGGCGATCAGCGCGATCACCAGCACGATCATCAGATTGAACGAGACTTCCATCCGGTACGGCGGCAAAAACAGGATGGCGTAGCCGGTATTCAGGGTGGAGGCCAGCCCCACCAGCACGGCCAGCGCGAACAGGCCGATGATCCATAATGCGAATTTCACCGTTTACTCCTCGCGGTTGCCCTGGGCGTCGCGCACCGCCTTCAGGCTGGCCGACATGTCGGGCAGGCTGATGTCCAGCGGCGCGCCCTCCAGTTCAGATAAGGTGGACAGCCATTGGGTATTGGCCCCGGCATCGCGGTCGAAATAGCGCTGCACATAGCTGCGCGCGGCCGCCACGTCGGCGGCGTAGGTTTTGCCGTCGCGCTGCAGCAAGGCCAGGCGCGCGTCCAGCAGCCGCATCTTCAGGTTTTCGCGCAGGAAAAAAGCCTGTTCCGGCGACAACAGCAGCGCCTCCGGCTTGTCCATGCGGCGGATATGGATCAGCTCGCCCAGGCTCTGGCTGATTTCCGCCGACAAGCGTTCCCACCACGGCGCGCCGGACAAGGGCGCGGAAGCCGCCGCCGCTTGCGAGCCGCCCAGCCGGTGCGCGTCCACCGCCAGCGGCAAGGCGTCCACGCCCAGCATCAGCCGGTCTATCTTCACGGTCAGGCCGACGGTGTCGAGATAAGGCAGCGCCTTGAGCTTTTCCAGGTCGGTGGCCACTGCCTTTTTCACCGCGATCAGCTGCGGCCGGTCGAACTTGGCCAGCCGGCCGTCGACCATTTCCAGCGCCGACACCGCGGCGCTGACATTGCCGGCCAGCTGCAGCTGCTGATTGGCCACCGCCAGCGAGTGCTCGGTTTCCGACAACAGCCAATCGGTGCGATTCTTGGTCAGCTCTTGATACATGCCGTTGAGGGTGGCGTATTGGCCGGCCGCTTCATTGAAACGCGCCTCCAGCAAGGCCAGCTTGCCGTCGGTGGCGCGGGCGGCCAACATGGCCTGCTCGGCCACGGCGCGCTGTTCCTTGCCGGCGCCGCTGCCTTCGGCCAAACGGCGCGCCAGCTCCTGGCGCATCGAATCAAGCTGCTGCTGCGTGGAATAGAATTGCCAGCCGGCCACGCCCAGCGCGGCGGCGGCGATCAGCACGGCAAGGCCGGGGCCTTTGCGGCGGGATGATTGAGGGGCCTGGACGGCTTCGTGGATCTGGGATTCGCTCATGGCTGACGAAGGAACCATTCTTTGAGGCCGGCGACCAGTGCGGCATCGTCGGCCTGGGTTGTCACGACGCGCGTCGCGCCGAACGCGGCCAAGCGTTCGGCAATCCGCGGATGCGGCACGCAATATAGCTGGCATTGTAGCGCCCCCGTCCGGCTCGGGCCAGCCAGTCGGAACAATTGCTCTACCATTTCGCCTGAGGTCAGAA
Organism: Chromobacterium sp. IIBBL 290-4; assembly: GCF_024207115.1. Classification (NCBI taxonomy): domain Bacteria; kingdom Pseudomonadati; phylum Pseudomonadota; class Betaproteobacteria; order Neisseriales; family Chromobacteriaceae; genus Chromobacterium; species Chromobacterium sp. IIBBL 290-4. The sequence goes on from NZ_CP100128.1 coordinate 1,518,669, forward strand.
CGATGGCATCGGGCGGCTCGGCGTCGAAAGCGGCCCAATCCGGGCTGACGGCCACGCGCCGATAGATCTCGGCCAGGCCGACCTTGGCGCCGCGCGCCGCCAAGGCATCGGACAGCAAAGCCCTGCCGCCCTGGCCGCGGATGATCAGCCAGCGCTGCCCCGCCACCTCGGCCAGCTCAGGCAGCGCCAACAAGGCTTCGCTGTCGCTGCCGGCGCTGGGATGCAAAACCGTTTGCCCCGACAAGCTGGCCAAGCGCCTAGCGCTGGACGCGCCGACGCAGACCAGCCGTTTGCCGCCTAGGCCGGCATCGGCCAGGACCGGCCAGCCGATATCGATGGCGGTGGGACTGACCCAGAACAGCACATCCGCTCCCGCCGCCAGGGCCGGCAGCTCGGCCATGCCATCCGGCAGCGGCTCGATTTCCAGCAGCGGGAAATGCGCCGCCTGCCAGCCCGCATCGCACAGCTTTTGCAGCAGTCCGGCGCACTGCGCCAAAGGACGGGTGGCCAGCACGCGCTTCATCGCGGCCTCAGCGCGGCTCGGCCAGCACGGCGTCTATCAGCGGCTTCGCGCCGTCGTCGATCAGCTTTTTGGCCACGGCGCGGCCCAGCGCTTCGGCGTAGTCGGCCGGCGCGCTGGCGCTGGCGGTCAGCACCACCGAGCCGTCCGGATGCGCCACCAGGCCGCCCAGGGTCAAGGTGCCCTCGCTCAGGGTGGCGAAAGCGCCCAACGGCACTTGGCAGCTGCCGCCCAGCTCCTTGGCCAGCGCGCGCTCGGCGGCGGTGCAGGCTCGGGTGGCCGGGTGATTCAGCGGCGCCAACAGCGCGATCAGATCGGCGCGGTCTTCGCGGATCTCGATGCCCAGCGCGCCCTGGCCGGCAGCCGGCAGGCTTTCCGACGGCGCCAGCTCGCTCTGGATGCGCTCAGCCAGGCCCAGACGCTTCAGGCCGGCGGCGGCCAGGATGATGGCGTCGAATTCGCCGTCGTCCAGCTTCTTCAGCCGCGTCTGCACATTGCCGCGCAGCGGCTGCACCCGCAGATGCGGAAACTGGGCGCGCAGCTGGGCCTCGCGGCGCAGGCTGGAGGTGCCCACCACGCTGCCGTCCGGCAATTCGGCCAGGCTATGGAAACGGTTGGAAACCAAGGCGTCTCGCGGGTCTTCGCGCTCGCACACCGCCGCCAGCGCGAAGCCGGCCGGCAGCGTCATCGGCACATCCTTCAGCGAATGCACCGCCAGATCGGCGCGGCCGTCGAGCAAGGCCTGCTCCAGTTCTTTCACAAACAGCCCCTTGCCGCCGATCTTGGACAGCGTCTTGTCCAGAATCTGGTCGCCCTGGGTGGTCATGCCGAGGATTTCCACTGTCAGGTGCGGGTACAGCGCCTGCAGCCGGGCCTGGATGTGCTCGGCCTGCCACATGGCCAGCCGGCTTTCGCGGCTGGCGATGACGATCTTGTCCATGAAACCGGGTTCCATTGCTTGCTATGACGATGGCCGGATTCTACCACGCCGCCATCATGGGCTTGCCGCCGCTTGTTGCTGCGACGCAGCAGAATCAAAACCTTTCCCGTAAAAATGCCGTAGTCTGACCACTACGGCGCGCAAGCTGCTTATGATGAATGTTCGCCTTCGACCCGCGAGCGCTGGCCATTGCCGCCAGTGGCCAGCGCTGACGAGTCAGACACAGGGACACAACAACAATGCTGCACGATCAAGACAAGGACTTGCCGCTGCGGGCCGATCTGGCCTGTCTGGACCGGCTGCTCTCTGAAGTAGTGAACGAACAGGAAGGCCCGGTGGTGTCAGGCGCGGTGCAGGCCATCGCCTCGCGCCGCGGCGACGAACGCAGCCATCCGCTGCCGCAGCTGGCGCCGGAAGCGGCCGCCTCGCTGCTGCGCGCCTGCGGCCTCTACGCCCAGCTGTTCAACATCGCCGAAGACCTGCACCACAACCGCCGCCGCCGCGCCCACCAGCAGGCCGGCTCCGCGCCGCAGCAGGGCAGCGTCGCCCGGGCGCTGGCCAAGCTGCGCCAGGACGGCGTCAGCTTCCATTCGCTGCACCAGTTGCTCAGCCACGCCAAGGTCGGCGCCATCCTCACCGCCCATCCCACCGAGGTGCAGCGCCAGAGCGTGCTGGACAGCCACCGCGCGGTGCGCCGCTTTCTGTCGCAGCTGCACGCGCCGGACCTGACGCTGGAAGAGCGGGAAGAGCTGGAGGCCAAGCTCAAGCGGGTGATCCTGGCCTTGTGGCAGACCTCGGAAATCCGCCATTTCAAGATGACGGTGCGCGACGAGATCACCAACGGCGTCGCCTACCATCCGCTGGCCTTCTTTGAAGCGCTGCCGGCGCTGTATCAGCGGCTGGAGCGCGAGATCGGCCTGCTGTGGGAGGAGGCGCCCAATCTGCCGTCCTTCGTCCGCGTCGGCAGCTGGATAGGCGGCGACCGCGACGGCAACCCCAATGTCGACGCTAGCTTGCTGCGCCAGGCCATCACCCGCCAGGCGCAACAGGCCTTCGAATACTATCTGCAGGAATTGAAAAGCCTGTACCGCGAATTGTCGATGTCGTCGCGGCTGGTCGTCGCCAGCGAAGCGGTGCTGGCGCTGGCCGAAAACTCTCCGGACACGGCGGTCAGCCGCGGCGAAGAGCCCTATCGCCGCGCCTTGGCGACGATGCAGGGCAAGCTGCGCGCCAGCGCTCATCAGCGCGGCGTGGAGCTGGCCTGCCGCTGGGATATCCGCGAGCCTTACGCCGATCATCGCGGCCTGATCCGCGACTTGGCCGCGCTGTCCGCCTCGCTGCGCGCCCACGGCAGCGCCCTGCTGGCCGAGGGCCGGCTGGCGCGGCTGATCCGCAGCGTGGATGTGTTCGGCTTCTTCCTGATGCCGCTGGACCTGCGCCAGCACGCCGCCATTCACGGAAGCGTGGTGGCCGAATTGTTCAGCGCCGCCGGTCTGGAGGAATACCAGGCCTTGGACGAAGCCGCGCGGGTGCGGGCGCTGACCCGCGAGCTGGCCACGCCGCGGCTGCTGTTCTCGCCCTATCTGCGTTATGGCGAGCAAACCGAGAAAGAACTGGCCATCTTCCGCGAAGCGGCGGCGATCCAGCGCGAGTTCGGCGTCGAAGCCATCGGCCAGTGCATCATTTCCAACTGCGCCAGCGTCAGCGACATCCTGGCCCTGGCCCTGCTGTGCAAGGAAGCCGGCCTGATCCGGCTGGAGAACGGCTCGCCGCGCGCCAGCGTCAATCTGGTGCCGCTGTTTGAAACCATCGCCGACCTGGAAAACAGCGAGACGGTGATGCGCGCCTTGTTCGCCCTGCCCTGGTACAAGCAGTTGCTCGACAGCCGCGAGCGGGTGCAGGAAGTGATGCTGGGCTATTCCGACAGCAATAAGGACGGCGGCTATCTGACCAGCCAGTGGCAGCTCTACCAGGCGGAAACGCGGCTGGTGAAGGTGTTCGCCGAAGCTGGCGCGCGGCTGCAGCTGTTCCACGGCCGCGGCGGCTCGGTCGGACGCGGCGGCGGCCCGTCCTACGAGGCCATCGTCGCCCAGCCGGCCGGCAGCGTGGCCGGCCGCATCCGCATCACCGAGCAGGGCGAGGTGATCACCGCCAAATATTCCGACCCGGCCATCGCCGGCCGCAATCTGGAAGCCTTGGTGGCGGCGACGCTGGAGGCCAGCCTGGGCCACATCCCCGGCGGCGAGATCGACGCCGAGCTGTTCGACGAGCTGTCGGCCACCGCCTTCACTGCCTATCGCGCGCTGGTGGAAACGCCGGGCTTCATGCAGTACTTCCTGGAGGCGACGCCGGTCACCGCCATCGCCCGGCTCAATATTGGCAGCCGGCCGGCCTCGCGCAAAAGCCTGTCGTCCATCGGCGACTTGCGCGCGATACCGTGGGTATTCTCCTGGTCGCAATCGCGCTTGATGCTGCCAGGCTGGTTCGGCGTCGGCTCGGCGGTGGCCGCCTATGTGCAGCGGCATGGCGACGCCGGCCTGGCCAAGCTGCAGCATCTCTACCGCCACTCGCCGTTCTTCCAGGTGATGCTGTCCAATATGGAGCAGGTGCTGGCCAAGGCCGATCTGGGCATCGCCCGCCGCTTCTCCCATCTGGTGGCGGATGGAGAATTGGCGGAACGGCTGTTCGGCGCCATCGAGGCCGAATGGCGCAAAACCCACGACGCCTTCTTCGCCATCTCCGGCCAAACCGAATTGCTGGAAACCAACCCGACGCTGCGCCGCAGCCTGGAGTCGCGCCTGCCCTTCCTGGACGCGCTGGGCCTGCTGCAGGCGGATTTGCTGGCCAGACTGCGCGAGGAGCCGGATGACGAGGACACGCTGTACGCCATCCACCTGACCATCAATGGCACCTCGGCCGGCCTGCGCAACACCGGCTAGGCGAAAAAAAGCGCGGTCCGGTCGCCCGGCGCCGCGCGAGACTACCGCCGCGGCCTGGCTAGCCGCGACGGCGGGCACGCTTAACGCAACGCTTTGGCCGGGCCGTCGCTGCCCAATTCCACCGCATAGGCCAAGGCCAGTTGCGAGAACTTCAACGCATGCTTGGCCTGGCTGTCGGAATTGGCCAAGGTATCGTTGCGGCTGTGGATGTAAGGATTGGAGTTGTTGAAGCTGGACTCGAACGGGAACGAGGCCGCATACCCCTGCGCCGTCCACGAAGCGTGGTCGGAGCAGGCATAGCCGCACTGGCTGTAGCCGACCTTCAAGCTGGGCAGATAGGCCTTGGCCAGATTGGCCAGGAAGGTGTTCTGCGCGGCGTTGGTGTAGTCGGTGAACAGGAAGATGTCCTGCGCGTCGCCCTGGTAGTTGGTCATATCCAGCTGCAGCGCGCCCACCACATTGGCCTGCTGCTGCTTGAAGCGCTTGGCGATGTCGGCCGAGCCGCGCAGGCCCACCTCTTCCGCCGCATAGGCCATGAACTTGATGGTGCGCCGCGGCTGGTAATTGCTGGCCAGCAGCACGCGCACCACCTCGGTCAGGCTGGCTACGCCGGAAGCGTCGTCGTCCGCGCCCGGCGCGCGGCTGCTTTCGCCGGTGCCGCTGCCGATGGTGGAGTCCAGATGGCCGCCCAGCACGATGGTTTCGGCCGAGTTGTCGGTGCCCTTGATGGTCAGGATCACCGACTTTTGCGGCCAACTGGCATGGGCGAACTGTTCGACGGTCACATCGGTCCGGCTGCCGGCCAGTTGTTTCCACTGCGCGGCGATCCAGTTGGACGCGTTGACGCCATGGCTGGTGGTATAGAAACGGTTCTGGTAATTGGACAGCGACTGGATGGTGCCGAGGATATTGCTGTCCTGCAATTGCGGCAGCAGCTTGTTCACCGCGGCCTGGTTGTCGATGGCGTAGCTGGGCGCCAATGCCTTGGCCAACGGCGCGGCCGCGCCGTTCAAGGCGGCGCGCGCCTCCTGCTGGTTGCCATGGACGATGTAGCCGCCGCAGTGGCGCAGATTTTCATGGATGGCGTCGGACAGCTTGGGCAGCAAGGCTTCATCCACTTGGACCACATGGACGGTTTCGCCGGCCGCGCCCTTGGCCAGGCGGCCATCGGCGGCCAGTTGTCGGCTCTGCTGGCTTTTCACGCCGGCATCCAGTTTGCGCAGTTGCTGGTAGGCCTGATCGCCGATGGATATCCACACCGGCTGTCCCGCCTGCGCGCCGCCGGCGAGGGCAAACAGCGCCAGCGCGGCGGTTTGACGCATTTTCAACATGGGAACACTCCTGAGCTGAGCGAAGTCCGCCGCCTCGCGGCGGCGGCAGAGAGATGGGGCAGGGCCGGCGAGGCCGCGCCCCTTCACGCTGGCATTACTTGCAAGCCACGCCTACCGCGGCGAAGGCCTTGGTCACGTCGGCGCTGCTGTAACCGCGGGCATCGGCCGCTTTCGCCACGCCGCAAGCGGCGCTGTTGTAAGTGGCGTTGGCGGTCCAGTACAGGCGGTTGGCGTCGACGAACACTTCAAACGCCTTGCGAGTGTTCCAGTTGGGGCTGGTGGCGATCAGGTAAAACGCCTTGTTGTACACGCCGCTGGAGTAGTGCACGTCCAGACCGTCGTAGTAGTCCTTGGCATTGCCAATCGATTGGCCGTCCTTGGTCGGGTCGGCAAAGTAACGCAACGCACCGGTCTTCTTGAAGATTTCCGCGCCCACCAGGAAGTCGTTCTTGCCCTTCATGTAGTACTCGGCGGCTTCGCCGGCCATGTCGGAGAACGCTTCGTTGATGCCGCCGGACTGGCCGCTATACACCAGGCCGGAGTTCTGCTCGGTGAAGCCGTGGCTCACTTCATGCGCCGACACATCCAGCGACACCAAGGGGTAGAAAGTGCTGGCGCCGTCGCCGAAGGTCATGGCGGTGCCGTCCCAGAACGCATTCTCATAATTGCGGCTGTAATGCACCTTCATCAGCAGCTTCTGGCTGATCGGCTTCAGATTGAACCAATCCTTGTACAGGTTGAACACCACGTTGCCGAAGTAGTGGGCGTCGTTCAGCGGCGAATAAGCGCCGTTGATCGCTTTGTAGGTGTTGGTCGGGCACGCGAACTTGTACGGGGTGGAACCGCTGGTGCCGCCGTTCAAGTTGATGGTGGCGACATTGCCGCTGTCCATCTTGCAATCGCTGGTGACGATCAGCGGGCCATAGTCCTTGCCATAAGTGTACTGGCCGGTCTTGGCATTGCCGCCGGGGCCGCCGGCTTCGGCGTGGTTCAGGCCTTCCCATTGCTTCAGCACCTGGCCGCTGTTGGCGTCGATGATGAAATTGGGACGACTGGGCGATTTGCCGTCATCAACCACGTAGGAAACCAGATACACCAGCTGGGCCACATTGCGATCGCTCAGGCGAACGACCAGATCCGCCTTCTCGTTGAACGTGGGGTTGCCGTTGGCCTTCAACGACTTGGCCTGGCTCAGCGCGGCTTCGCGGCTCAGCGTCGGCTTGGCGGAGGCCAGGTCCGACTGGATGCCGGCGATATAGTGGCCGCTCAATTTGCCTTGCGCGCCCTTGAACGCCGCGCCGGCCTGCTTCTCTTCCACGACAGCCTCGCCCCACACCGGCACGCCTTGGTAGTACTGCTGATAGCGGGTCACCACTTTGCCGGTGGAGAACTGCGCGCTGCGCAGCGGCTTCAGGTCGCCTTGATTCACGCTGGTGAACGCCGACGCGCCAGCCACAGCCGACTTGGCCTGTTTTTCCAGATCGATGCGCTCTGCGGCGAACGCGGACGCGCTCATCACTGCCAGAGCGGACAGTACCAAACCACGCAGCATTGTTTGCTGTTTTTTCATCACGGACTCCAAATGTAGACAGATGTAGACAAGACAAGGCTTGTGCCGCCTTGCGCTTGGCCGCCTGCCGGATGCGGGCGGCTTCAGGCTGCCGCGCCTCGGGTGGGGCTGTCATCATCGCGGAAGGATGAAGGATGGAGCCGCTTGCCGGGGAAAGTGCCATCCGCCGACGCCGTTCTGTTGGGCCCCGTGCGCATTCCCGCCGCAAGCCTGTCCATCGCCCGGCAAAGGTTTCCCTTGGCGACAGCAACCGGCTACGGGACCGAATCCGGCCACCACGCTGCCAGGCGCGGCGGTCTGGGGTTCTAATCGACAGTGTCTTGACCCATTCAATCCCGAGTGCGTATTTAGGTATTGGAATTTTCACTCAATTATGCATCTGTACTTTCTAGCAGTTGCATGCTGTATACAATGCAAGAGTTTTCCGAAAACATTGTACCTATTGGATTTTTATGCCAATGAATAGCGAGATAAATCGTAATTAAGCGCGCTAAGAAAGCGCGCCTGATTTTGAAAGATAGGGGAATAGAGGAAAAAACAACGATATGACAGACTAATGTAATTTAGACTATCACTTCCTGCGAGGAGGGAGAGGGCCGGCGACGGAACCGCCGCCGGACAAGGAATCCATCACGGAGCCAGCCTGGACTTCCGCCATGAGCCATCCGGCTGCAACAGATACAGCACTCTGTCATGCAATCGGCTAGGCCTGCCTTGCCAGAATTCGATCCGGTCTGGCGCCACGGCGAAACCACCCCAATGCGGCGGACGCGGCACATTGATCGGATGGCGGGCGCCAAACATCGCCGCGCGGGTCACCAGCACCGCCTTGGAGGAGATTTCACTGCTCTGCTCGCTGGCCCAGGCGCCCAGCCGACTGGTATACGGGCGGCTGGCGAAATAGGCGTCGGACACATCCGGCGCCACGCGCACGGCCTTGCCTTCCACCCGTACTTGCCGCTCCAGCTCCGGCCAGAAAAAGGTCAAGGCGACAAAGGGATTCGCCTCCAACGCTTGGCCCTTGCGGCTTTGATAATTGGTGTAGAACAGCAACTGTCCCGCTTCCACGCCTTTGAGCAAGACGATGCGGGAGGCAGGCCGGCCATCTTCGCCAACCGAGGCCAGATTCATCGCGGTGGGTTCATGCACCTGCGCGGCGATCGCTTCGTTCAGCCAGATTTCAAACTGCGACACGGCGTCCGGCAAACACTCTTCCGGAGACAATTCCTTCTTGGAGTACTCAAGACGGATATCGGCAAGATTCAATGACATGACTCCTCCTAAACCAGCATCTTATTCTATTAGCGCCGGCGGCGAAAACGCCGGTGCCGCCGTGGTTCGCCCCAGATCAAGACCTATCCATAGGCGAGCGGATCGACGCGGGCGCAACCCATTATGACAAAGAGTTCAAATGAAGAATATTTGAATTGCCAATTATTTCATCGCTCAAATTCAACTCTCTCTGCCGTCCTCCCCCAGCAGCAACATCCGCATCGCATCCAGCGCGGGCTGGCGCCGATGGCTGCGATGGATCAACATGGTTTGCGCGTAACGCAATGACTCGGGCAGCGAATGCACCGACACCTGGCCTGCCGTCTGCGGCATCGACGCCAGCAAGCTCCGCGGCAGCAGCGCCACCCCCATGCCGCAGGCGACGCAACCCAGCATGGCATGGTAGGAAAACAGTTCGATGACCCGCCGCGCTTGCAAACCTTGTTCCCGCAGCCATTGCTCCAGGCGCTGGCGATAGGCGCAGCCGCTGCCGAAGGTCAGCAAGGTGGCGTCGGCCAGCATGGCCGGCGTCACCTCCCGCAAACCGGCGGCGGCCACCAGCACAATCTCCTCCTCGTACACCTGGCATTGCGCCAGCCGGGCATCGTCTACGCTGCCGCTGACCAGCGCCGCGTCCAGCGCGCCATCCAATACCGCCTGGGTGAGATCGGCCGTCACGCCGGTTTTCAACTCCAGCTGCACAGCGGGAAAGCGGCTGTGATACTCGGCTAGCGCCGGCGCCAGACGGACAGCGGCCGTGCTTTCCATCGCCCCCAAGCGCAAACGGCCTCGCGGCGTGCTATCCGCCAGCGCCTGCCGCGCTTCTTCCTCCAGCGACAGCATTTTCTCCGCATAGTCATTGAGCACGCTGGCGGCATCGGTGGCGATCATGCGCTTGCCTTCGCGCAGGAATAAGGCCACGCCCAGCTTTTCTTCCAATTGCTTGAGCCGGGTGGTGACATTGGATTGCACCCGATTCAGCCGCTGCGCGGCGCGCGTCACGCCGCCTTCGTGCAGCACGGCTTGGAAAATTCGCAGCTCGTCCAGTTCCATCATTCTTATCTAGAGATTATTTCAATCATAATAATTCATTTTTTAAGAATGATAAACGTGTATAGCATGCAAACATAACTCAATGGAGATTGCTAATGTCCACACCCACACTGCGCCAGGGCTATCTGGCGGCATTCGGCGCCGTCGCCATCTGGACCGGCTTCAATATCGTTTCCCGCCTCGCCGGCAAAGGCGCGCTGGCCGGAACGGACGTGCTGGCGCTGCGCGTCGGCACTGCCGCGCTGATTCTGCTATTCGTTGGCGGGCTGCCCGCGGGTTCGCTGCGCGATGCCAGGATTTGGCTGCTGACCGTGTTAGGCGGTCTGGGCGTCAGCATCTTCGCCTATTGCGGCTTCAAATACGCGCCGGCGGCCCATGGCGGCCTGCTGCTGCCGGGCTTGCAACCGTTTTTAGCGGCGGTGTTCGCCTGGCTGTTCACCGGCGAAACCATGCAACGGCATAAGCTTCCGGCTTACGCGCTGATAGCGCTCGGGCTGCTCATCAGCGCCATTCCCATGTTCGGCGACGGCGGCGGCCATACCCTGCCCGGCGACCTGATGTTGCTGCTGTCCTCGCTGAGCTGGGCCAGCTTCGGCGTGCTGGCGCGACGCTGGGGTTTCCAGGCCTGGCCGCTGACGCGCGCCATCACCATCATGGCCGCCTTGCTCTATTTGCCGATCTACATCTTGTTCTTGCCCAAGCATCTGGCGGACGCCTCTTGGGGCGCGCTGGCGTTTCAAGCCTTGTATCAGGGCGTCGGCGCGGCCATCTGCGCCATGCTGCTGTATCTGCGCGCCAGCGCCATCCTGGGCACGGTTCGCGTCAGCGCCTTGTTCGCCCTGATTCCCATCCTGGCCGGCTTGCTGGCGGTGCCGATTCTGGGCGAACCCTTGACCGGCTACCTGGCGGCGGGGCTGGTTTGCGTCAGCCTGGGGGCCTGGCTGGCGGCGCGAGGAAACGCGACAGCGGCGAAACCGGCGCTTCGCGTCAACGCGGCCGCCCAAACACACTAACCTGCTTATCGATCAAATGGCCGTGCCGCGCAACAGCGCCAACAAAGCCTCGCCGTCCAGCCGCGCGCTGGCGTCGCCGCCGGCCAGCAGGCTGTCGGCCAATGCCCGCTTGTCGCGGTGCAGATCGACGATTTTTTCCTCAATGGTGCCGGCCGCCACCAGCCGGTACACCGTCACCGGCCGCTGCTGGCCCATGCGGTAGGCGCGGTCGGAGGCTTGGTCCTCCACCGCCGGGTTCCACCACGGGTCCAGGTGGATCACGTAGTCGGCGGCGGTGAGGTTCAGCCCGGTGCCGCCAGCCTTCAGGCTAATCAGGAACAGATCGCCGTCGCCGGCCTGGAAGGCGTCCATGCTGGCCTTGCGCTGCTTGGTCTGCGTCGATCCGTCCAGATAATGGAAGCGGACGCCCTGCTGCTTCAGATGCTCGGCCACCAGCGCCAGGTGATCGACAAACTGGCTGAACACCAGCGCCTTGTGGCCGTTGTCCAGCAGCTCCTCGCAGATGTCGGCGAAGGCCGCCAGCTTGCTGGCCGGCAGCGCGCTGTCGGGCTGCACCAGCTTGGGATGGCAACAGAAGCGGCGCAGCCGGGTCAACTCGGCCAGCGCCTGCATGGTCTGGCCGCCGGCGGCCGGGTCGGCCTCGGCCACTCGCGCCAGCGCTTCCTGCCGCATCGCCTCATAGACATGGCGTTCCTGCTCGGACAATTCGATCAAGCGCGTGGTCTCGGTTTTGGGCGGCAGCTCGGTCAGCACCTCGCGCTTGGTTCGCCGCAACAGATAAGGCTGGATCAGCGCCTTCAACTGCGCGCGCGCGGTTTCGTCGCCATCGGCGATCGGCTGGGCGTAGCGCTGTTCGAACTGCGCCAGATTGCCCAGCAGACCCGGCGCGATGAAGCGGAACAAGCTCCACAGCTCGCCCAGATGGTTTTCCACCGGCGTGCCGCTGGCGGCCAGGCGGAAATCGGCGCGCAGGCTTTGCGCCACCTGGGCGCGCTGGCTCTGCGGGTTCTTGATCGCCTGCGCCTCGTCCAGCACCACGGACGCCCAATGCACCTCGCCAAAAGCATCGGCCTCGCGCTGCAGCAGGCCGTAGCTGACGATCACCAAGTCTCCCGGTCCGACATCATCCAAGCGGCGCTGCTGGTGATAGGCGCGCAGGCGCAGGCTGGGCGCGAAGCGAGCGGCCTCGGCCAGCCAGTTCAGCGCCACCGAGGTCGGCGCCACCGCCAGCTGCGGGCCCAGGTGGGCTCGGGTCAGCAGCAGCGACAGCGTCTGCACCGTCTTGCCCAGGCCCATGTCGTCGGCCAGGCAGGCGCCGACGCCCCAATGCGCCAGCCGCGCCATCCAGGCGTAGCCTTGCTGCTGATACGGACGCAAGGTGGCGTGAAGATTGGGCGGCACTTGCGGCTCGAAGGCCGTCGCCTCGCGCCAGCGCGCCGCTTGCTGTTGCCAGCCTGCGTCGCCGTCGAATTGCCCCACCTCCTCGCCCAGCGCCTGCAAGCGCGGGCCAGCCAAGGGGCTGATCGCCAGCCCGTCCGGTCCGGCGTGGTCCACCATGCGGGCCAACTCGCCCAGCCGCTGCTGCAGGCTGCCGGACAAAGCCAGCCAGTCGCCGTCGGACAGCTGCAGATACTTGCCCTTCTGGTTGGCCAGCGCGGCCAGCAGATGGCGCAGGGTCAGGATGCGGCCGTCGTCTAGCTCCAGCTCGCCCTCGGCCTGCAGCCAGCCGCCGCGCCGCTTCACCTTCAGCCGCAATTGCGGCATGCCCTCGGCGGCGGCCAGGCGGATTTTGTCGCCCTGCGGCCACAGGCAGACCACGCTATCCTCGCCCGCCGCCTGCAATTGCGACAACAAGGACAGCGCCGAATGCTGATCGGCGAACAGCCAGCCGTCGCCGTCGCGCTGGCCGCGCCCTATCGCCGGGCAGGCTTCGCGCAAGGCGCGCAGACGGCGCGCCTCTTCCGCAAGATCGCGGGCGAACTGGCGGTATTCGCCATCGACATCCAGCACCAGTCCAGCCGCGCCGCGCCCCGGCGCGCTCCAGGCGGCAGCCGGGTGCGGCTTGACCTTGAGCTGCAGCCGCAAGCCTTCCGGCTGGCGGGTCAGCAGAGCGTACAGCGTGGCATCGGCCGGCTCGCTGGCCTGCTCCGGATCGAATTGCGGGCTGGCATCCACCAAGGGCAAGCCCGGCGCGACATCGCGTATCGCCTCCAGCACCCGCTGCCTGGCTTGCCAGGGCACAGCCAGGCCATTGCCCACCAGGTCGGCCAGCGCCTTCAACTCATCGGTCAGTTGGAAAACCAATACCCGTTCCGGCTGCGGCCGCTGCCACAGCAAGCCGCCGCAGCTGGCCAGCCCCTCCGGCAGCAGCTTCAGCCGCAACTCCGCGCCGACACGCTCCATCTCCAACGCCGGCGCGCCCGCCTCCACCCGAATCCGCCGCGCCGGCGCGTCCGCGTCAAACAACAACGGATGGCCGATCAAGACCGGCAGCAAGGGCATGGCGTCGATCAGGCCCGCGTCGCCATCGTTTTGCTCCAGCAAGGCGAGCAGGCGACGCAACACCGGCAAGTCGTGTTCGGCCACCGCCGCCCGTTCCTCATTCAATAGAGAGGTCAAGGAACAGGCGCGGCCGCGCCCCCAGCCTTCGGGGCCGGCGGATTGCAGCAAGGGCCGCAGCTGGGCGCCGGAGCCGGCGAGTTTGAGCCGCCAGACCAGGCGGGAAGAAGCTTGGGTATTCATGGCGGCTGATACTGCCGCAAGCGGGCCGCCATGACCAGAGGCAAGATGCGCGGCGCGGCGATGGCGTATCTTGATATAGGAATCTCGATCAGAATCGGAGGATGCCCATGCGCTACCCGGACTGGCTGCCGCCCGAAGCGACGCAAATCACGCTGGCGCTGTTTCTATCGTTTCTGATCGGCCTGGAGCGGGAGGAGCGCCAGGCCGGCGATCACTACGCCTTCGGCGGCGTGCGCACTTATCCGCTGATCGCGTTGATAGGCTATGGCATCGCCGTGCTGTCCGACGGCCAGCTGCTGCCGGTGGCGCTGGGCTTTGCCGTGATCGCCGCCTTTCTGCTGCTGTCTTACTGGCACAAGCTGGGCGCGTCCGGCTATTCCGGCGTCACCACCGAAATGTCCGGCCTCGCCACCTATCTGATAGGCGTGCTGGTCTGCCACCAGCTCTACTGGCTGGCCACCACGCTGACCGTGGCCAGCCTGCTGCTGCTGGAGTTCAAGACCCGGCTGGAAGGGCTGGCCCGCCGCATCGACCCCGCCGACATCCTCACCCTGACCCAGTTTCTGCTGCTGGCCGCGGTGATTTTGCCGCTGCTGCCCGACGAAGCGGCGGGCCGCTTCGCCATCAACCCGTTCAAAACCTGGCTGGTGGTGGTGGCGGTCAGCGCCGTGTCCTACGGCAGCTATCTGCTGCAAAGGCTGCGCCAGGGCAAGCGCGGGCTGTTGTTGTCGGCGTTGGCCGGCGGGGCTTATTCCTCCACCGTCACCACCTTCGTGCTGGCGCGCCGCTCGGTGGACGCCGCCTCGCCGCGGCTGTATTCCGGCGCCATCCTGATGGCGTCCGGCATGATGTATCTGCGGCTGATGGCCTTCCTCGCCCTGTTCAATCCGGCCTTGCTCAGCCGGCTATGGCAGCCCTTCTCCTTGCTGGCCGCGCTGGCCTTGCTGGGCGGGGCGGGATGGGCGCGCAGCGGCCAGGCGGACACGGCTAGGCCCGACGCAGCCCATCCGCCGAAAAATCCGCTGGAAATCGGCGCGGCGCTGATGTTCGCGCTGCTGTTCATCGCCATGCTGGCGGCCACGCGGCTGGCGGCGCAATACCTGGGCTCGGCCGGCGTCTACGCGCTGGCGGCGGTGATGGGCGTCAGCGACGTCGACCCCTTCATCATGAGCATCACCCAATCCACGCCGCAGCTGACGCCGCTCTCCCAGGCGGCCGCGGCGATCCTGATCGCCACCTCGGCCAACAACCTCGCCAAGGGCGTTTACGCGCTGTCGCTGGGTTCGCGCGCCGCGGGCAGGCAGAGCCTGGCGCTGTTGCTGGCGCTAGCCGCGCTGGGCTTGTCGGCCTTGCTGTGGGGATGATGGGAGCCACCATGGCTGCCGGCGCAGCGCATCCCGAATCTGGACGCGATGAAACCCATTAATCGCGCGTTATCCACAGATATCGCATTGCAGCGAATTTATCCACAGCTACCACTTGCAGCCCTGCTTGGCTCGGGACAATGCGTCCCAATCCTCTTCAAAATCGATTTCACGGCCATTGGCGCCGCGATAATGAAAGCGGTAGTAGTTCACGCCTTGATGGGTGGTCGTGTATTGGCCGTTGATGCGGCCGTCGACGATTTCCAGCCACTCCTCGGTGAATTGATAAGGCCGTCCCTCGCCCGCTTCTTCTTGCTCATCGCGCAGCCATACCAAGGTGATCGGTTTGCCGCGCTTGCCATAGCGCACATAAGCAACCGACCAAGCGCTATCGGCATCGCCCACGCTGGTGAATTGCAGGTGAATGGGCTTGCCGCCGTTGGCGGCGACAAAACAACGCGTATCGCTCTCCAACGCCGCCTGCGCCGCCCACGGCAGACACAGCAACCAAATCATTTGTTTCATTTACTTTCCAGACACATTGATATCTGCGCAGCATCTACCAATGCCCGTTTACAGACCTAGATCTCAAGGTTAGGGATGATTCGTTATGACAGGAAGCCGGATTCTCAAGCAAGGATGCTGGCCATTGCCCTATCCCGTAGGTTCTTGATAGCGATACCCATACAAACAGATAAGCTCCCTGTCGTAGTATCCCTTCCGAAAATGGCGACCTGCTAACACAAGAAAATATAGGTTTAAAGTGTATAAACTAGGTATGAATTGTGAATATTACACATCTGCAATTATCGACACCATAGGAATTTTCCCCCAAAGTTCGCCTGCCTTCTGTTTAAAGGCATATCAAACCTGGAAAATCTTGAGTGTGTAAAATGTATAAACCCTATCATCCATTTAATTTCTTTTTAGCTTGTTCATTTACCCTATTATCTGCTTGCAGTGGTGGGGGAAGCGGCAGCAACTCTCAACAAATAAAAAGCAATCAACCAGGTACAGCGGTCAATCCAGCAACTGGAACTTATACGATGGAAGGTAACCTAGACAGTGTTGTCGGTATTGATTCCGAACATCGTGGTTACCGAGATGATGTCTGGCAAAAAATTCAGGATTTGCATCCCTCCACGCCCAATATCAAAGCAGGAGCTGAACTTATTGCTCGCATGTACCAGCAATCGATAACCACTTATCAACAAAACAGCCCAGAAACAACCGATAGTATTGTTTATAGAGAATCTGAAAATGCGGCCTGTGCCATTCAGATGGCGGGCCCAGAAAAATTAGATGAGCTCACTAAAATCAACGGCGCCATCTATGCTCGTACTTACAATACATTAGAACGCCTCTCCGCTCGACAAGCTGCGGTAAATAGTCCTACGTCAATTATCAGTTTAAATGTCGCTCCAACCCACTGTCCTCAAACTGGGAATGCACAATGAATTACTACGTGAAAAAAGTAATTAATCTACTTCTTCCCGCATTCATATTGCTGGTTTCCAACTCCGCCCAAGCCATTTATAGACCAGATATAGATTTTCTGAATGCTTATCCATGGTCAAGAGTGTGTGGAAAAAAGCCGCAAATTTACTATATAAACGGAATATGGTCGCCAGGGCCTGCCGCTCAGGTTATGGCTGCTAATGCATTAGGGAAGAGTTTATTCCTTAACGGCGTGCCATATTTTAATGTTATTACTCCTCTTCACAACCCTTCAGAAGGTAGGCTACTTGATATATTTAGAAAATTGACCTTACAGAAATTTGGGGAAAGAATCGCTGCAGTAGAAAAAGCAAGATATATAGAAAATCTCAATTTGATGGGAAATGGGTTAAAATCCGATCTTTCATCAGAAGAAAGCAATAGCGCCATGAGTGCTATTACTTCTTCTTTTGCAACTCAGTCACTTCAATATGATCCAATAGCATTGAATACGCTAAACTCATCATATGAGTGGATTGCAGTCAGTTCATCCTGGGGATTAAAACAAATAATTGTTGCTCACTCTCAAGGCAATATGTTTGCCCAGGGCATATATTCCAGGTTTCAAGCCGATGACAAACGATTCAAAGAGTATCATATTAAAGACCACCTTCAAGTCGTTAATGTTGCTACGCCAGCAGCAACTCCAGACACAGGAAAATATATCACATCCAATCGCGATCAAGTCATAAACACATGGGCCAGAGCTTTATCTACCGAGCTCCATCTTCTTCAGCCTGCGCCAGCAAATTTCGATTCCGGATTTAGCACATACTTATACGATTTGAGCGGTCATGGTTTTCAAGAGGTTTATCTGAATCCATCGCTAGGATTAGAACAGGAGGTAATCAGGCTCATCAAATCTGCTAGCGCCGCAGCAAAGTACCGAGGCGCCGACAATTACTTATCGGGGAATATGTCTAAATTCGAATTAGAAGGGTCTGGATATGTAACCATCACATACCCTAATGGGGTTCAAGAGCATATTGAGTCAAACCAGATGACGCCGAATGTGCTGAGCCTGAACTGCAATGATGTTCAGACCGGCACTTATCATATACAAGTTACCTCTCGCCCCTACCTGACAAGCACTAATAACAGTCAGAATACGTATCGGTCTAACCTTAAATTCTACGTAGAGGGTGGAATAGGGCAACCGTGGCTTGGCCACATCGGCAATACCATTGACGTCATCGGGCCAGGTGTTCAGGAGGACCAACCAGTAGCAAGCCCCGCTCCTCGCATGCTAGGCAATTTTGACTTTATAGTTGAGCGCGATGAGAAGATAGATGGTTATCGTACTGTTTTAGTTAAAAACCGATAATAATAATACTTTTCCATCTCATTATCGCATGTAGATACGCCACAAAACTATTACCTAGTTTTGTGGCGCATAGATAAAAATTACATACTCAACAATCGCAAAAACTCTACATGATGTCCATGCAAGCATTCATGGTTGGATGCTCTCTCATCCACAATATCCAGCTAAAATTCAAATCAAGCGTCATACCCCAGATTGGGCGCCAGGTCGCGTTCGGCCTGCTCGATGCTGACGCCGCGGCGTTCGGCGTAACTGGTTACCTGGTCCTTCTCCACCTTGCCGACGCCGAAATAACGCGATGCCGGATGGCTGAAATAGAAGCCGGACACGGCGGCGGTGGGCAGCATGGCGTAGCCCTCGGTCAGCGTCATGCCGATGGCTGGCGCATCCAATAGCTTGAACAGGTCCGTCTTCACAGTGTGGTCCGGGCAGGCCGGATAACCAGGCGCCGGGCGGACACCGCGATAGAGCTCGTCGATCAAGCCTTCGTTGTCGATGTGCTCATCGGCGGCGTAGCCCCAGAACTCTCGCCGCATGCGGGCGTGCATCAGTTCGGCGAAGGCCTCGGCCAGGCGGTCGGCCAGCGCCTTCAGCAGGATGGCGGAGTAGTCGTCGTTGGCGTCTTCGAAGCGCCTCACATGCGGCTCAATGCCGATGCCGGCGGTGACAGCGAAAGCGCCGATATAGTCATCGACGCCGCTGTCCTTGGGCGCGACGTAGTCGGCCAGCGCCCAGTTGGCCTTGCCGTCGGTTTTGGGCAGCTGCTGGCGCAGGCCGACCCAGGTCATCAGCGGCTGGCCGTCGGCCGAACGGATTTCGATGTCGTCGTGATTGACGCTATTGGCCGGGAACAGGCCGATCACCGCATTGGCCGCCAGCCAGTTCTCGTCGACAATCTGCTTGAGCATCGCCTGCGCGTCGACGTACAGCGCGCGCGCCGATTCGCCGACGATCTCGTCGTCGAGAATGCGCGGGAAGCGGCCGGCCAGCTCCCAGCTCTGGAAGAACGGCGTCCAGTCGATGTAGGCGGCGATTTCGGCCAGCGGATAGTTTTCAAAGCGGCGCACGCCCAGCCATTGCGGCTGGGGCGGCACATAATCGGCCCAGTCGATTTTTTCCTTGTTGGCGCGCGCGGCCTCTAGGCTGACCACCTTGCGGTTGGCCTTGTTGGCGTGGCCTTCGCGCGCGCGCTGCTGCTCGGCCAGGTTTTCGGCGACGAAGCCGTCTTTCAAAGTATCGGACAGCAGATTGGAGCAGACGCCCACCGCGCGGCTGGCGTCCGGCACGTAGACCACCGGGTGCTGGTAGTGCGGCGCGATCTTGACCGCGGTGTGCACCTTGGAGGTGGTGGCGCCGCCGATCAGCAGCGGGATGTCGAAACCCTGGCGCTGCTTTTCCTTGGCCACGTGGCTCATTTCTTCCAGGCTGGGGGTGATCAGGCCGGACAGGCCGATGATGTCGGCCTTGTGCTCGATGGCGGCGTCGAGAATCTTCTGGCACGGCACCATCACGCCCAGGTCGATCACCTTGTAGTTATTGCAGCGCAGCACCACGCCGACGATGTTCTTGCCGATATCGTGCACATCGCCCTTGACCGTGGCCATGATGATCACGCCCTTGGCCGGCGCGTCGGATAAGCCGAGGCGGATTTTCTCTTCCTCGATGAACGGCTCCAGGTGGGCGACGGCGGCCTTCATCACCCGCGCCGACTTCACCACCTGCGGCAAAAACATCTTGCCGGCGCCGAACAAGTCGCCGACCACGTTCATGCCGTCCATCAGCGGGCCTTCGATCACGTGGATAGGCCGCTCGCACTTGAGCCGCACTTCCTCGGTGTCTTCGACGATATAGGTAGTGATGCCCTTGACCAGCGCGTGCTCCAGCCGCTTCTCCACCGGCAAGGAACGCCAGGCCAGATCCTCGACTTTCTTGTCGCCGACCGCCTCGCCTTTGAATTTCTCGGCCAGCTCGATCAGCCGCTCGGTCGCGTCGCCGCCGTCCTTGGGGTGGCGCATCAGCACCACGTCTTCGATGCGGTCGCGCAATTCGGCGTCGACCTCGTCGTACACCTCCAAGGCACCTGCGTTGACAATGCCCATGGTCATGCCGCGCTGGATGGCGTGGTAGAGGAAGACCGCGTGGATGGCCTCGCGCACCTTGTTGTTGCCGCGGAAGCTGAAGCTGACGTTGGACACGCCGCCGGAGATCTTGGCGTGCGGCAGGTGCTGCTTGATCCAGCCGGTGGCCTCGATGAAGTCCAGGCCGTAACGGGCGTGCTCGTCGATGCCGGTGGCGACGGCGAAGATATTGGGGTCGAAGATGATGTCTTCCGGCGGGAAGCCCACCTCGTCCACCAGGATGCGGTAGCTGTGGTCGCAAATCTCGACTTTGCGGGCGTAGGTGTCGGCCTGGCCTGTCTCATCGAAAGCCATCACGATCACCGCCGCGCCGTAGCGGCGGATCAAGCGCGCCTGCTCGACGAACTTGTCCCGGCCTTCCTTCATCGAGATCGAGTTGACAATGCCCTTGCCCTGGATGCACTTCAGCCCGGCCTCGATCACCTCCCATTTGGACGAGTCGATCATGATCGGCACGCGGGCGATGTCCGGCTCGGACGCGATCAGGTTGAGGAAGCGCACCATCGCGGCGTGGGCGTCCAGCATGCCCTCGTCCATATTGATGTCGATCACCTGGGCGCCGTTTTCCACCTGCTGCCGCGCCACATCGAGCGCGGTGGCGTAGTCGCCGTTGAGGATCAGCTTGGCGAAGGCGCGGCTGCCGGTGACATTGGTGCGCTCGCCCACATTCACGAACAAGTCTTCATCGCCGATATTGAACGGCTCCAGGCCGGACAAGCGGCACTTGGCCTCTATCTGCGGCAGCGCGCGCGGCGCGACGCCGTCCACCGCCTGGGCGATGGCGGCGATGTGTTCCGGCGTGGTGCCGCAACAGCCGCCGACGATGTTGATCAGCCCGCTCTCGGCCCACTCGCGCACATACTCGCCCATCTTCTCAGGTTCGAGATCGTAGCCGCCGAAGGCGTTGGGCAGGCCGGCATTGGCGTGCACGGAGACGTAAGTGGACGATACCCGCGACATTTCCTCGACATAAGGCCGCAGCAGGTCCGGGCCCAAGGCGCAGTTGAGGCCGAAGCTCACGGCATTGGCGTGCGACAGCGAGTTGTAAAAGGCTTCGGTGGTCTGGCCGGTCAGCGTGCGGCCGGACTGGTCGGTGATGGTGCCGGAAACCATGATAGGCAGGCGGGCGATGCCCGGCCGCTCATCAAAGTATTGATGGATGGCGAACACCGCCGCCTTGGCGTTCAGCGTGTCGAAAATGGTTTCGACCAAGAGCAAGTCGGCGCCGCCGGCCACCAGGCCGTCTATCGCCTCGGTATAGCTTGCCACCAGCTCGTCGAAGCTGACGTTGCGGTAGCCGGGGTCGTTGACGTCCGGGCTGATCGAACAGGTGCGGTTGGTGGGGCCGAGCACGCCGGCGCAGAAGCGCGGCTTGGCCGGATTCTTCGCCGTTTGCGCCGCGCAAAGATCCTTAACCAATTTGGCGGCTGCCTGGTTGATCTCCCACACCAGCCCTTCCATCCGGTAATCGGCCATCGCGATCGAGGTGGCGTTGAAAGTATTGGTCTCGATGATGTCGGCGCCAGCGTCGAGGTAAGCCTGGTGGATGCCGCCGATCACGTCGGGACGGGTCAGCGCCAGCAGGTCGTTGTTGCCTTTGACGTCGCACGGCCAGTCGGCAAAACGCTCGCCGCGGTAATCGGCCTCTTCCAGCCGGTGGCGCTGGATCATGGTGCCCATGCCCCCATCCAGAATCAGAATGCGTTGGGCTAGGCGCTGAAAAACAGGATGCGGCAATGGCTTTGTCATGACTATGGGGCTTATTTTGTCTAAAACGATAGATAATTAAGGATGTGCCGGTTCATGCAGTCATCTTAACATCGACATCCGCTGTGCCAGTCGCCCGGCTTAGAATAAAGAGAGCGTAACCATATGGCCAGTCCGCATATGAAGTGGTGGTTTTCCGCGCTGTGCCTGTTCGCCTCCGCCGCAGCCGCCGCGCCGCTGCGCATCGGAGTGTCCGACAGCGACGCGCCGCCCATGGCCGTGCTGTCGCCCGACGGCGCCAAATTGACAGGCGGGCTATCGCTCGATATCGGCCAGTTGCTGGCCGAAGAGCTCGATATGCCGCCGCAATTCGTCATCCTGGCGCGCAAACGGGTGGAGCCGGCCATCGAAGCCGGCAAGGTCGACCTCATCTGCAACGCCAACCCCGACTGGTTCGGCAACTCCGCCCGCCTGCAATGGAGCCATGAGATCTATCCGCTGACCGAGCGGGTGCTGTCCTTGAAAGGCCGGCCGCCGATCCGGCAAATGGAGGATTTGACCGGCAAACGCATCGGCATTCAACATGGCTACCACTACCCCGAGCTGGAATATCTGTGGTCCAGCAACCGCAGCGGCAAGGAAACCGAAGCCCGTTTCGATCTATTGTTCAAATCGCTGGAAAAGCAATTGAGCGATGTCGCCATCGTCACCGAATTCATCTATGTCTGGTGGGCTCGCAACCACGCAGAGGAAGCCTCCGCTTTCAAACTGCATCCGCTGGTGGTTTCGTCCCACCCCACCATGTGCGCCTTGTCGCCGCAATCCCATTTGAAGCTGGACGCCTTGAACCGCGCGGTGGACCGGCTGCACAAGAACGGCAAGCTCAAAGCGATGCTGACCCGCTATCAATCGGCGGAATGACGCGGCCCATGCCCAGGCGGGGCGCATGCTAAAATGGCGTTTTTGCAGCGAAAAAGCGTCCCGTCATGAGCGATCTGTTAGCCGGCCTGAATCACGAACAAAAGCGCGCCGTCAGCTGGCCCGCCAAGAGCGCGCTGGTGCTGGCCGGCGCCGGCAGCGGCAAGACCCGGGTGCTGACCACCCGCATCGCCTGGCTGCTGTCCACCGGACAGACCTCGCCGGCCGGCATCCTGGCGGTGACCTTCACCAACAAGGCCGCGCGCGAGATGCAGACCCGGCTGTCGGCGATGGCGCCGGTCAATGTCCGCAATATGTGGATAGGCACCTTCCATGGCCTGTGCAACCGCTTCCTGCGCATCCACTACCGCGACGCCGGCCTGCCGCAAACCTTCCAGATCCTCGACTCCGCCGACCAGCAGGCCGCGATCAAGCGCCTGTTGAAAAGCCTGGAGCTGTCCGACGAAAAATACCCGCCGCGCGCGGTGCAATCGTTCATCAACGGCAATAAGGAAGCCGGCCTGCACGCCGAATCGCTGCCGCCGGCGCTGAACCCGTACGAAGCCAAGCTGGTGGAGCTGTACGCCGCCTATGACGCCCAATGCCGCCGCGAAGGCGTGGTCGACTTCGCCGAGCTGCTGCTCAGAAGCTACGAGCTCCTGTCGCGCAACGAGGCGCTGCGCGCCCATTACAGCAGCCGTTTCAGCCACATCCTGGTGGACGAGTTCCAGGACACCAACCGCCTGCAGTACGCCTGGCTGAAGCTGTTGGCCGGCGACCACGGCGCGCTGTTCGCGGTCGGCGACGACGACCAGAGCATCTACGCCTTCCGCGGCGCCGAAGTCGGCAATATGCGCGCGCTGCTGGCCGACTTCCACGTGTCCGAACCGGTGCGGCTGGAGCAGAACTACCGCTCGATGGGCAATATCCTCAACGCCGCCAACGCGCTGATCGAGCAAAACGACGGCCGGCTGGGCAAAAGCCTGTGGACCGACGCCGGCGACGGCGAAAAAATCCGCTTCTACCAGGCCGGCAGCGACGGCGACGAGGCCGAATTCATCATCGACGAGGTCAAGAGCCTGCACCGCGAAGGCCTGGCCCTGTCCGATATGGCGGTGCTGTACCGCTCCAACGCCCAGTCGCGGCTGCTGGAGCATGTGCTGGTCAACGCCCAGATCCCGTACCGCATCTACGGCGGCCTGCGCTTTTTCGAACGCCAGGAAATCAAGCATGCGCTGGCCTATCTGCGCCTGATCGCCAATCCGGAAGACGACAACGCCCTGCTGCGCGTCATCAACGTGCCGGCGCGCGGCATCGGCGCGCGCAGCGTGGAAAACCTGCAGGCCGTCGGCCGCGAGCAGGGCATCCCGCTGTGGCAGGCCGCTTGCCAGAGCGGCGGCGGCCGCACCGCGGCCAAGATAGGCGAATTCGTATTGCTGATTGAAAAGCTGCGCGAGCAGAGCCGCGACTTCAACCTGGCCGAAACCATCAGCCTGGCGATAGACCGCAGCGGCCTGCGCGATATGTACGAGCAGGACAAGAAGGACGGCGAGGAGCGGCTGGCCAACCTGGACGAACTGGTCAACGCCGCCGCCAGCTTCCTGCCGGATCAGCCGGAACAGGCGCTGACCGAGTTTTTGTCCGCCGCCAGCCTGGAGGCCGGCGAACACCAGGCCGAAGCCGGCAGCGACGCGCTGCAGCTGATGACCGTGCATGCGGCCAAGGGCCTGGAATTCGACGCGGTGTTCGTCAGCGGCCTGGAAGAAGGCTTGTTCCCGCACGAGAACAGCATCATGGACGGCAAGGGCCTGCAGGAAGAGCGCCGGCTGATGTATGTGGCCATCACCCGCGCCCGCAAACGGCTGTATCTGTCCAGCGCGCAAAGCCGCATGCTGC
This sequence comes from Chromobacterium sp. IIBBL 290-4, assembly GCF_024207115.1. NCBI lineage: Bacteria > Pseudomonadati > Pseudomonadota > Betaproteobacteria > Neisseriales > Chromobacteriaceae > Chromobacterium > Chromobacterium sp. IIBBL 290-4. The sequence goes on from NZ_CP100128.1 coordinate 1,542,893, forward strand.
ACGGCCAGAGCCGCTATCCCATCCCTTCGCGCTTCATCGACGAAATTCCGTCCGAACTGATTCATTCGCTGTCTGCTACAGTGAAAGCACCCGTTGCGCCGCAGCAGATGCGCTCGGCCGCCGCCAAGCCGCGCCGCCAGGCCGACAACGCGTATGGGCTGTCCATCGGCCAGTCGGTCAGCCACGCCAAGTTCGGCCTCGGCGTGGTGATAGATGCCGAGGGCAACGGGGAGGATGTGCGGCTGCAGATCAATTTCGCCGAGCACGGGCTCAAATGGCTGGATTTGCGTTACGCTAAGCTGACGCCAGCCTGAGCCCGCTTCGCTTGATCGGCGCGGCCGCGGTGGGGTATCCGTCCGATACCGGATCCAGCAGACGAAAGTCCGATGAGCGAGTCCACACCGAAACCGGAAGGACCGGTGCACCATGTGCGCGCGGTCCCGCAACGCAACTACGACGACCCGTACGCGAAACGGCTGTTCCTGATCATCGACAGCCTGCCGCAGATGCAGCGCGCGCTGTCGATGACGCTATCGTCCTTCGGCGCCAATATGGTCGAATTCGCCGGCAAGCCCAGCGACGCGCTGGCCAAGATGGCCAAGTACGATTTCGACGTGGTGCTGTGCGATTACGACCTGGGCAATGGCTACGACGGCCTCTATCTGTTTGAAGAGGTGCGCGAGCGCAATCTGCTCAAGCAATCCTGCGTGTTCATGATCGTCACCGGCGAGCGGCGCGCGCAGCGGGTGATTTCCGCCGCCGAGCTGGCGCCGGACGACTATCTGCTCAAACCGTTCACCGGCGAAGTGCTGCGCGAGCGCCTGGAAAGGGCGATGCGCAAACGCGAAGCCTTCCGCCTGGTGGACGAAAGCGTGCTCCACCACGAATACCTTTCCGCCATCGAGGCTTGCAACGGCAAGATCGAGGAAAACAGCGAGTTCTCGCTGGACTTCATCCGGCTCAAAGGCTCGCTGGCCTTGAAAATCGAAGATTACGACACCGCGCGCGACGCCTATATGCAGGTGCTGCGGCTCAAACCCGCCACCTGGGCGAAGATGGGCCTGGCCAAGGCGCTGGTCGGACTCAGATCCTTCGACGAAGCCAAATTGCTGTTCGAATCGGTGCTGGCCGATAATAACCAGGTGATGGAAGCCTACGATTGGCTGGCCCGGCTGTATCGCGGCAGCCATGACCTGAACCGCGCCCAGCACACCTTGCAAACGGCGGCGGAAATGTCGCCGGTGGTGTTTCGCCGCCAGCAGCAGCTGGCGGAAGTGGCGATGCTCAACCACGACCTGGCCACCGCCGAGGCCGCCTGCCAGCAAACGCTGGACATCGCCAAATACACCTGGCACCGCAGCCCCATCCATTACGCGGCGCTGGCCCGCATTCAATTGGCCCGCGGCGACACCAACAATGTCAGCCGCACGCTGGCCAGCCTGCGCCACGACTATCGCTACAACGACGAGGCGGAATGGCTGGCCAATGTGATGGACAGCCAGCTGCAGGCCAAGAGCGGCAATTCGGACAAGGCGCGCGAGCTGCTGGAAACCGCCTGCGCCCGTTTCAAGCAATTGGCGGCCAAGCTGGACAACGACGCGCAGCTGGAATTCGCCCGCGCCTGCTATCAGCAAGGCCGGGATGGCCAGGCCGATACGGTGATGCAGTATCTGGTGCGCAACAATCATGACGACGAATCCCTGCTGGCCCACTTCGGCGATATGTACGAGGAGCTGGGCATGGCGGCGGTTGGCCGGCAGCTGATCGCTCAGAATGTGCAGTCGGTGCTGGAGCTGAACAACCAGGCGGTGCGCGAGGCGCAGGCCGGCCAGTTCGAATCGGCCATCGACCGCTTCGGCAAGGCCTTGGAGGAAATGCCGCAGAACATCCAGATCATGCTCAATACGGTCAACGCCGTGCTGGCTTTCGTCAGCCACCATGGCTGGCATGAAAGCCATATGCGCCGCGCCTATGAGTTGATGGGCAAGGTGCGGGACGTCGCCCCGGCCAACAACAAATTCCAGAAAATCCTGCAATCGTGGCGCGCCACTGTGGACAAGATGGACAAGCCGCAATGGGCGCTGTGAACGGGCTGAAGGTGCTGGTGGTCGATGACGAGGCTTTGGCTTGCGAACGCTTATTGCAATTGCTGGCGGACTGCGGCGTCGAGGAGGCGCACGGCCTGACCGATCCGCAGGCTGTTGCGGCCTGGCTGGATAGGCATCCGGCCGATGTGGTGCTGCTGGACATCAGCATGCCGGGCATGGACGGCATGACCCTGGCCCGGCAATTGGGACAGCGCCCGCAAGCGCCGGCCCTGGTGTTCAGCACCGCCCATGAGCAGTTCGCGGTGGAAGCCTTCGAACTGAATGCCGCCGATTATCTGCTCAAACCAGTGCGCCGCGCGCGGCTGGAGGAGGCGCTGCAGAGAGCCGCTCAACGCCGCGCCGGCCGGCCCGCCTTGAGCTTCTCCGTTCGTCTGCGCGACCGGGTGCTATCCATTCCGCTTGAAGATGCCCGCTATTTGAAAGCCGAACTTAAATATGTCACATTGGTGACACATAATGGCGAATACCTGCTGGACGAGCCGCTGGTGACGCTGGAAAAGCAATTGGGAGACGCGGTGCTGCGCATTCACCGCAATTGCCTGGTGATGCGCGGCGCCGTGCAAGAATTGCGCAAACAGGCCGGTTCCGGCGAGGAATTATGGGTCATACGCTTGCGCGATATCGATGTCCCGCTCCCTGTCAGCCGGCGGCAAATTCCCGCCATCAAATCCGCTCTGGGCAAGGCTTCATTCATACGTACTATTACTTAATTCGTGTTTTTCCCGGTTTATCGCTAAAAAATAAGCGTTCGTTCTTATAGAATCAGCCATTGGCAAATTTATGTCGATGGTTTTAGCATGCAAGCGAAACTAGTATATGCTAGTTGCATAACAATATGGCTGATCCTGAGCGCCCTAGCCGCCTTCTCCCTTGGCAGCCGCTCGCTGCTGGGCGCCGAACAGCAATTCAACAATCGCTTGCAACAGTTGAGCGAACAACTAAAACAAAGGCTGCAAACCGACGAAACGGTGCTGGACAGCTATGCCGCTTTCAGCTCGCTGGATCCCCGCGACGAATCGCGCAAAAACCATCCGTTCGTCGCGCAGCTGTTGCGACGCTATCCGCAAATCGTCGCGCTGGCGCATATCGAGCGGATTCCGGCTGGCCGGCTGACCGCATTCGACGCCAGGCTCAGCCGCGAATACGGCTCCAGCTACCGCCTGCGGCCATTTTCCGCCAATCAGGCCAGTGCGCTCGCCTTGCCTGAGCAAGCCGAATACTTCCCGTTGATGTTCGCCGAGCCGCAATCCAAAGCCAATCTGCAGCTCGTCGGCATGGATGTCTGGCAATCGCCGGCCTTGCGCGCCGCCATCCAGGACAGCCTGAACAGCGGCCGGGTCGCCTTGTCGCGCCAATTCCGCTTTCCCCAGGGAGAAACGGGCTATGCCCTGGTGCGCAATATCGACAGCCATTCGGAAGGCCAGCCCATCCTGCAGCCTCGCCATTTCGCGCTGATGCTGATCCGCACCGACTCGTTGATGCCTGGCGACACGCTCTTCCCGCCAGGCATGCAGGCCACGCTGCGCCATCGCGACGATCCGGCAGGCGTCGCCGCCGGCACATTCGGGCAGGAGCAAACCTCGGCGCTGGAAAAATGGCTGTTCCCCCGCATGGAAGCCCATCAGCAGCTGGGTGGCGACAACCTGCCGCTGCGCCTGACGCTGAGCTGGCAACAGGGCTGGCGGCAGATCGGCGCGCTGGAATGGACCGCCTGGCTACTATTGAGCGCGCTCTTGGGCCTGGCCATCGCCGCAGCGGGCTTCGCCTTCATCCGCAGCAGCAATCTGAGGCGTCAGCGCGAAGACCAGCTGTTCCACCTGGCGAATCATGACCGGCTGACCGGGCTGGCCAACCGCAATCTGTTCTACGACCGCCTGCAACATGCGATCAGCCGCGTGGATCGCAACGGCAAGCGCCTCGCCTTGCTCTTCCTGGATCTGGATCGCTTCAAACCGGTCAACGACACCTATGGCCATGTCACCGGCGACCGCATCCTGCAGCTGATAGGCGCGCGCATCCAGGACGCCGTCCGCAACGAAGATACCGTCGCCCGCTTGGGCGGCGACGAGTTCGTGGTGCTGATGGAAGACATAGAGTCCAATCGCGAAGCGGACAAGGTTTCCGCCAGACTGAAACAATCCATCCAGATTCCGTACCAGGTCGACCCCCACCGCATCATGGTGGGGGTCAGCATAGGCATCGCCTATTACCCGGAAGACGGCTTGCTGATCGACGAGCTGCTGGCCGTGGCCGACCGCAAGATGTACGGCAACAAGCAAGCGCCGCGCGCCGCCCCGGAAACCATGGCCTGAAGCGCTTAAGCCTTCAGGCTCAGTTCCACCTCGATATTGCCGCGAGTGGCGTTGGAATAAGGACAAATGCCGTGCGCGGCGGCGATCAGCTGCTCGCCGGTCTCGCGTTCGACGCCGGGCAGCGACACCTCCAATTTCGCCGCAATGCCGAAACCCTGGCTGATCGGGCCGATCGACACCTGTCCGGTCACCGACACATCTTGCGGCAGACGCACGCTCAACTGCTGCGCCGCGACCTTCAGCGCGCCGATAAAGCAGGCGGAATAGCCGGCGGCGAACAACTGTTCCGGATTGGTGCCCTCGCCGCCCAAGCCGCCCAGCGCTTTCGGCGTGCTCAACTTCACCTTCAACGCACCGTCGCTGGACTCAGCGTGCCCATCCCGGCCGCCGGTAGCGGTGGCTTGAGCGGTATACAGCGTTTTTTGCAGAACATTCATGACTAAGCTCCTTTGAGCAAATACAACACTAGATAAAATAATTCACTATTAAATAGTGCACTACTTAATTGACGGACTAAGTCCGAAGACAAAGCCGCCGGCAACAACCCGCTACGCGCGATACGGCGACAAACCGTTCACGCCTACCGCAACAAATGGTCTCTCAACAAGCGCAGCTCGTCCCGCAGCGCGACAGCTTGCTTGGGCGCCATCCCGCTTTGACACAACAGCTTGGCGGGAATGGCGGAAGCTTGCCGCTTGAGCGCCCTGCCCGGCTCGGTCAGCCCCACCATCACCACTCTTTCGTCGCTGGCCAGCCGCTGCCGCTCCACCCATCCGGCGGTTTCCATGCGCTTGAGCAAGGGCGTCAATGTGGCCGAATCAAGAAACAACTTCTCGCCGATATCGGACACCGAGCGTTGATCTTGCTCCCATAGCACCAACAACACCAAGTACTGCGGATAGGTGATGCCCAAGGGCTTCAAGCAATCCCGATAAACCTTGTTCATCGCCAGCGAAGCGGAGTAGAGCGCGAAACAGAGCTGCGTATCCAACCTCAGCGCGGCATCGCCATCGCAAAGCATATTTTCTTCCATAGCTCGACAATATATAGCGCGCTATTTATTTGCAAGCGGCAAAACAAAATCCGCTCGATAAGGGAAGACCCTCTGACTTTTGCGCAACAGGAGGATTGCGCCATGATCGCGCCAAGGCCATTGCACCATGAATCCAGCCTCGCCGATTCGCGCGGCAGCCTATGCCATCCGCCGCAGCCGCGCAGCGCGTCTCTCGTTCAACGCCGCCGGATAGCAAGGCGGCGGGCCGTTCCAAGCGAAAGCCCGGCCTTGCCGGGTTCCGCCCATCGCGCCGTCGCGCGCCATCCGGCGTCTATCCATTGCCCGCTCAGGCTGCCGCTCGCACCGGCCCGCGTCCCAATTCCGCCAGCGACTGGCACGCTTGCTGCCAATCGGACAGATTCTTCACCCCTTGCAGGATGATGCGGGCCAGCGCTTCGTTGCATACCTTGGGCCCGAACTGCATCAGCATTTCGTGCAAGGCGAAGCGCAGGGTATGGCTGCCTTGCAGCAGCTCCGCCACCTCGTCTTGCACTTCCTCGCACACTTTCATCTCGCCTTGCGGGTCCAAACGCACCTGGTGGCGAGGGCAGAAGCCGGAGCGGATCAAGGCCAGGTCGCCGCTCAGATCTCGCGCGAACATCAGCGCGCTGTGCTGCAGATACCCGCAAGCGACAATCAGCCCTTCCAGCGAATGCGGCGGGGCCTGGGTGATGCCATTGGCAATCGTCGTCATGGTTTCTCCTCCTTTATATTTGCTATGGCGGATATTTAGCATTCCGCATGCCGGCATGACAATGCCTGGAAAAATTTGCTAATCAGCTTTTACCCGGTGTTCACCAAAGCCTCTTGTCCGCGCGCCTGACATGGTCCTGCCGCCGGCGTACTATCTCTCGATATTTCTCACGGACATGGACATGCACATCGTTTACCTGCACGGCTTCAACTCCAGCCCTCAATCGCTGAAAGCCGGAGAAACCGCCGCCTGGCTAGCCGCCCACTCGCCCGACATCGCGCTGCATTGCCCCAGGCTGTCGCCCCATCCCGCTGAGGCGATCCGCCAGGCGAGTGCGCTGCTGGACACGCTGCCGCCGGATACGGCGCTGATCGGCAGCTCGCTGGGCGGTTTCTACGCCACCGATCTGGCCGAAGCGCGCGGATTGCGCGCGGCGCTGATCAACCCCGCCATCCGGCCGGACCGCGATCTGCACCGCTTCCTGGGCGAGCAGACCAACCCCTATACCGGCGAGGTCTATACCCTGGACGAACGGGACATGGCGGCGCTGCAGGCGCAATGCGTGGCCACACCGGCCTTGGACCGCTACTGGCTCTTGCTCGGCACCTGCGACGAAGTGCTGGATTGGCGCGAAGCCGCGCGCCATTACCGGCAAAATCGCCAGACTATATTCAATGGCGACGACCACCGCCTCAACAACTGGCCGAAGGTCTTGCCGGACGTGATCGCCTGGGCCCGCGCGGCATTGTCCAATTCCCGATAACAGGCCGTTAAGCCGCGGCGTCTTGTCGCCTGCCAGGCCCTGTCCCACACTGAACGCCACTTTGCACAAGGAATGCCCCATGAGCCAAATCGTCGTATTCGCGGAAACCGGCAGCCCGGACGTGCTGCGATTGCAATCCATCGAAGTGGGCCAGCCCGGTCCCGGCCAGGCGCGGGTGCGGCACACCGCCATCGGCGTCAATTTCATCGATACCTACCACCGCAGCGGCTTGTATCCGCTGGCCCTGCCCAGCAGCCTGGGCAGCGAGGCGGCCGGCGTGGTGGAAGCGGTAGGCGAAGGAGTGACGGAGGTGAAGCCGGGCGATCGGGTCGGCTATGTCGGCGGGCCGCTGGGCGCTTACGCCAGCGAAAGGCTGATCGCCGCCGAGGTATTGATCAAGCTGCCGGACGGCATCGCCGACGAAGTGGCCGCCAGCGCCATGCTGCAAGGCATGACTGTCGAATACCTGGTGCAGCGCACTTATCCGGTCCAACCGGGCCAGACCGTGTTGTGGCATGCCGCCGCCGGCGGCGTGGGGCAGATCGCCTTGCAATGGCTGTCCAAGATGGGCGCGGAGGTCATCGCCACGGTGGGATCGGCGCGCAAGGCCGAAATCGCCCGCGCGCTGGGCGCCCGCCATGTGATCAACTACAGCGAGGAAGACGTGGCCGAGCGGGTGCGCGCCATCACCGCCGGCAAAGGCGTGCCTGTCGTTTTCGATCCCGTGGGCAAGGACACCTTCGCCGCCTCGCTGGCCAGCCTGGCGCCGCGCGGCATGATGGTCAGCTTCGGCAACGCTTCCGGTCCGGTGCCGGCGCTCTCGCCGCTGGAATTGACCAAACACGGCTCGCTGTTCCTGACCCGGCCCAAGCTGTCCGACTACACCGCCACCCGCGCCGAGCTGGAAGCCTCGTCCGCGGCGCTGTTCCAGCGGCTGCTGGACGGCACCATCCGGATCGCGCCCTCGCACCGCTATGCCTTGGCCGATGCGGCGCAGGCGCACCGCGACCTGGAAGCCCGCGCCACCACCGGCTCGGTGATCCTGCTGCCCTGAGGCTTATTCGAATAAGGGTAGCGCCGTCGTCCGAGACTCCGCCGGCGAGTCGCCGCAGGTTTCGCCGGCGGCGCAGCCGCGTTCCGGCTTAGGCAGCCTGGCGTCGACGCATTGCCGCCGGTCGGCGCCGGCCAGGCTGCCGCAAGCCGTCTGCGCCGCAGATAGCGCTTCGCAATGCCTGCTGTCGCGCTGGCGATGGCAATTCAATGATGGGGTGTAATAGCTCAGGCAATGATGCCGGCTGGCATCGGGCATATCCTGGCAGCTGAGCAGGCCTTGCTGATGCGTGAGACAACGTTGCGGCGCTTCGGCGCGGGCGCAAAATTCCGTCAAGGATTCCGAGCCCGCCGCCTCAGGCGCGCTCCAAACCAGGCATGCTCCCCATGCCGCCAGACGCCATGCCTTCATCGCCGACTCCCGGGAAACCGTTATTCGGGCTGATTCTGTTCCTGCAGTTCCTGCTTGCGCTTATCTTGCCAGAAAGTCGAGCTGCGCGGCACCGGCTGGGCATGCCCATCCTGGCCGGGCGGCAACAGGCGGTTGGCCTGCCGGCGCGAAGGATCGAAGGCCATGTCGCCGTTTTTGGCCGCCTCGCGCAAATGCAAGGTACGAAGTCGACGGTGATCGCCGCAAGCGGAACCGCTTTGACACGGCGCAACGACGGCTTTCGCCGGTTTGCCCTCGCCAACGCGCATGATATGTCCCCAGGCGGCTGCATGAGCCAGAGACATGCCGCATGCCAATATGATCATTAATCGCTTCATTGGGATATTCTATCCTGTCCTTGATATTCGCCGCCAATGCCATTCGAGTGAAGAAGTATGAACAAGAGGCCGCGCCACCCCTCCTTCAAACGATGGGCTTACGCGCGGTTCAACGATTACGAGACAGCCGGCGCGTTCAGCACTTAAAATGCAACGCCATGATTTGCATCCATATTTTCTTTTTCAGGCAAGACGGCCCGTCGCATCCGCCGTCCTCCTGATGTCAGCTTAAGACCAAGCATTTGCTCAGACATCAGGACTAGCCCCACAATTGTTAACGACTGTATCGCGACGGACCGGCTTAACATCTGTAAAAACAAGCCCTGCCAGCCTCTCGGCGGTCGCGCTAAGCTGGCAACCTAGAACACAAGGAAATCGTCATGGAACATAACAAGATTCTCGTGGTGGACGACGACGCCAAACTGCGCGAGCTGCTGACCCGTTATCTGACCCAACAGGGCTATAGCGTGGAAACCCTGCCCGATCCCAAAGACCTGGACCGCAAGCTGGCGCGCAACCGGCCGGACCTGATCGTGCTGGACGTGATGATGCCGGGAGAAGACGGCTTGTCCGTGGTGCGCCGCCTGCGCGCCCAGGGCGAATCGCTGCCGGTGATCATGCTGACCGCGCGCGGCGAAGACATAGACCGCATTCTGGGCCTGGAAATGGGCGCCGACGACTACCTGCCCAAGCCCTTCAATCCGCGCGAGCTGACCGCCCGCATCCAGTCGGTGCTGCGCCGCCATCACACCACGCCGGCGCTGGCCGCCCAGCATGACGCCGACGACGTGATCGAGTTCGGCGAGTTCACCCTCAATCTGGGCCAGCGCGAACTGCGCCGCTCCGGCCAGGCCGTGTCGCTGACCAGCGCCGAATTCGCGGTGTTGTCGGTGCTGGTCAGCCATCCCCGCCGCCCGCTGACCCGCGAGCAGTTGATGGAGCTGGCGCTGGGCAAGGGCAACGGCGAGTCGCTGGACCGCAGCATAGACGTGCACATCTCGCGGCTCAGAAAAGCGCTGGACAACGGCGACAATCAACTGCGCTTCATCCAGACCGTTTGGGGCTATGGCTATGTCTTCGTCCCTGACGGCACCCCTCGGGAGTAAACCTTGCTGAGCAAGCTTTTCGGCTCGCTGTTCTTCCGCCTGGCGCTGCTGGTGGTCACCGTGGTGGTGGCCACCCAGCTGTTCACCACCTGGATGGCGGAACACGAACGCTTCAAGCTGCTGGAGCGGCAGCTGTACATCCAGGTGCTGGACACCCTGTCCTTTCTCGAAGACTCGATGAACGGCATGAATCCGCAGGAGCGGCAGGAATACCTGGACAACTACAACCGTCCCGGCCTGCCCAATCTGTTGCCGTACAACGCCGACAAGAGCCAGAAATTCGAACCGGAACTGCCCAAGATAGGCAGGATGCTGGCCGAACGGCTGTCCCACGATTTGAACGAGCCCATCCAGGCCCATTTCGGCAGACGCGCCGACCACCGGGAACTATGGGTTCACGTGCATGTGCTGGATCAAGCCTACTGGCTGGTGATCCCCTTCGGCCGCTATCGCGACAAAATGATAGGCAGCCTGCTGCAGTCATCGTTGATCGCTGCCTTGTTCGCCACCCTGCTGGCCTCGCTGTTCGCCTGGCGCATCACCCGCCCCATCAGCCGCGTGGTGCAAGCCAGCCGCGAGCTGGCCGGCGGCACCATGCCTAAACCGGTGCCGGAAACCGGCCCGCGCGAGGTGCGGCTGCTGGCGCACAACTTCAACCGCATGGCGCTGGAGCTGGACAACGCCGCCCGCGAGCGCAGGCTGATGCTGGCGGGGCTGTCGCATGATCTGCGCACGCCGCTGACCCGCTTGAAGCTGACGCTGGAGATGCAGGCGGACACGCCGGATCAGCACGATATGCTGTCCGATATCGATGAGCTGTCTCGCATCGTCCGCCAGTTCATCGACTTCGCCCGCGCCGAGGAAAGCAATCGGCTCGAGCCGCTGGCCCTGGCCGATCTGGCCGCCAGCGTGGTGTCGCGCTTCCGCCGCGAAGGCATGGATGTGCGGCTGGAACAGCGCAGCGAGCCCGAATTGCTGGCCGATGCGCTGGCCCTGGAGCGGCTGCTGAGCAATTTGCTGGAAAACGCCCGCCGCTACGGCCAGCCGCCGGTCATCGTCCGCATCGAACAGCAGCCGGGCGAAGTGGAGTTGAGCGTGATCGACCACGGCAAGGGCATTCCCGCCGAATTCCGCGAATCCGCGCTGGCGCCGTTCGAACGCCTGGCCGAACATCGCGGCACCGACGGCGGCAGCGGCCTCGGCCTCGCCATCGTCTCGCGCGTGGTCAAGCAGCACAACGGAAAACTGACGCTCACCGACGAAAACGACGCGTTCAAAGTCTCCATCCGCTTCCCCACCGCCTAAGCTTCCGAACCGCGGCCGGCGGAGTCGGCCGCTGCTTAACGAAACTTCAGCATCATCCACAAACCCGCCATGCTCAGCCCGACGCCAGCCAAACGGCCGGCCGAGGGCTGCTCGCTGAACAGCCACCAGCCCAGCGGCAGCAAGATCGCGGCGGTCAGCACATTGACGCTGAGCGCCGCGTAGCCTACGTTCCAGCCGGCGCGGTAGGCCAGCAAAAAGCCTATCTCGATGCCGAAGATCCCCAGCGCCACGCCCAGGCTGCTCCAGTTCAGCGCGGACACACCGCGCTGGCCGCCGGGAAACCACCACAAGCCGATCAGACAGAACATCAGCGCCGCGCCATAGCTGATCGCCAGCGCAAAGAAGGGATTGGCGTCCTGCGGCACCTGCTTGATCGCCAGGTGGTACACCACGGCGCCCGCCACCGCCAACAGCAATGAAGTGAAAAACATCTTCTTCCTCTTTCTTCAAACCATCCATGCAAACCGTCATGCTAAACAAATCATCACGATATAGGTAGACTGGTAAATACAGCGACAGTTATAAGAAAAACATATGACTCAAGACATCGACACCAGCTTGCTGCGCGCCTTGGCGATGGTGGCCCGCCATGGCAGCATCAATCGCGCCGCGGCCGAGCTGGGCCGCAGCCAGCCGGCGCTGAGCCTGCAGCTGCGCAAGCTGGAGCAATATTGCGGCCAGCCGCTGCTGCGACGCTCTCCCCGCGGCGTCAGCCTCAATGCCGCCGGGCGGGCGCTGCTGCCCTTCGCCGAGCGCATCATCAGCCTGTCGGAACAGATGCTGCCGGCTGACGCGGCCATGATGCCGGCAAGCTATCGGGTGGGATTGATCGAGGACGTGGTCGGCCGCCATCTGCCGCGAGTGCTGGCCGATTTCGCCATCACCCACCCGCATCTGAAACTGGAAGCCTGCGTCGGGACGGGACAGGAGCTGAGCGCGGCCTATCGAGACGGCAAGCTGGACTTGTTGATCGTCAATCCCCGCCTATGCGGCCTGGACGAGGCGCCGCGCTGGTCTCTCTCCTGCGCCTTGCCCTGGTTGTCATCCAACGGGGTTTGGCCGGAAGAGACGACTCTGCCGCTGGTGCTGTTCGCCGCGCCGTGCAGTTGGCGCGACGCCATGCTAGGCGCGCTGGCGCAGGCTGGCCGGCCGTATCGGGTAGCATTCGAGAGCGCCAGCCTGTTGGCGGTGCAAGCCGCGCTGGAGGCGGGTTTAGGCGTCGGCGCTTTGTTGCCGGATGCAATGGGCGAAAAATTGCGGCCGCTGCCCGGCGGCCATCTTCCCGAACTGCCGCCGGTGCCGCTGGCTTTGTATCGCCGCGCGGACCGAGCGGCCGACGCGGGATTGGAAAAGCTGAGCCAGTTGTTCTTTCGCGAACTCAGCCGCTTGGCAGCCTAGCGCCGCCAGCCCAGCAACAACACGCCGCCCAGTATCAAAGCCGCGCCCAGCAGCATGGGCCAGCCCACCGGTTCGCCCAGAAACAGCGCGCCCCACAGTATGCCGAATACCGGCACCAGATAGGTCACGCCGCTGGCAGCGGTCGCGCCCAGATGATTGATCAAGCGGTAGAAAATCAGATACGCCAGCGCGGTGCACAGCAGCGCCAGCAAGCCCAGCGCCAGCCAGGCGCGGACGGGAATGGCGGCGGACGGCCAAGTCCACCACGCCAAAGGCAGCATCAGCAGCGCGGCGCTGGCCAAACCGCCGCAGGACGTCACCAGCGGCGGCATGCCGGGCAGCCAGCGCCGGGCCATATGGCCGGCCCAGCCATAACTGGCGGTGGCGCCCAACATGGCCAGCACCGGCGCGGCCGCATGCAGATCGAACCGCGCGCCATGGGCCAGCAACAACACCGCCACGCCGGCCAGGCCCAAACCCAGGCCCGCCGCGCGGCCGGAAGTCAGTCTCTCCCCCGCCAGCGGCCAAGCCCATAAGGCGGTCATCAAGGGCGTGGTGGCGTTCAGCACCGACGCCATGCCCGCCGGCAGCGACAACTGCGCCCAGGCGATCAGGCTGAAGGGAAAGGCGGTGAAGAAAATGCCCACCACCGCCACCGCGCGCCAATGCGCCCGCCAAGTCGGCAGCAAGCCCCGCCAGCACAGCACCGGCAGCAATACCGCCGCCGCCAGGCCCACGCGCAAGGCGATCAAGGGCAGGGGGCCGAAGGCAGGCGCGGCGATGCGCATGAACAAGAAAGAGCCGCCCCAGATCGCGGCCAGCAGCACCAGCCAGCCAAACTCCCGTTTCAACGCGTTCAAATACTGGTCTCCTCGACGGCCAAGCGGGCCGCTTCCCAGCCTATCAGATCGGTTTTTCTGTCCTCGCCCCAATGGTATTGGCCCAGCGCGCCCTCGGCGCGTATCACCCGGTGGCAGGGAATCAGCCAGGCCACCGGATTGGCGCCGACCGCGCCGCCCACCGCCCGCGCCGCGCCGGGGCGGCCCATCCGCTCCGCCAGCTGGCCATAGCTGATCAGGCTGCCATAGGGCACGGTCAGTAGCGCCCGCCAGACCTGGATCTGGAAATTGCTGCCCTGCACGCGCAGCGGCAATGGCTGGCCGTCGGCGGCTTGCAAAGGATCGAAAAGACGGCCGGCCAAAGCCCGCCCCTGTCCCGCCGCATGGCTGAGCCCAGCCCGCGGCCAGCGCGCGCGCAGCCAGGCCTCGGCAGCGTCTTCGTCGGCAAGGAACTGCAAGGCGCAGACGCCGCGCTCGGTTCGCGCCAGCAACACCGGTCCGAAACGGCTGGGCTCCACGCTCCAGCGGATATCCAGACCGGCGCCGCCTTGCTGATATTCGCCCGGCGTCATCGCCTCCAGCGTGACGAATAAATCGTGCAGCCGCCCGCCGCCGGACAAGCCCAGCTCATGCGACAGCGGCAGCACCGGCTCGCCGGCTGCCAGCCGCGCCTTGGCCGCCTCGCAGGTCAATTGCTGGATGAAGCGCTTGGGACTGACGCCGGCCCAGCGGCTGAACAACCGTTGCAGCCGCGATTCGGACAAATGCACGGCGGCGGCCAGCTCGCCCAGCTGCGGTTGCTCGCCGGCATGCGCCACCAGGTAGCGGATGGCGTCGCGGACGCGGGCGTAATCGCGGCTGCCTTCCAGATCATCGAGCAGAAGGGCTTCCATCTCAGGCGTCCCGGTTCAGCCGCAAAGCATAGCAGCCATAGGCGGGAAAACGCAGCATGGCGAAAACGATGTCGGCGCGATCCGCCCATTGATCTAGCCTCGCCTGGATCCGGGCCAGCGGCAGGATGGCCGCCTCGACGATGCTTTGCCCGGCGTCGTAAGCGCGCAGCGCCATCTCCTCGCGGAGATAGCCGTCCTCCTCGGCCAGCAAGGCCGCCAGCGCAGGCAAAGTCGTTCCGCCCGGTTCGACGCCGAAGAACACCGGCCCATATTCCTTATACGGGCCGCTTTGGCGAAACGGGCTGTAGCTGGCCAGCATCAGTCCCTCGCCCGGACGCGCGCGGCACAAGCCATCGCGCAAGCGCTCGCCGCCATTGGCCGCCACGCGCCTCACCGGCTGGCCCTGCGCGTCGACGCCCTGTGTCCGCGCCTGCGCCAGAAACGCCTCATCCAATGCTTCTATCCGCCATGCCATCGCCCTCTCCTTCGGTTTGCATCATGATGCCCGAAGTCTAGGGAGACGGCAGCGCGGCGGCGACCCGATTCTTGCCGAAATCAGCCGGTGTAGAGCAGCGAATACTGGATTTCCGACAAAGCCTGCGGCACGCGGATGAAGGACAAGGGCATGCCCAGCAAGCGCGCCATATGGGTGGTGGAGAACAAACCGCACAGCTCATGGTGGCCATTGGCCGGGTTCACCTCCACCACCAGCGCGTGCTGGCGGCCCAGCTGCTTCATGGTGGCGATCAGTTGGCCGACATTGGCCGACTGCACATCGGACAATTGCAGCGCGTCCAGCCGGTCGCGCGGCGTCATCACGTCGCGCACCAACACATCGGCGTGGTGCTTGCCATGCTCTTTCATGCATTGGATAGGCCGCTCGCCCAGCAGATCGACCGAGGTCACCAGGCCGAGCAGCGCGCCGTCGTCGTCGTGGACGAACAACAGCCGGATGCCGTGGCTGATCATTTTCTGGTGCGCGTCGCGCAGGCCGGCGTCGGCGTGGATGCCGACCGGATTGACCAAGCGCAGATCGGTCATCACGCTCAAGGCCGGGCTTTGCGGGTGGATGGGCGGGTGGGGACGCTGCTCCAGCCGCACCAGATCGGTGGTGCGCGGCAGAGACAGCGTGGGCAAGGGCAGAAATTCGCTAGCCATGACGGCTCCTCGCTGGCAGACTCAAAAGGCAAAACGGGTTGCCCGTCTCTTGCGGTCAACCCAGCTTTAACGTTAGCGGAAAAACCGGCCGACTTCCGCATCGCGTGCGGGAACTTTGTTTCGGCAAACCGCCTCTTTAGTGTCTTTGTTCTAAATCGTGCGAATAATGATGAAGACCCGCTCTCTCGCTTTTCCCCTGAGCCGGACCGCCGCGCTGCTGTCCCTCGCCTTGCTTGCCGGAACCGCGTCCGCCGACGGCTGGCCATACCCCGGCTGGAAAGGCGACGCCGTCACCCGCGTCCAGGCCCAGGCGCTGCTGCAATCGCTGAATGCCGAATTGCTGAGCAAGCCCAGCGCCACCCGCACCCTGCAGCAATGGTGCGAGGCCCATAAACTGGCGGCCGAGCCGCGCATCCGCGCCCTGCGCGACGCCAGCGCGCTCAAACCCGCCGACGCCGATATCCGCGCCCAGCTGCAAGTGGGTGCCGATGAAAAAATAGGCTATCGCCGCGTGCAGCTGGCCTGCGGGGCGCATGTGTTGTCCGAGGCCGACAACTGGTATGTGCCGTCGCGGCTGACGCCGGAAATGAATCATCTGCTGGATACCACCGACACCCCGTTCGGCACCGCGGTGCGCGCCTTCAACTTCACCCGCCGCACCGAACAGGTCAAGCTGCTGTGGTCGCCGCTGCCTCAAGGCTGGGAGCTGCAACCCTTGCCCGCAGGCGGCGCCAAGGCGCTGGACATCCCGGAGCAGGTACTGCAGCACCGCGCCGTGCTGTATAAAAACGGCAGCCAGCCCTTCAGCCTGGTGGTGGAAACCTATCGCCGCGATCTGTTCGCTTTCAGCTTGAACGGCCAGGGCGCGGCGCAGTGAAGCGCGCCTTTGCCTGCGGCGCCTTGATGCTGGCCGCCGCCGCCGCGCAGGCCGACCAACTGGACGACATCCTCGCCCGCGGCGCGCTGCGGGTGGCCACCACCGGCGACTACCTGCCCTTCAGCGGCAAACGCGCCGATGGCGGCTATCAAGGCCTGGACATCGATATGGCGGAAGACCTGGCGCGTTCGCTGGGGGTGAAACTGGAATGGGTGCCCACCAGCTGGCCCAATCTGATGCGCGATCAGGCGGCCGGCGCGTTCGACATCGCCATGAGCGGCATTTCGATCAGTCTGGAACGGCAAAAGCGCGCGCTGTATTCCATCAGCTATCTGAACGACGGCAAAACGCCCATCGTCCGCTGCGAAAACGCCGCCCGTTTTCAGACGCTGGCGCAGCTGAACCAGCCGCAAACCCGGCTGGTGGTCAATCCCGGCGGCACCAATGAGCGCTTTGCCAAAAGCCGCTTGAAAGACGCCAATTTGACGGTATTCCCCGACAATACCCAGATTTTCCAGCAAATCATCGCCGGAAAAGCCGACGCGATGGTGACCGATGCGGTGGAAACCCGCTATCAGCAAAAGCTGCATCCAGAACTATGCGCGCTGCATCCGGACCAGCCTTTCGACTTTTCGCAGAAAGCCTATCTGCTGCCCAATGACTGGCGCTGGAAAGCCTGGGTCGATCAATGGCTGGCTCAGCGCAAGCAGGATGGCTTCTTCGATGAAATTTCGGCGAAATGGCTGGGAAAATAAATCAGCTCCATCAAAAAACGCCCGAATGGGCGTTTTTTTTACTCATCGGCAAACGACGCGCGCGTCATAGCAGCCGTTTCAGCTCGGCCAACATCCGCTCGCTGGCGCCGCGGTGCGCTTGGCTGAAGCGCGCCGCGCCCTGCTTCATCGCCTCCAATTCGGCCGGCTCGGCCAGCAGGGCCAAGGCTTCCGACACCAGCTGGCCGGCATCGCCCACCTGGCGGCCGGCGCCGGAGGCCTGCGAATCGGCGGCGGCTTGCTGGAAATTGAACACCGAAGGCCCAAACAGGGCCGGCACGCCGGCCTGCGCCGGTTCGATCAGATTGTGGCAGCCAAACGGCAATAGGCTGCCGCCGATGAAGGCGATGTCGCAAGCGCCCAGATAGCCAAACATTTCCCCCATGCTGTCGCCCAGCCAAACACGGGTCTCCGGCGGCAAAGCCGCGTTGTCGCTGCGGCGGCGCAAGGAAAAACCGCGTTCGCCCGCCAGCGCCGCCACCGCATCCCAGCGTTCCGGATGGCGCGGCACCAACACCAGCAACACCTCTTTCACCGCCTCGCCGGCGGCGCGCCAGGCATCCAGAATCAGCGCCTCTTCCCCCTCGCGGGTGCTGGCGCACAGCAACACCGGACGCTCGCCGGCCCAGCCGCGGAACTGTTTGGCCAATTGCCATTGCGCTGGCGGAATGCCTATATCGTATTTCGTACTGCCGGCAACGTAGATTTTTTCCGCGCCCAATTGACGCAAACGCTCGCCATCTTCCGTGGTTTGCGCGCAAACTGCGGATAATTTCGCCATTGCCGGGCCAATCAGGCCGCTGATCCTGCGATAGCCTTTCAGCGATTTATCTGACAATCTGGCATTCGCCAACATCAACGGTACGCCTTGATCGGACGCGGCATGAATCAGGTTGGGCCACAGCTCGGTTTCCATCAGGATGCCGCAGCGCGGCTGGTAGGCGCGCAAAAAATCGGCGACCGCCTGTGGATAATCGTAAGGCAGGTAGCGCACTTCTGCGTCGGGGTACAGTTGCTCGGCGGTGGCGCGCCCGGTCGGCGTCATTTGCGTCAGCAAGAGCGGCGCGTCCGGCCATTCGCGGCGGATCGCCGCCACCAAGGGCTGCGCGGCGCGGGTTTCGCCCACCGATACCGCATGGATCCAGAACGCGCCCTGGGCCTTGGGTCGCAAAGCCTGGCCGAAGCGCTCGTCCCAATGTTGCAGATAAGCCGGCGCCTTGCGCGCCCGCTTGTTCAGATAGCGGCGGATCAGCGGCGTCAGCGCCCGCCATAGCGCGTTGTACAGCGCGCGCTGCCAGCTCACGTCCAGTCCCGCCGCGTTTTCAGCGCCGCCAGCACCGCCCCCACCGTCGGGCATTGTCCGATATGGCCCAGATTGGTCGCCCACGGCGTTTCCACTACCCCGGTCTGCTGCGGATCGGTGTCGGTATAGATGGCCACCAGCGGCACGTTGAGCGCATTGGCCAGGTGGGCCAGGCCGGTATCGACGCCGATCACCGCGCTGGCATGGCCGAGCAAGCCCGCCGCTTCGATCAGATTCATCTTCGGCGCGACCACCGCCGCCGGCAGCAGCCCCGCCAGCCTTTCGGCGCGGGCTTTCTCCCGTTCATTGCCCCAGGGCAGCACCGTCACCATGTCATGCCGGCTGGACAGCTCCTCGCCCAAGGCCACCCAGTGCGCTTCCGGCCACTCCTTGGAAGCGCGGCTGGTGGCGTGCAGCAGCACCGCATAGCGGCCGGACAGCATCCAGGCGGGCCGAGCGCCCTGCCGCACGCCGAATCGCGGCTCGCCTTCCGGCGCATAGCCGAAACTCAGGCCGAACAGGCGGCGGTTGCGCTCGATCGCCGACAGCTTGCGCGAAACCGCATGCTTTTTATCGTAAAACAGGCTGGCCAGCGATTCGCGGGCGCTTTTCCAATCCAGACCGGCCAAAGGCGCGCATGCCCAGCGCGACGGCAAGGCGCTCTTGATCAGCCCCTGGCTGTCCAGCACCAGGTCGAAGCTGGACTCGCGCAGCTTGCGCCGCAATGCGCCCAGCTCCCGCCACACCTCGGGTTTCCACAGCCCTTTGCGCCAACGGCGCCAGCTCAGCGTCAGCACCTCGTCCACTTGCGGATGCAGGCGGGCGATGTCGGCAAAGCTGTCCTCGGCCAGCCAGCTCAGCCGGATATTGGGGTAATGCGTCTTCAGCTCGGTGATGGCGGGCCAGGTGTGGATCAGATCCCCCATCGACGAGGTGCGCACAATCAGCACATTCATCATGGCGCGCATTGTACCCGAGGGGGCTTGTGGTTAACCAAGCAAAATCCTTCTCAATCGATTGTGGATAAATGGCTGTGAATAAAAATGTCCATATTTATCCACAAACCCTCCCATGCTTGCGCAGTGCAATAATCCAAGGGCTACCCACAGGACAAGCATATGAAACACAAGCTTTTTTTTGGCTTGTCCACAAAAAATCGCGCCTTCAACATTTTCATCATTTTATAGCTGCGTTAATGAAAAACTGCTGAGACCGGACTGCGTGGGCGCAAAAAAAACTACTGCACAGGCCGCTCGGCAAAACCGGTAAGCAGAATGTGGACAACTCGGGTTTTGTCTACAGACTCAAACTTATCCACAACTCGTCACCGGCTTGCAGAACCAGCTAACAACAGGATGAGATGTTTATCAATACATTGAAAATTAAGGATTAAAACCACTTACCCACAAGGGAAGGCAAGCTTCTACCAGTTTCATCCTTTTAAAAATGGGAATTCTTAGAAAAGAAAGTCGTACTGAAAAACCTGGGCTGCCCTTAACAAAACCGCGGTGTGCAAACCACTAAAAACCGTCTTCAGAAATGCAAAACGACAAGACAAGCTGGCTGACGTCATCACCGAGTGGCTTAGAACAACGTCAATAGCTTCTGCCTATTTCGCCAAAGTTATCCACGAAACCATGCTTGGCAACACGTGGCGAAACGATTCGAGCCAAGCGGAATCTAGCGAAGAAAAACTTAATTTTTATTGAAGATCAATGAGTTGAGATGAAACAGCGCGCTCCGCCGCTGGCATCGCCAGTCCTGTCGCCAGGACGCGCAAGGCCAAATCAGGGTTTGCTCAGGGCGCTGACTGGAATGGCGGCGCTCGGCAATGACAGGTAATCGGATGGTCTTTATCGATAAACAGCCGGGGCCATGGGGACGAGCCAGCCGGTAGCTGTGGAAAATCCGGAGCGTGCCGGCGTTCCTCTTCCAAAACCATGGATGCACTCAGCTGTTCGTCCACAAGTTTGTCCTGATCGGAGCGGAGCAGGAGGTTTGGCTTGAACAAAACATTCCGATAGCATGATGTTTTGCTTGGAGCGAAGCATGACTGACGCGCAGATTTTGATTCGTCTGATGACCGAGGCCGACATCGCCGCCGTGGCCAAGCTGTGCGGCGACCTCGACTACCCCACCGATCCGGACACCTTGGCGGCGCGCTATGCCGCAGTGCGGGCGTTTCCCGACAATGAGATCTGGGTGGCGGAATGCGCTGGCCAAGTGGCGGGCTGGGTCCATGGCCATGGCGGGCATTTGCTGGAAGCCAGCAGCTATGTGGAGATAGGCGGCATCGTCGTCGATCCGGCCTATCATCGCTTGGGCATCGGCCGTTTGCTGCTGGCGGCCTGCGAGCGATGGGCGTATCAGCGCGGCTACGCCCGCATCCGCCTGCGCTCCGGCATGCAGCGGACCGGCGCTCACGACTTTTACCGGCGGATCGGTTACCAGCAGAAAAATACCAGTCTGACCTTCGCCTTGGATCTGCCAAGACAGCATCCGCAGACGGCTGGATAAGAAAGGGCAAACATGCAAATACGCTTCCCACCCGCCTTGAAACCCGGCGACGCCATCGCCGTCACCGCCTTTTCCTCCGGCGTGCATCCGCAGCTGCATGGCCAATTGGATCAGGCCTTGGCCGTACTGCGCGCGCGCGGCTATCGCGTGATAGAGGGCCAATGCCTGCGCGAGGAGAAATACGACGCCAGCGCGCCGGCCGCCGCGCGTTTGGCCGAGTTGCGGCGTTTCCTGTTCGATCCCGAGATCCACGCCATCCTGCCTCCCTGGGGCGGCGAGCGGGCGATAGAGTTATTGCTAGGTCTGGATTTCGCCGCCTTGGCCGCATTGCCGCCCAAATGGCTGGCCGGCTTCTCCGACGTGTCCACCGTGATGACGCCGCTGGCGCTGCTATCGGGCTGGGGCACGCTGCATGGCCCCAATCTGATGGATTTGCCGCTGAAGGAGCGGGCGTTCGGCAATGAGGCGCTGCTGGCGGCGATGGAAACCGGCGCGCCGCCGGCGCAGGAAAGCCATCCGCAGTATTGGAAATGGAACGAGCCAGGCAAGACCTTCGCCAACCGCGTGCGGCTGCTGGACGGCGGCGCCGGAAAAATGGCAGGCCGGTTGATAGGCGGCTGCCTGGATGTGCTGGTGTCGCTGCAGGGATCGCCGTATTTCGATCTGACGGCGTTTAAACGCGAACCGGCCATTCTGTACCTGGAAAACGTCGAACTCGCGCCCTGCGCCGTTTTAAGGGCCCTGGCGGGCCTCAGGCTGTCCGGGATGCTCGACGGCCTGTCCGGCCTGATATTGGGCCGCAGCAGCGCTCAGGACGCCGCGGACGGGCAGGCATTGCGCTATGAGGACGCTGTGCGCGCCGCGCTGGACGGTTTGCCGTATCCGGTGGCGATCGATGCCGACATCGGCCATGTGCCGCCGCAATGGACGCTGTTGAACGGCGCCTGGGCGGTTCTTGAGGTGTTCGGGGAAGGCCGCGCCCGACTCAGCCAGCGGCTGGCCAAGTAGGGCGGAAGCCCGGCCCGCCGGGCGTTCCGCCTAAGTCATGAGTTGGAAAGTGGGAGAGAGACGGAAGCAGGGCTGCATGCCTGCGGTCAGTAGCCAGGCGTTCCGCGGGATAAACGGCAGGGCATGCAAGGCTTGCTCGCGCGGATGCCGCGACAAAAATGCGTCGGCAAACCAGTTTGTCCACGCAATATGATGGGGAAGATGGCGGCAGATCGCCCCTTTGGGGCATCTGCCCTACAGGGGAGCGGGCTTCACAGCGCCATGCGGTAGAACACCACGCGCTCGGTTTCCTCGAAGCCCAGGGCCAGATGGGCGGCTTGGGAGGCGGCATTGTCCAAGGCGGTGTCAGAGGCGAGCTCCACGCAGCCGCGCTCGCGGGCCCAGGATTGGGCGGCGAGCAACAGCCGCGCGGCGACGCCGGCG
Organism: Chromobacterium sp. IIBBL 290-4; assembly: GCF_024207115.1. Classification (NCBI taxonomy): domain Bacteria; kingdom Pseudomonadati; phylum Pseudomonadota; class Betaproteobacteria; order Neisseriales; family Chromobacteriaceae; genus Chromobacterium; species Chromobacterium sp. IIBBL 290-4. Next base: position 1,565,263 of record NZ_CP100128.1, read on the forward strand.
CGTCTATGTTCGGGCGCGACGTACAGGCCTTCGATGAAACCGACCGGCGAATGGTGGGTTCCATTGACGTAGTCATGGCGAAGAGCCAACTCGATCAGCCCAACCGCGCCGCCGGCCGCATCCATGGCGATGAAAGCCGCGTAACGGGCAGGCTCGGCGATTTGAGCATCGATCTCCCGCTGGTGTTCATCGGCCGGGCAGTCCGGCCACAGCGCGGCGCGCAGCTTCCGCCAGTCATTGAGATGGGCTGGGCAGGAGGGGGCGAACAGAATATCGGCTAAGGGATTTTTCATAGCTTGGGCGGGTGGCTCGGGTTCTCGTTGATGAGAGAGAAGCGGCTGGATGGAGAAGTTCCTCGCGGCTTGATCATATCGACTCGAACTCCGGCTGCGGCAGGTGGTGGCGCTGCACCAGGATCTTGTCGACCCGGGTTTTGTCCATGTCCACCACTTCGAAGCTGAAGCCGTTCCATTCGAAACGGTCGGTGACGCTGGGGATGCGGCCCAGCTGGAACATCACCACGCCGCCCAGGGTGTGGACGTTGCCGCCGGTCTCGCCGGGCAGCTCGTTTTCCAGTTCGAAAAACTCGCGGAAGCGGTCCGGCGACAGCATGCCGTCCACCAGCCAGCTGCCATCCTCTCTTTGCACGATCTCGTCATTTTCGCCGCCTATGGCCGGCATATCGCCGACTATCGCTTCCATTACGTCATTGATCGACACCAGGCCTTCCAGCTCGCCGTATTCGTCCACCACCAGCGCGCTGTGGCTGCGCGCCTGCTTGAATTGCTCCAATAACTGCATCAAGGTGCAGGTGGCCGGCACGTACAGCGGCGGCGTCAGGTCGGCGGCGAAATCCACGGTTTCGCCGCGCAGCAAACGGTCCAGCAAGCGTTTGGCGTTGAGTATGCCCAACAGCTGGTCGGTGTCGCCGCGGCAGACCGGAAAGTGGCTGAAGCTATGTTGCAGCAGGGTGGCGCGGATGGCTTCGGGGCCATCCTCCAGGTCCAGGATCACCACGTCCTTGCGCGGCGTCATCACTGAGGCCGCCTTGCGGTTGTCCAGCCGGAAAATGTTTTCCACCAGCTCTTGCTCGGCGCGGTCGAACACCCCCTCGTCGGCGCCTTGTTCCATCAGCACCCGGATTTCATCCTCGGTGATGGAGGGCTCGTCGCTTTTTTTCGCGCCCAGCAGCCGCAGCAAGCCATCGGTAACCTGGCTGAACACCCGCACCAGCGGTGCGCACAGCTGGGACAGCAGCTGCATGGGCCGCGCCAGCGCCATCGCCACGCCTTCCGGATTCAGCAAGGCCAGCCGCTTGGGCACCAGTTCGCCGAAGATCAGCGACAATGTGGTGATGAACAGCACCATCAGCGCCACCGACAGCGGCTTGCTATACGGCGCCAGCATGGGGATCAGGATCAGCCGCTCGCGCAGATGCTCGGACAGCGCGGCTTCGCCGTAAACGCCGGACAGAATGCTGATGGAGGTGATGCCCACCTGGACGGTGGACAGGAAGCGGGTGGGCTCGGCGGCCAGCTTGAGCGCGGCGCGCGCGCCCTTGTGGCCGTCATCGGCCTTTTGCTGCAAGCGAACCTTGCGGGAGGAGACGATGGCGATCTCGGCCATGGCGAAGACTGCGTTCAGCAGCACCAGGCCTAGCAACAGCAGGATTTCCACGATAGAGGACTGGAAGTGGCGAAGCTGCTAGCTTAGGACAAGCGGTCCGCCGCGCCTAGTGGCAGGGCGGACAGTACTGCTCAGAACAGGCTGTTTTGCGCCGCGGTGGCGGGGGCCCAGCGGATGGGATCGCGGCCGCGGGCGATCAGCCAGGCGTTGACCTGGGAGAAGTGGCGGCAGCCGTGGAAACCGCGGCTGGCGGACAGCGGCGAAGGGTGGGCGGCGGTCAGCACCAGGTGGCGGCTGGTGTCGATGCGCTCGGCCTTGGTTTGCGCCCAGTTGCCCCACAGCAGGAACACGCAGCCGGGATTCTGCGCGTTGACGGCGTCGATCAGCGCGTCGCTGACCGTCTGCCAGCCCAGCTTGCCGTGGCTGCCGGCCTTGTCCATCTCCACGGTGAACACGCTGTTGAGCAGCAGCACGCCTTGCTGCGCCCAATGGCTGAGATCGCCGCTGGCTGGAATGCCCAGGCCCAGATCGGCCGCCAGTTCCTTGTAGATATTGCGCAAGCTGGGCGGCACGCGCGCGCCTTCCGGCACCGAGAACGACAAGCCCATGGCCTCGCCGGCGCCGTGGTAGGGATCCTGGCCCAATATCACCACTTTGACGTCGGCCGGGGCGGCGAAGGACAGCGCGTTGAGCACTTGCGCCGGCGGCGGAAACAGCGTTTTGCCGGCATCTTGCTGGGCGGACAGCTGCCGGTCGATATCGACCAGGCGCGAGGCGATGCCGGCTTGCTTGAGCACGGTTTCCCAGGCGGGATGGACGCGGGCGAGGGCGGGGGACAGATAGCTCAGTGAGGACATAGGGATTCTTGGCTGCGGGTGAGGCGGATAGGCTGCTTTGGAGCGCGCGCGGCGCGATTCGTTCCAAACAAAACACCGCCCGGAGGCGGTGTTGCTAGGGCGCGCCACCCCGAAGGGGCGACGCGCCGTCAGGATCTCAATACCGGGCTACGGCGGGGTCCACCTGGGCGGACCAGGCGTCGATGCCGCCCTTGAGGTTGATCACCTGCTCGAAGCCGGCGTTCTGCAGGAACAGCGCCACCTGGGCGCTGCGCATGCCGTGGTGGCAGATGGCGACGATTTCGGCGTCGTCCGGCAGTTCGTTCATCCGGATCGGGATCAGGTTCATCGGAATGTGAACGCTGCCCTCGATGCGCGCGAGCTGGTATTCCCAATCCTCGCGCACGTCCAGCAGCAGCGGACGCTTGGCGTCGGCGTTGGCCAGTTGGGCGGCGAGGGCGGGGGCGGTGATTTCGCGCAGCATGATCAGAAGCTGAAACGGGCCGGTTCCACCGCTTCGAATTTCTTCAGGCGGGAGACACAGGTTTCGAACAAGGCGGTTTCGCGGAAGCTGGTGTCGGTTTCGCGCTGGATCAGCTTGCAGCTCATCACCGGCAGATCGCCGACCACCAGGATCAGGCGGCCGCCCACGGCCAGCTGGTTCTTCAGCTCTTGCGGCACCACAGGCAGCGAGCCGGCGACCACGATGACGTCGTAAGGCGCTTGTTCCGGCAGGCCCAGCACGCCGTCGGCTTCCACCAGCGTCACATTGGCGATGCCGGCTTTTTTCAGGTTGGCGGCGGCGCGCTCTTTTTGCGCGGCGTCGATTTCCACGCTCACCACCTGCTTGCCCAGCTTGGCCAGCAGCGCGGTCAGATAGCCGTTGCCGGTGCCGATTTCCAGAATCTTGTCGGTAGGCTGCACGCCGGCGTCTTGCGCCAGGCGCGCTTCCATTTTCGGCTGCAGCATCTTGCCGCCGTTGGCCAGCGGCAGTTCGGTGTCGACGAAGGCCAGCTGGCGCTGGTCGGCGGCGACGAAGTCCTCGCGCTTCAGTTGGAACAGCAGATCCAGCACGGTCGGATCCAGAACTTCCCACGGACGAATCTGCTGCTCGACCATGTTGAATCGGGTTTTTTCGAAATCCATCAACTTTCACTCCGGAGGTCTGGGAGTCCGCCGGCGGCGGCAAGACTCTGATCATGACGATAACTTGCGATTATCCCATATTTGCCTTACCTTCACACGGCATCGCTAGGGGTCCTGCGCCTGGCGTTCGGCGTGGATGGCTACCAAAGTGTAGGACATCGGGCTGAACGGCAAGGCGCGGGTGAGAAATACCCTTGGAACCTGACCCGGATAATACCGGCGTAGGGAAGCGTCATCTGCCTGACATGGCCTTGGGCCATCCTCCGCAGCCGGCCATCGCCGAACCGCTCCTTGCGCCGCTTCATCGCTTTTGGAGACACCCGCCGATGAACGCGCCCGTTAACAAGCAGATGGTGGTGGACGCCGCCGCCATCCAGCCTTTGCCGAATTCCCGCAAGATTCATGTCGCCGGCAGCCGCCCGGACCTTCACGTGCCGATGCGCGAGATCCGCCAGGCCGACACGCCGACCCAGTTCGGCGGCGAAGCCAACCCGCCCATCTATGTTTACGATACCAGCGGCCCTTACAGCGACCCGGCCGCGCAGATCGACATCCAGAGCGGCCTCGCGCCCTTGCGCGCCGGCTGGATCGCCGAGCGCGGCGATTGCGAGCAGCTGGCTGGCTTGTCCAGCGAATACGGCCGCGCTCGCGAGGCCGACCCCAAGCTCGCCGAGCTGCGCTTCAATCTGCAGCGCAAGCCGCGCCGCGCGCTGCCTGGCCGCAACGTCAGCCAGATGCACTACGCCCGCCGCGGCATCGTCACGCCGGAGATGGAGTTCGTCGCCATCCGCGAAAACCTGAACCGCCGCGCCTATGTGGAAGCGCTGCAAGCCACCGGCAACAACCGTCTGCTGGAGCTGATGACGCGCCAGCATGCCGGCCAGAGCTTCGGTGCCAATCTGCCGGAGGAGATCACCCCGGAATTCGTGCGCCAGGAAGTGGCCGCCGGCCGCGCCATCATTCCGGCCAACATCAATCACCCGGAAAGCGAACCGATGATCATCGGCCGCAATTTCCTGGTGAAGATCAACGGCAATATCGGCAATAGCGCGGTAACCTCGTCGATATCCGAAGAAGTGGACAAAATGACCTGGGGCATCCGCTGGGGCGCCGACACCATCATGGACCTGTCCACCGGCAAGAACATCCACGAAACCCGCGAGTGGATTCTGCGCAACAGCCCGGTGCCGATCGGCACGGTGCCGATCTACCAGGCGCTGGAGAAAGTGAACGGCAAGGCCGAGGACCTGACTTGGGAAATCTTCAAGGACACGCTGATCGAGCAGGCCGAGCAGGGCGTGGACTATTTCACCATCCACGCCGGCGTGCGTCTGGCCTATGTGCCGATGACGGCGGGCCGCATGACCGGCATTGTGTCCCGCGGCGGCTCCATCATGGCCAAGTGGTGTCTGGCGCATCACCAGGAAAACTTCCTCTACACCCACTTCGAGGACATCTGCGAAATCATGAAGGCCTACGACGTGGCCTTCAGCCTCGGCGACGGCCTGCGGCCGGGCAGCGCCTGGGACGCCAACGACGCGGCGCAGCTGGGCGAACTGAAAACCCTGGGCGAGCTGACCGAGATCGCCTGGAAGCACGATGTGCAAGTGATGATAGAAGGCCCCGGCCATGTGCCGATGCAGCTGATCAAGGAGAATATGGACAAGGAGCTGGAGTGGTGCCGCGAAGCGCCGTTCTACACTCTGGGGCCGCTCACCACCGACATCGCGCCCGGCTACGACCACATCACTTCGGCCATAGGCGCGGCGCAGATAGGCTGGTACGGCACCGCCATGCTGTGCTACGTGACGCAGAAGGAACACCTGGGCCTGCCCAACAAGAACGACGTCAAGGAAGGCATCATCACCTACAAGCTGGCGGCGCACGCGGCCGACCTGGCCAAGGGCCATCCCGGCGCGCAGATCCGCGACAACGCCTTGTCCAAGGCGCGTTTCGAATTCCGCTGGGAAGACCAGTTCAACCTGGGCCTGGACCCGGATAAGGCGCGCGACTTCCACGATGAAACGCTGCCGAAAGACAGCGCCAAGGTGGCGCACTTCTGCTCGATGTGCGGCCCGCATTTTTGCAGCATGAAGATCACCCAGGACGTGCGCGATTTCGCCGCCAAGCAGGGCATCAGCGCGCAGGACGCCTTGCACAAGGGCATGGAAGTGAAATCCATCGAGTTCGTGCAGAGCGGCGCCAAGCTGTACGACAAGGTGTGATGTTGCTAACAGGGCACACAGGCGGCCATCGCCGCCTGTTTTCATGCCGCTAGGCCTGGTTTGCGGTCTAGGATAAGCGTACCCGCCAAGCATGGGAGCGCATGATGGATACCAGCAATCATTTGTTGCCCGGGCTGTTTCGCCAGCTGGGTTTGCCCGACGAGCCGGCCGCGATCAAGGCCTTCATCGCCAGCCATCCGCTGCCGCCGCGGATATCGCTTGCCGACGCGCCGTTCTGGAGCGCGTCGCAAGCGGCTTTCCTGCGCCAGGCGCTGGAGTGCGACGCCGAGTGGAGCGAAGCGGTGGATGAGCTGGCGGTGCTGCTGCAGCAGGGCGAAGGCTGAGGATTGTGGATAAAACCTGAAAAGGGCGAACGCTTGTGGATAAGCGTTCGCCCTTTGCGCTGGCGCGGCTCAGGCGGCGATATACACCCAGGCGCGTTCGCCGCTGTCCAGCGTCGCTTCCACGCGCCGGTAGTCGTCCACCTCGTAGCGGTCGGCCTGTTCCAGTTCCGCTGCGCTGATGTCAAACACGCTGCCGGCGACGCGGTCCTGCGGGTTTTCGCTGGGACTGACGATGGGGTGATGAGTCTTGCCGCTGGCGCGCACCACCTCGGCGTCGCGGATTTCCAGCATCTGCTGCTTGAATCCGACCAATTGCGCCGGGCGGCCATGCAAGAGGCGGCCAAAGGTGGCGAGCTGCACATTGTCTTGCTGCAGCGTGCCGTAAGAGAACAGTTTGGGCATGGCTGAGGTCCTGTTTTTATCTGTTAAATGGGGGCTTTCTGCGGAAAAAAGCCGTCATCCAGCAGCATATCCTCGAAAAACGCGCCATAGGGCTGGCTGGGATGGCGGATATGGATTTCCAGCACCCACAACAGCTCGCTCGGCGCATGCGCGTAATCGGCCAGCGCCCCCTGATGCAGCGCGCTGTGCGGAAAATCGGCCAGCCGGTGGCCGGACAGATCCAGATTCAACTCCCAGCCGCGGGCCTGGGCACAGGCGGCGGCAAAGCGGTATAGGTCTTGGCCGCTGCTGCCGTTTCGCAGCCAATGGCGCCTGACCTCGTGGAAAATCGCGCGCGCGTCGGCAGCGCAGCGGGCTTTTTCCGGATCGGCGCCGGTGACGAAGCTGTCGCCGCCGTCGCCCTCCCATTGCCGCCATACCGGGCCGATGTCGATGAAGAAGATATCGTCTTCGCCCAGCACGACGCCAGGCTCGGACGGCGCGCCGAAAGTTTTCAAGGTGTTGGGGCCGAAGCGGACGTAGACCTCATGCCAGCCGCGCAGCATGCCGGCGTCGGCCAGCATGTCGCGCGCCAGCTCCACGGCGTCCTCTTCCACCATGCCGGCATGGATGCGGCCGGCGATGCCGCGGATGGCTTGCAAGGTGCGTTCGCGCACGTCCAGCATGGCGTCGCGATTGAAATGCGGGCCGACGGCTTCTTCGGGGCGGGTTTGGATTTCCATTCGATTCTCCTGGTTCACTGGAAAAGGGTCAGGCCATTGAGGCCGGGGTGCAGCCTGATCTGGCAGGCCAGACGGTGGGCGGGGCGGTGATGATCCAAAACGGCGAGCAATCTTTTTTCCTGCCGTTCCGGCGCAGGCAGGCAGGCCGACCAGGCGGCGTCGATTTCGACGCGGCAAGCGCCGCAGGCGGCCTGGCCGCCGCATACCGGCAATACCAGGCCGGCAGCGGCGAGCGCGTCCACCAGCCGGCTGCCGCTTGCGGCCGGTAGCTGCTGCCAGTCGCCGCTTGCCGCGCGCCAGCGCAGCGACAGATCTTGAGAGGAGGGCGCGGCGGTTTGCGCCGGGGCGAAGGCGTCGGCGTGGAAGCGATCCTCCGGCAAGCCGCACTGCGAAACCAGCAGCTCGCGCGCCTGCTCCACCATCGCCGGTGCGCCGCAGGCGTAAACGCGCGCCGCGCGCAGATCGGGATGGTCGGCGGCGGCGGCTTGTTGCACCCAGCCCTGGCGGCTGAGCCAGCCTGCCGGCGCCTCGCTCAGCACCGGAACAAAGCGGAAGGTCGGCCAGCGCAGGGCCAGGCAGGCGAAGTGGTCGGCCAGATACAGGTCTTGCGGCCGCGCGCCGCCCCAGTACAAGGTGATGGGGGTTCGGCAGCCGAGGGCGGCGGCGTATTCCAGCATCGCTTTCAAGGGCGCGATGCCGGTGCCGGTGGCCAGCATCAGCACGCGCTGGATGGAAGACGATTCCGGCTGCCAGACGCAGTCGCCGTAGGGGCCGGACACCGTCAGCGTTTGGCCGGGCTTGGCCTCGGTCCGCAGCCATTCGCTGGCCCGGCCGCCGCGGCGCAAGCGAATATGCGCCTCCAGCCAGCCGTCGCCGCGCGGCTGGCATGCCAGCGAATAACTGCGCGCCGCGCCATTGGGCAGGGCCAGGCTGAAAAACTGGCCGGCCTGGATGGGCATGCCGCCGTGGCCGTGCGGCCGCAGCAAAATCCGCAGCGTGTCGGCATCCAGGCTGTGCGCAGCTTGCAATCGATAAGGATAAGAAGTCGTCATCGCGCGTCTCCAAAAATCGTTTCGCATATGCTATAAGTCTGCTGGACCAGTAAACACATCCAGAATTTATAAATTCACTGGTCCAGTGAGTGAGAGAGAGACGCGCGATGTTGAGACCCTGGCATTTATGGTTGGCGATACGCCGCGACGGCGGCTTGCCGGCGCATTTGCAGATTGCCCAGCAAGTGGCGGAAGACATCCAGCAGGGGCGCTTGCATCCGGGCGACGCCTTGCCGGGCAGCCGCGAGCTGGCGGCGCAATTGGGCCTGAACCGCAAGACGGTGGTGTCGGCCTACGAAGAGCTGGCGGCCCAGGGCTGGGTCAGCGCCGAGGGGCGCCGCGGCACCTTCGTCGCGCCGTCTTTGCCGGCGCCGGCCTTGCAGCCCGCCGCAACGGAGGCGTTGGCGCAGCAAAGCCGCGAAACTTGGCGGCAAAGAGAGCCGGAACTGATCGATTTTTCGGAGAACGCGCCGGATTCGCGGCTGATTCCCTTCGATGTGCTGGGCCGCGCCTATCGCCGCGCTTTGATCGCCACCGCCCGCTCCGGCAAGCTGTCCTATGGCGATCCGGCCGGAGAGCCGGCCCTGCGCGGCGCGCTGGCGCAGATGCTGAACATGGAGCGCGGCCTGCATGCCGGCCTGGACGACATCTGCCTGGCGCGCGGCAGCCTGATGGGCATCTATCTGGCGGGCAAGGCCATGCTCAGGCCAGGCGACGCTGCGGTGTTCGACCGCTTGAGCTACCCATCGGCCCGGCGCGCTTTTGCGTCACACGGGGCCGAATGCCTGGACGCGGATGGCGACGAGCAAGGCATGCTGCCGCAGGCCTTGGAGGCGCTGTGCCGCAGCCATCGCGTCAAGCTGGTGTATCTGACGCCGCACCACCAGTTTCCCACCACGCGCATGATGCCGGCCGAGCGGCGGCTGCAGATTCTGGCCTTGGCCGAGCGTTACGATTTCCACATCGTCGAGGACGATTACGATCACGAATTCCACTTTGCCCATCGGCCCATGCTGCCGATGGCCAGCCTGGCCGGCGGCCACCGGGTGATTTACATCGGCTCCCTGTCCAAGGTGCTGGCGCCGGGCCTGCGCATCGGCTTCATCGTGGCGCGGCCGGAGCTGGTCGCGCGTTGCGTGGACATCGTGCTGCTGCTGGACAGGCAGGGCAATCCGGTGACCGAGCTGGCGGTGGCGGAATTGATAGACAGCGGCGAGTTTCGCCGCCATCTGCGCCGCGCCTGGCGCGTCTACCAAAAGCGGCGGCAGGTGCTGCTGGAAAGCCTGGCGGCGGAGCTGTGCGGCCTGGCGGAGTATGAGCCGCCGGCGGGCGGCCTGGCGATCTGGCTGCGCTTTGCGGAACGGGTGGATATGGACAGGCTGGCGGCGGACGCGCGGCTGCGCGGCGTCAAGATTTTGCCGGGCAGCTTCTTCGCCGCCGACCAGGCCGCGGTGGCGGGCATGCGGCTATGTTTCGCCGATGTCGATGAGGACAAGCTCAGGCTGGGCGTGCGGCGGTTGGGCGAGGCGCTGCGCGCCCAGCTATAGCCGGCGCACCTGGTTGCGGCCGCCTTGTTTGGCCTGGTACAGCGCTTCGTCGGCTTTTTGCTGGGCGCTGGCGAAGTCCTGCACATGGCACTGCCATTCGAACACGCCGGCGGAAAAGCTGCAGCGCAGCTCGGGATGGCCCGGCAGCACTTGCAACTGCTGGAACTGCTCGCGCAGCCTATCCGCCACCAGGGAGCCGGTTTCGACGCTGGTGTCCGGCATCACCAGGCAGAATTCCTCGCCGCCGTAGCGGATCAGCAGATCGTTTTCGCGCACGCCGTGGTTCAGCACGCCGGCCAGCGCCTGGATGACGGCGTCGCCCGCCGGGTGGCCGTAGCGGTCGTTGATGGATTTGAAATGGTCGATATCCAGCATGATGACGCAAACGCGCTGGGTAGAGGCTTCCAGCGTGCGCAGCCAGTATTGCAGCGCGCGGCGGTTGCCGGCGGCGGTGAGCGGGTCGATATTGGCGGCGTCCTGCAGCCGGGAATTCTGCTTTTGCAGCACGATGTTGAGAAAGCCCACCGCGCAGCACACCTGGGCGGCCATGGCCACGGTCAGCGCCAAGGCGTGCGAAAGTTCGTGTTGGTGCGATTGATGCGGCAGCCCGTGGAACATCCGCAGCAGATCCGGTCCATCACGCCAGATGAAGAGCCAGGCGCCGGTGAAGAACAGCAACGCGGTGGGGCTGAAGCGGTTATGGCAGATCTGCCGCTCCATTCTCTGGAACAGCCAGGCGGCGATGAAGTACAGAACGGGAATTTCCAGCGTGGTCAAACAAGCGGAGACGAAGGCTTGCGGTATCCATTTGTCCACAAAGGAATACGCCGCCACCGCCATCCACAGTTTGCCGGGCCAGCGGATGCCGGCCAAGCGAGCCAGGATGGTCAGCTGCAGGGCGATGCCGCCATTGGTCATGCTGCTGCCTAGCGAGGTGGCCAGCTGGCTTTCGCCCAGCGCGCCGCCTTCCAGCATCATGCCGGCGGCCAGGAACAAGGAAGCCTGCAGCCAGCGCCGCCGCGGGCGCAACAAATCGGCGCGCACCGTGTGTTGCCAGGTGATGACGCCTATGCTGGCGATGGCCAGCGATACCATGACGAGCAGAAAATTGGACATGCGGCTGAATGGACCGGGATGAATGCGTATTGGTTCCATCCTAGCAAAGCCTGTTTCCTGCCGCGTGGACTTGGCGGCGGCGTGGGTCGTTCAGAAGCGGGCGGTCACCTTGCGGCGGATGCTGTAGTCGGGGCGCAGGCTGGATTCGGTGTCGAGGAAATAGCGGTTGCTGTCCAGCATGAAATGCGGATCGTTGCTGGCTTCGGGGTCGGCCCACAGTTGGAACAGCTGGAAGACTTGGTGGCCATGGCGGCACAGGGCCAGGCTTTGGCGGAACGGTTTTTCGCTGAACATGCGCGCGATGGCGGCCAGCAGCTGCAAATGGCCTTCGCGGGTGTCTTGCGGCAACAGCAGGACCAGCAGGCTGTGCACGCGCTCGCCGTCGGGCGCGGAAAAATCCATGTCCCGGGCCAGGCGGACAAATAGCGCGCGAGGCTCGCCCAGGCCGGGAATGCGGGCGTGGGGCAGCGCCAGGCCGTGGCCCAGCGCGGTGCTGCCGGTTTGTTCGCGCAGCTGCAGCGCGGTGCTGACGCTTTGGGCGTTCAGCGCATGGCGCTGTCCCAGCTGGCGGCCCAGGTAGTCGAACAGCTGGTGTGCGCTGGCGATGTCTACATCCAGCAGAATGTCGCTGCTGCGACAAATGTCGGGCAAGGTTTGCATGAGCGTGCTCCGTGGGGATGACGAACTCATGCTAGGACGGCGCGGCTAAATTGAATCTAAATAAACGACGCCGGCGCATATAAATCCCGTTAACGCTGGCCGGTCTGCTGCTCCACTGCGCCCTTGAGCGCCGAGGCCTGCTCCTTAAGCTGCTGCACCTGTTGTTTCAGCTCGGGATTCAGCACGGTCGCGACGCCGAGGGCGGCGCTGGCCTGTTGCTTGAGCTTGCCCAAGGGCGCGCTGGCTTGTTCTATGCCCTGATGCGCGCTGCCGATGGCGGCCGAGGCGGCTTGCTGCAGGCTGGCCGTTTGTTGATCGGTGCAGGCGGCGAGCGGCAGCAGCGCGGCGAGAAGCAAAATGCGATGGCGCATGAGAAAGTCCGGTAGTGGGTGTGGTGATAGAGAGCGGCGGCGGCGGGCCAAGTTCCCATGCGCCATTGGCTATAGTGTAACGGTTCGACGGCAAGAGGCTCAGGCATGAACATCGGGGGTGGCATGGCGCTGGCAGGCGGCGTATTGAGCCTGGCTTCCGCCGCCTGTCTGTCGGCCGAGCCGCTGCGGCTGGTGAATCTGTCGCCGCTGGACGCGCCCAATATGGTGGCGATGCGACGCACGCTGGATGCCGTTTTCGATAAGGCGGGCCTGAGCTACACCATCCAGTATCTGCCGCCTGAGCGGGCGCTGGCCGACTTCATCGCCGGCCGCTTCGACGGCGATCCCAACCGCGGACCGCAATTTCACGCGTTGTTCCCCGCGGCCATCCGGGTCGAGCCGCATTTGCGCACTGCCTGGTATTACGCTGTCAGCGCCTCGGCCGATGTCCGCCCTCATTCCTGGGCGGATCTTGGGCAATACCACATCGCTTTTCTGCGCGGCCTGCATGGCATCGATCTGAAAACCCGCCATGTGGCCCGCCGCGAAATGCCGGCTAGCCAGGATGCCTGCATCCGGATGGCGCTGATCCGGCGCGTGGATTTGTGCGTGGTGTCCAGCGAAACCGCCGGTCGTTGGCCCTTGCAGGAAAAATACGGCGATCAGGCGCACGCGGTGGCTTTTGAGCATCTGAACATCTATTTGTGGATGGGCCCCGGCCAACGCGCGGCCGCCGACAAGCTGAGCCTGGCCATGCGGGAGATGGCAGCCCGCGGCGAGCTGCAAAAATTGATGGGTCCTTACCGGACGGATTGAGCGCGCCCTGTCCGGCGATGACATTGGCAAAACGGGCGGGAGGGAGTAAGTTGAAGCTTCTTCTCGTCCCGTGGAGGCTTGCCCATGATTACCGTCAGCGTTGTGTATCCGCAGTATGCCGGCGCCCGTTTCGATTTCGACTATTATCTGCAGCGCCATATTCCGCTGGTGCGGCAACTGGTGGGCAGCGCGCTGCGGGCGGTGACGGTGGAGAAAGGGCTGTCCGGCGCCGAGTCCGGCAGCGAACCGGGCTATATCGCGGCGGCGCGGCTGACTTTCGATTCCGTGGAGTCGTTCCAGAAAGCCTTCGGCCCGCACGCGGCGCGCATCATGGGCGATGTGGCCAATTACACCGACATCCAGCCGGAAATCCAGTACAACGAAACCCTGCTGCAGGAAGCGCACCAGCCGGTTGTCAGCGGCTGGTACGCCGACGCGCAGTAAGCCTCAGCCGCGCAGTTTTTCGGCCAGGCCGGCCGGGGCCTGGGCGATGGCCAGCCGCGGCGTGCCGTGCCAGCGCGCCAGCCGGCCCAGCGCGGCGCCGATATCGTCCGCCAGCCGTTGGCTGGCGCGCACGCCGGGCTCCAGATGCAGCGCCTTCACTTCGAACACGCCTTGCGCGCGGTGCGCCTTGGCGTCCATCCGGCCTATCAGCTTGCCGCGGTTGAGCAGCGGCAGCGTGAAGTAGCCGTATTGGCGCTTGGGCGCCGGGGTGTAGCACTCGATCTTGTAATCGAAATCGAACAGCTCCAGCGCGCGCTTGCGGTCCCAGACCAGCGGGTCGAACGGCGATAAAAACACGGTATTGCCGCTTTTCAGCCGCTCGTCGCGCGCCTGTTCCAGCTCGGCTTGCAGGCTGGCGTGGACGAAGGCGTCGTGGCTCCAGCCTTCCACTTTTACAGGCAGCAGCTCGCCGGCGTCGGCCAGGCCGTGCAGCAGCTCGGTGTAGGGCGCGCGCTTGAGCCGGTAGTAGTCCGCCACCCAGGCCGGCTTGACCAGGCCCAGCGCGCGGCAGCTGTTGCGCACCTGCGCCTGCCTGACCTGTTCCGGCGAAGCCAGGTCGCGCGCGTCGTCCCAATCCGGCAACACCCGCTCGGCCAGGTCGTACACGCGCTGAAAGCCGCGCCTTTCCTTCACCATCAGCCGGCCCAGCGTGAACAGCGCCTCCAAATGGCGCTTCTCCGGCTTCCAATCCCACCAGCCGCCGCCCTTGCCGTCCTTGCGCTCGAAATCGGCCGAGCGGGCCGGGCCGTGTTCGCGGATGTGCTCGACGATGGCCTCGATGTCGGCGCGGTGCTGGTCGTACCAACGTTGCGAAAACTTCCAGCCCATAGCCTCGGCGTTTTTCATCCGGTGCCGCATCAGGCCATAGTCTTCGGTCGGCACGAAACAGGCTTCGTGCGCCCAGTATTCGAACAACGCCCCTTCGGCCAGCAATTGCTCCAGCCAGGCCGGATCGTAGTGGCCTATGCGGCTGAACAACACCAGATAGGGGCTGCGCGCCACCACGCTGATGGTGTCGATCTGCAACAGCGCCATGCGGCGGATGGCGGCCAGCGCGGCGGCCTTGTCCGCCTTGCGGCGCGGCGCGGCCAGCAGGCCCTGGGCGGCCAGTTGCAGGTGGCGGGCTTGTTGCAGCGAGAGATGAACAGTCATGGCGCGAGCAGTCGTGGTGGGTGGGAAAACTATAACAGGCCCTGGCTTTGTCGACATTTTATTGATGACATGGACATTAAATGTCGACTGTGGCAGTGTGGACAGCCCAGCCTCAACAAAGGACAGAACATGATCAGCCACATCGACCACCTGGTGCTGACGGTCAGGGACATCGAGGCCGCGGTGGCTTTCTATCGCCGCGCGCTCAAGCTGGACGACGTCACTTTCGGCAATGGCCGCCGCGCGCTGCGTTTCGGCAATCAGAAAATCAATCTGCAGACGCTGGGTCAGGAAACGCGCAACCACGCCGCCATCGGCTGCGGCGATTTATGCCTGATCACCCATTTGCCCTTGGCCGAGGTGGCGGAGCATCTGAAGCGCGAGGGCGTGGCCGTCGTCGAAGGGCCGGTGACGCGCAGCGGCGCGATGGGGCCGATCACCTCGGTGTATTTCAACGATCCCGACGGCAATCTGATCGAAGTCAGCACTTATAGTTTTTGAATAGGCATGATGACAAGCGCAAATGTGTCGATGCCGCCAGGCCGCGCAGTCCGACGGGCTGCATCAGGCCGGGCGCGGCAAGGTTTCGACGCTTGCCTGGGCAGGCTGCGAGAAAACCCGGAGCGATTCAACAGGAAGGACAGACATGGCGGAAAAAACGGTGCCGTCGGCCGAGGCGGTGGTGCGCGAATTCTGGCGTTTGATGGCCAGCAATGATTTCGAGGCGGTCAAGGCGGTGCTGGCCGATGATCTGGTGGTGGACTGGCCGCAATCTCAGGAACGCATCCGCGGCGCCGACCGCTATGCGAGGATGAACGCCGAGTATCCGGCGCATGGGCCGTGGCGTTTCCGCATCAACCGGCTGGTGGCCAGCGGCGACCAGGTGGTCACCCAGGTGAGCCTGGGCGACGGCGTGCAATCGGCCGAGCCGGTGTCGTTTTTCACCGTGGCCGGCGGCCGCATCGTGCGCTTGCTGGAATATTGGCCGCAAGCCTATCCGGCGCCGGAAAACCGCCGCCATCTGACCGAGCCGGCCTGAAGGAGACGCCATGCAGGATTTTATCGAAGTGGAAAGCCCTATTGATTTGCGCCAAACCGAAGATGCGGCGCAATGGGCGGCCGAGGCGATGATCAAGCGGCCCTGGCGCACCGAATTCTTCGACCGTTTCGCCCAGGAGCTTGCCGGCGCGCAGCGGGTGCTGGAGTTGGGTTCGGGCCCCGGCTTTCTGGCGCGGCACTTGCTGGACGCTTTGCCGCAGCTGCGTTTGGATTTGTACGATTTTTCCGAGGCGATGCATGCGCTGGCGCGCGAGAGGCTGGGCGTTCAGGAAAGCCGGGTCCGTTTTCGTCTGGGCGATTTCCGCCAGGCGGATTGGGCGGATGATCTGCCGAGTTTCGACGCGGTGATCACCAATCAGGCGGCGCATGAGGTGCGGCACAAACGCCATTTGCCGGCGCTGCATCGCCAGGCGCGTTCCTTGTTGCGGCCGGGCGCTCCCTATTTGCTGTGCGACCATTTCGCCGGAGAGGGCGGCATGGCCGACGATCAGCTGTACGCGACAGTGGAGGAACAGCGCGCCGCTTTGCGCGAAGCGGGATTTGGCGAGGCGGACTTGTTGCTGCAAAAGGGCGGACTGGCCTTGTTCCGCGCGCGTTGAGGCGCGGCGGCGTTAGCGCGCGGCCTGCGTTTTGGCAAGGTAGCCGTTCACCAGCCTGTCGTAGCTGCCATCCTGGCGCATGGCGTGCAGAGCATGGTTGAAACGGCGCAGCAGCGCCGCTTGCGGCGAGGTTTTGTTGATGGCGAGGAAAGAAGGATTGGTCACCAGCGCCTCATGGGACAGCGGCAGGTCGCGGTAAGCGTTTTCCTGAATCGCCAGCTGCAAGGCTTCGCGTATGCCCAGCACCACATCCAGCCGTCCCAGCCGCAGCTGTCTCAGATTTTGCTGGTCGCTGTCGCCGTCCAGGGCGGCGAAGCGGCCTTGCCGCCGCGCGCGGTCGAAGGCGTTGCCATAGCTCCAGCCGGCGATCACACCCACTCTTTTGCCGTCCAGATCCTCCAGCTTGCGATAACCCTTGCCCGGCGCGGCATAGGCCATCACCACGCTTTCGTAAAACAGCGGCTGGCTGAAGTCGAACAAGACTTCGCGGTTGACGGTTTTGATGATGCCGCCGGCCGCGGCGCGGCCCGCCCCGAGCTCTTGCAAAGCCTCTCGCCAGGATACCGCGCGCTGGACGGCGGCGATGCCGGCGCGATGGCAGATCGTGGAGACCAAGAGCGGATAGAGTCCCGCCACCCCTTGTTGGTCCTGATACATCAGCGGGGGATTGCTGGCGTCGAAATCGACGATCAAGCTGACAGGTTTTTCGCTGAGGGCGGATGCGCAGGCGAAGAGCAGCGACAAGGCGGCCAGCATTCGGGATAGCGCGGCGATCGGCATAGACAAGATTTCGAAATATTGAGCTGATCTTCAGAATAGCCCGATCGAGCATAAAAAAACGGAACCCGCAGGTTCCGTTTTCGCTTGTCCCCCGCAGAGGATTACGGGTAGACGATGCGCAGCAGATTGGTGGAGCCGGGGGTGCCGAAAGGCACGCCGGCGATGATCACCATGGGCTTGCCCTGCTCGGCCAGGCCCAGCTTGGTGGCGCTGAAGGTGGTCTTCACCACCATGTCTTCCAGATTTTCCGCGTCCGGACCATGCCAGGCCACCACGCCCCAGACCAGGGTGACGCGGCGCGCGGTTTCCAGCTTGGGCGAAATGCCCAGGATGGGGGTGGACGGGCGTTCGCGCGCCAGCGACAGGCAGGTGGCGCCGCTGGTGGTGAAGGCGACCGACACCGTCACCGGCAGCAAGGTGCTGACCTTGCGCACACAGGCGGCGATGGCGTCGGTGCGGTCCGGCTCGTCGGCGGCGCTGTAATCCAGCGCCATCACCTTGCGGTAGTCCGGCGCGCTTTCCACGCGGCGGATGACGCGGTCCATGATCTGCACCGCTTCCAGCGGGTATTGGCCGGCGGCGGTTTCGGCCGACAGCATCACCGCGTCGGCGCCTTCATACACGGCGGTGGCCACGTCGTTGGCTTCGGCGCGGGTCGGGGTCGGCGCGGTGATCATCGATTCCAGCATCTGGGTGGCGACGATGACCGGGCGGCCCAGATGGCGGCACTGGTGGACGATGCGGCGCTGCACCACCGGCACGTCTTCCGGCGGCAGCTCCACGCCCAGGTCGCCGCGGGCCACCATCACGCCGTCGGCCAGCGTGGCGATGGCTTCCAGATCGTCCACCGCCGACGGTTTTTCGATCTTGGCGACGATGCCGACTTGCTTGCCGACGATGTCGCGCAGCTCTTTCACGTCATTCGCGGTCTGCACGAAAGACATGGCCACCCAGTCCGCGCCTTCGCGCAGCGCGAATTGCGCGTCCAGGCGGTCTTTGTCGGTGATGGCGGACAGCGGCAGCACGGTGTGCGGCAGATTGAAGCCCTTATTGCTGGACAGATCGCCGCCGACGGTGACGCGGGTGACGATGCGGCGCGGATGCATTTCGGTCACTTCGAAGGACAGCTTGCCGTCGTTCACCAGGATGCGGTGTCCCGGCTCCAGCGCTTCGAACGCCTCCGGGTGCGGCAGCGTGGCGCGCTCGGCGTTGCCTTCCATTTCATCCAGCACGAATTCATAGCGGTCGCCGGTTTTCACGGCTGTGGGGTGCGGGAACTTGCCGATGCGCAGCTTGGGGCCTTGCAAGTCCACCAACACGCCGATGGGGCGGCCCAATGCTTGTTCGGCGGCGCGGATGGCGGCCAGGCGGGCGCGATGATCGTCGTGGCTGCCGTGGCTCATATTCAGGCGGAACACATTGACGCCGGCGCGGGCCAGATCGAGGATTTTTTCCGGAGAGCTGGACGAGGGGCCCAGCGTGGCGAGGATTTTGGTGTTGCGAAGCATGGCGGTCCTTTGCGGCCGGTTCCGGCCGGTTAGGTGAGAGCGTTGTTCATGCGGCTGCCGCGGCTTTGCTGGCCTGCGGCGTCGCCCTGGAACCCATCCGGCCTGGCATGGGCGAGACGGCGTTGCCATGCTGCGGTTGTTCCATGTCGAGATAATGCCACGGCGGCAGCCCTTGTTATTTGCGCTGGGTCCAATCCGGCTCAGGAGATGAGGCCTGCGCCTGTCTCCGTGATCCGGCTCTCCCATGCCGCCATGCTGCCACAACTGGATTGTAGCGGCGGAATTACCTTAAAACGGTCGTTTGTAGGAAAATAAGCGCCGCGCTTTGTTTTTTTCAAATATGCGCATTTGTATTTTCGATTATTTTCGTATTTTTTCTTTTTCAAAATTTCAGCGGCACGAGCTGAATAGGCTTGATTCGCAAGGAATCGCGCATCGAATGGATGTTGCGATGCGACATGCGCGCCAAAACGCGTCTTGCCGCGTCTGAGCGGCTTAATTTGTATGCAGACAAGCCGAGTTAGCAGATGTAGCGTTTGACTACATTAATCATGTTATTGTTTTTATTGAACAATTTTATTTTTAGGCGCATGGTCGAATAGTGGGAAAGTGAAAAAGCACGTTTTTTTTTCAATGGGTGATTGACATCTGTCTGTTCGGGAATAGAATTGTCCGCAAATAAAACGAACGTCATAAGCAAAAAAAGCAACATACGCGCAACGTTGACACCCCGCTGTTAACCCTGCCGATTTGCCGGCAACCAGGAGAACCTACATGACCGATCAGTACATACTGGCCTTGGACCAGGGCACCACCAGTTCCCGCGCCATCCTGTTCAACCGCGGCGGCGACATCGTGTCCCTGGCGCAAAAGGAATTCCGCCAGATCTACCCGCAGCCGGGCTGGGTCGAGCATGATCCGCAGGAAATCTGGGGCGGTCAGGTGGGCGTCGCCGCCGAAGCGGTGGCCAAGGCCGGCATCGACGGTCGCAGCATCGCCGCCATCGGCATCACCAACCAGCGCGAAACCACCATCGTCTGGGATCGCGAAACCGGCCAGCCGGTGTACAACGCCATCGTCTGGCAAGACCGCCGCACCGCCGAGTTCTGCGACGAGCTGAAAGCGCGCGGCCTGGGCGAGCTGATCCGCTCCAAGACCGGCCTCTTGGTCGACGCCTACTTCTCCGGCAGCAAGATCAAGTGGATTCTGGACAATGTGGCCGGCGCCCGCGAACGCGCCCGCGAAGGCAAGCTGGCCTTCGGCACCGTCGACAGCTGGCTGATCTGGAACTTCACCCACGGCAAGGTGCACGTCACCGACGTGTCCAATGCCTCGCGCACCATGCTGTTCAATATCCACACCCTGGAGTGGGACGCCGAGCTGCTGGACATCATGGGCATCCCGGCCAGCATGCTGCCGGAAGTGAAGAGCTCCAGCGAAGTGTACGGCCACACCCACGCCGCCCACCTGGGCACGGAGATCCCGATCGCCGGCGTGGCCGGCGACCAGCAGGCCGCGCTGTTCGGCCAGCAGTGCACCACGCCGGGCATGGTGAAGAACACCTACGGCACCGGCTGCTTCATGATGCTGAACACCGGCGACCAGCCGATCGAATCCAAGAACAATCTGCTGACCACCATCGCCTGGAAAGTGGACGGCAAGGTGCAGTACGCGCTGGAAGGCTCCATCTTCATCGGCGGCGCGGTGGTGAAATGGCTGCGCGACGGCCTGGGCATCATCCGCCATTCGGCCGACGTCGGCCCGCTGGCCCAAGAAGTGAAGAACAGCGACGGCGTCTACCTGGTGCCGGCCTTCGCCGGCCTGGGCGCGCCGCACTGGAACGCCAACGCCCGCGGCACCATCGTCGGCGCCACCTTGGGCACCAAGGCCGCCCACATCGCCCGCGCGGCGCTGGACAGCATCGCCTATCAAACCCGCGACGTGCTCAAAGCGATGGAAGCCGACGCCAAGATGAGCATCGCCGAATTGCGCGTCGACGGCGGCGCCACCGTCAATGAACTGCTGATGCAGTTCCAGTCCGACATCCTGGCCGTCGATGTGGTCCGTCCCAAGATCACCGAAACCACCGCCCTGGGCGCGGCCTACCTGGCCGGCCTGGCCGTGGGCTACTGGAAGAACGTCGACGACGTGCAGGGCCAATGGCAGCTGGACCGCCGCTTCCAGCCGGAAATGGCCGCCGCGGAAGTGGCCGGCAACGTCAAGGGTTGGCAGCGCGCGGTGAACGCCGCCAAAGCCTGGGCCGACGACCAAGCCTGATCCGCGACCGCGACTACGACCCGCCGCCGCGAGCGGCGGGCATTCCTAGATAAAGTTGGAAAGAGACAATCATGAATCCTTTGATGGGCGAATTCATCGGCACCGCCTTGCTGGTGCTGCTGGGCAACGGCGTGGTGGCCAATGTGCTGCTGAAGAATACCAAGGGCCATAACAGCGGCCTGATCGTGGTGGCCTTCGGTTGGGCGATGGCGGTGTTCGTCGGCGTGTTCAGCGTGGCGGCGATCAGCGGCGCCCACCTGAACCCGGCGGTATCGGTGGCGCTGGCCGTGGCCGGCAAGTTTCCGTGGGAAAAAGTGCCGGGCTACGTGGCCGCGCAGATGCTGGGCGGCATGGCCGGCGCCGGCCTGATGTGGGTGATCTACCGCAAGCATTACGAAACCACCGACTGCGCCGACACCAAGCTGGCCACCTTCTGCACCGGCCCGGCCATCCGCAGCCTGCCGGGCAACCTGGTGTCCGAGATCGTCGCCACCTTCGTGCTGGTGTTCGCCATCCTGTCCATGGTGGGCCCGAAAATGTCGCTGGGCGCCATCGAGGCGCTGCCTGTCGCGCTGCTGGTGCTGGGCATAGGCGTGTCGCTGGGCGGCACCACCGGTTACGCCATGAGCCCGGCGCGCGATCTGGCGCCGCGCATCATGCACGCCATCCTGCCGATTCCGGGCAAGCGCGACAGCGATTGGGGCTATGCCTGGGTGCCGGTGGTCGGTTCGCTGATCGGCGGCACGCTGGCGGCGCTGGCCTACACCTTCTGATCGGGGCTGGCTGGAATGCGATGACGGCGCGCTTGATGCGCGCCGTTTTCTTTTTTTGTTCGTTTTTCCGATACGCGCGAGCGCGGCCGGTTTCAGCATGGAAAGTCCTTCTATTCAAAGCTTTTTCATTCATTCTGGACTATGTTTCGCTCAGGCGGATAGCTGTTGAAGATGTCTTATACCGCTGATGTGTCGTAAAAACGAAAAATAACGAACTAAAAATGTTTTATTTGTGTTCCTTGTTAGCTATCTTGGATAGAATGGGAACATGGAGAAACGCAAGGATCGGGCAAAAATGGAAATCTTCGATTTGATGGTGATCGGCGGCGGCATCAACGGCGCCGGCATCGCGCGCGACGCGGCCGGGCGCGGCCTGTCGGTGGTGTTGTGCGAAAAAGACGACCTGGCTTCGCATACCTCGTCGGCCAGCACCAAGTTGATCCATGGCGGCCTGCGTTATCTCGAATATTACGAATTCGGCCTGGTGCGCAAGGCGCTGCAGGAGCGCGAAGTGCTGCTCAAAGCCGCGCCGCACATCATCTGGCCGCTGCGCTTCGTGATGCCGCACGCCCGCGATCAGCGCCCGGAGTGGATGATCCGCGCCGGCCTGTTCCTGTACGACCATCTGGCGAAGCGCGAAGTGCTGCCCGGATCGGAAACCGTCAGCTTCTCCAAACATCCTGCCGGCGCGCCGCTGAAGGACGCCTTCAAGCGCGGCTTCGTCTACTCCGACGGCTGGGTGCAGGATGCCCGCCTGGTGGTGCTCAACGCGATGGACGCGGCCGAGCACGGCGCCAAGATCCACGTCCGCACCGCCTGCGTGGCCGCCCGCCGCGACGGCGAGCACTGGGTGTCCACGCTGGAGCGCGAAGACGGCAGCCGCTTCGAGGTGCGCTCGCGCGCGCTGATCAACGCCGCCGGCCCCTGGGTGCAGAGCCTGATCGAAGACAAGCTGGCCATGCCGTCCAGCAAGTCCATCCGCCTGGTGAAGGGCAGCCACATCGTGGTGAAGAAAATCTTCGACCATTCCTTCGCCTATATCTTCCAGAACCCCGACAAGCGCATCATTTTCGCCATTCCGTATGAGAAGGACTTCACGCTGATCGGCACCACCGACGTCGAATACCACGGCGATCCGGCCCAGGTGGCGATAGACGGCGACGAGATCCGCTATCTGTGCGAGATGAGCAACCGCTATTTCCATAGCCAGATCGCGCCGGAAGACGTGCTGTCCACTTATTCCGGCGTGCGTCCGCTGCTGGACGACGCTTCCGACAACGCCTCCAGCGTCACCCGCGACTACGCCTTGGAAATGGACCTGAAGGGCGCGCCGCTGCTGTCGGTGTTCGGCGGCAAGATCACTACTTTCCGCAAGCTGGCGGAAGAGGCGGTGGACAAGATCGCCCCGCTGCTGGGCTGCGGCAAAGCCACCTGGACCGCCGACGCGCCGCTGCCGGGCGGCGACATGCCGGGCGCCGATTTTGGCCGCTTCCTGCAAGGCCTGGGCCAGCGCTACCCGTGGCTGCCGGCCGCCTTGGCCGAGCGCTGGGCCCGCGCCTACGGCACCCGCGTCGCCAAGCTGATCGGCCAGGCTGCCAGCCTTTCCGAACTGGGCGAGGAAGTATTGCCCGGCTTGTACGAGGCCGAGCTGCGCTATCTGGTGAATGCCGAATGGTCCACCCGCAGCGAGGACATCCTGTGGCGCCGCTCCAAGCTCAAGCTGCATCTGCCGGCCCACGCCGCCGAGACGGTGGACCGCTGGCTGGCCGCGCAGGCCGCCACCGGCGAACGCAAGATCGCCTGAACCGCAAACGAATCTCTACCTCATGCCCGGCCTTAGCGCCGGGTCTTTTTTTTAGCAATCTCCTGAGCAAGGCCGCGAGTTGAACGAAGATGTGCCCGCTGTGCGGACAATGTTTTAGAAGGCGGTTCCGTCCGCTGCGGGCCAGCGGCTGTGCGGCCCGCCCCCTGGCGATCCCTGGCCGCCCCTGCATCACGCGAAACCCCGATAAAAACGTCCGGCCAGGAGCCGCTTCCAGCAATCCCGCTACTGCCCCATTAGCCGAATGCGTTTCCACGCCGCCCATCGCTGGGCTTAGCATGGAGCCAACCTGGAGGATGGAAGATGAAGGTGAAGTTGGGACAGGCGGCGCTGGCGCGCTGGCCGCAGATGCAGGTGGACGGTTTGATCGTCCGCGATCTCGATATCGCCGCGCTGGCGGCGTTCACGCTGGCGTGGCCGGATGACGGTTTCGATTGGGTGCCGCTGCTGGAGCGCTGGAAGCAGTTTTACCGCGCCTGGCCGGGCGACAAGAAGGCGCGCTGTTCATTGGCGTATCTGGCCAAGGCGGCGCAGGCGGGCAAGCTGCGCAGCATCCTGCCGCTGGTGGACCTGTACAACCAGGCGTCCTTGCTGAGCCGCAGCCCCTTCGGCGGCGAAGACCTGGCCAAGCTGGGCGGGGAGTTGAGCTTGGATCTGGCGGCTGGGGATGAACCCTTTCTGCCCTTGGGCAAGGCCGATGTCGAGCATCCGCAAGCGGGCGAGGCGGTGTGGCTGTCCGGTGGCGAGGCGGTGTGCCGTTGCCTGAACTGGCTGGAATCGGACCGTTTCAAGTTGGATGAGGGCAGCCGTTCGGTGGTTTTTGTCAGCGAACAGCCGGACGGAGCCTTCCCATCCGGCGCCGCCGGCATGGACTGGCTGGCGGAGAAGCTGGCGCCGCATGCCGGGGCATGGCGGCGCTTTCGTCTGGATGCGGCCAGCCCGGCGTATCAGGATTAAAGGCGGAACTTGCCCACCATGCCCTGCATTTTTTCCGATAGGGCGCTGAGGCTGGCCACGGTGCCGCGTAGTTCGCCCGCCGCTTCGGTATTGGAAGCCACCATCTGCGCCACGGTTTCGATGCGGTGGGCGATGCTGTTGCAGGCGGATTTCTGCTCGGCGATGGCGTCGCGGATTTCGCCCACGCCTTCGCTGGCCTCGTGCACGCTGTCGTTGGCCGCTTGCAGATGCGTCATGGTGGTTTCGATGATGCCGCGGCTCTGGCGAGTGGTGGCCAGGCCGTTGTCCACCGCGCTGCCCACCGCCTGCGCGTCCTGGCTCAGCCGGTCGGTGACGTTTTTGATCTCGTTGGCCGCCTTGGCCGAGTTTTCCGCCAGCTTGCGCACCTCGTCCGCCACCACGGCGAAGCCGCGGCCCATTTCGCCGGCGCGGGCGGCCTCGATGGCGGCGTTCAGCGCCAATAGATTGGTCTGCTCGGCGATTTCCTGAATTTGCACCGTCAGCTGATTGATCGCCTGAGTGCTGTCCTTGAAGGCCTGCGAGGTGCTGTCCACCTGGTTCATCACCTTGTCTATCAGGGTGGCCTGCTGGTGCAGCTTGTCCACCTCGCCGAGGCCCGCCTTGGTCATCTGCGCGCTGGTGTTGGAGTCCTCGCTGATGGCGGCGGCCTGGTTGGCGATGGTGTCTATGCTGGTGGCGATCTGTTCCACCGAGGCGGCGTTGCTGGCGATGGCGTCGTTTTGCGTTTCCGCGCCTTGCGCCAGCTGATGGGCGGCGCGGCTGAGTTCGCGGCTGGTGTGGCCGATCTCGCCGGCGGCTTCGCTCAATTCGCGGATCAAGGCGCCCAGGCTGAGCCGCACCGCCTCGCTGCAGGCGGCGATCTGGCCGATCTCATCCAATCTGTCCTGTTGCACCGGCCGGGTGAAATTGCCTTCGCGCAATTGCGACAATTCTTCCGCCAGCCTGCGGGTGCGCAGGATCAGCGTGTGCTTGATGTAATACAAAAAGAAGCCCATGCCCAGCAGCGTGCCCAGCGTCATGGCGATGCCGGCATGCCATAACGCGAGGTTGGCCGACGCCTCGGCGTCGGCGGCGGTTTGCTGGGCGCGCTTGTCCAGCTGGGCGCTGGCCTGGGTCAGCAATTCGGTGGGCGGGCGGTCCATGCCGGCCACCTGCTTGTCGCCGGCTTTGAAGTCGAAACCGGCCTGCTTGTAAGCTTGCAGACCCTTGCGGTAGTCCTCGCCCATTTTTTGATGCGCGGCGCTGAATTGGCGCAGCAAATCCTGGGTTTGCGGATCGGACACCGAAGCCGTCAGCTTTTCGGCATCGTCATGCACCTGTTGTTCGCGCTGCTGGAAATTGCCCCAGTATTTGGCCAGTTTGGCCGGGTCCTGGCCGCGCAGCAGCGTGTCCTTCCATTCCTGCACCTGTTTTTTGAAATCCACCTGCATGGTCAGTACTTGCTGCACGCTGCGCTGGTCGGCTTCCACTTGGTCGCGGAAGGCGCGGATGCCGCCCCAAAGCTGGTAGAGGGAAAACAGGGCGGCGAGCAGCAAGATGCCGACCACGAGCGCGACGATGGCTGCCAGTTGTCCGGCGAGCGAGGATTGGCGGTTCATGGAACCTCCGTACTAAAACAATGCTTGTTCTAGTTGTAGGGCAGTTCGCGGCCGCTTACGAAGAAATGCGTAGTGATTTCATCGTCTTGTGGATATTTCTTCAAAAACGGAAAGTCTGTGGATAAAAGGCTCAGTCGCGCGGCAGCAGCGGCGGCAGGCGACGCGGCACCGGGCTGCTCTTGACGATGGAGCTGGCGGTGCTGGCCATTTCGGCCCAGCCATCCAGGATGTCGTCCAGTTCCTGGATAGTGCGCAAGGCCAGCCGGGCGATGAAGCAATCCTCTCCGGTGACTTTGTCGCACTCTATCACTTGCGGCGTGGCGATCAGCTTGGCCTCCAAGGGCTTGAGCTGGCCGGGGAAGGGCCGCAGCCGCACCAGGGCGGTCAGCGTGTAGCCCCAGGCTTCCGGCTGGATGGCCGGCGCGTAGCCGGTTATCGCGCCGCTTTCTTCCAGCCGCTTCAAGCGCTCCGATACGCTGGGCGCCGCCATTTTCAGCTGGCGCGCCAGCTCCGCCAGGCTCTGGCGGGCGTTCTGCTGCAACAGTTTGATCAGCTCCACATCTATCCAGTCGCGCATTCGAAGTCTCTCCCGGCCAATTTTTAGCTGAATCCAAGGTAACAGCGGCCTTACTGCCTTGCAATCGGCATGTAGCTTAAAACGATGTTTTTCTAGACTGTTGTCATCGCAAACAAGGGAGCGAGTGATGGAGTCGAACAAGAGCATGCGTCTGGGGCAAGGCCAGATGCTGGCGGCGATGGCGCTGTCGGGCACGCTGGGCTGGTTTGTATTGCAGTCCGGCCAGCCGGCGTTCAATGTGGTGTTTTTCCGTTGCCTGATCGGCGCGGCCTGCCTGGCTTTGTTCATCGCCTGGCGCGGGCTGTGGCGGCCCTGGCCTTTCACCAGGCGCAGCCTGTTGCTGTGCCTGGCCGGCGGTGTGGCCTTGGTGGGCAATTGGCTGTTGCTGTTCAACGCCTATCGCTACAGCTCCATCGGTTTGGCCACCGTGGTGTACCAAGCCCAGCCCTTCATTTTGTACGGCATGGCGGTGCTGTGGCTGGGCGAAGTCGCCAGCCGGCGCAAGCTGGCGGCGCTGGGCATCGCCTTCATCGGCCTGCTGCTGATCATCTGGCCGGCGCTGGGCCAGGGAACCGCGGGCGGACAGTGGTGGCTGGGCGTGAGCCTGGCTTTGGGCGCGGCTTTTTTTTACGCCTTGGCGACTTTGATCACCAAGCGGCTGCCGGCCGGCATTCCGCCGCACTTGATCGCGTGCGCGCAAACACTGACCGGCGCGCTGCTGTTGTGGCCTTTGCTGCAGCCGGCGCGCTTGGCCGAAGCGGACGCTGCCGCCTGGGGCTGCCTGGCGGTTTTGGGCATGGTGCATACCTGTGTGATGTACATCCTGATGTACTCGGCCTTCCGCCGCCTACCGACCACCATGATAGGCGCGCTGGGCTTTGTTTATCCGCTGGCGGCGGTGTGGGTGGATTATCTGGCCTACGGCCATGCGCTGCTGCCGGGGCAATGGCTGGGCATGGCGCTGATCGTGCTGGCCAATGCCTGGCTGAATGGCTGGTTGGGGGCGCGGCGCGGGAGGCTGGCGGCAAATAAGGGCCCCCTCTCCCCTAGCCCCTCTCCCGCGGGGGGAGAGGGGAACGGCCGCTGAGCAATGATCTGGCTGCGGTGCAAAGTGATGAAGGCCAGGGGCGTGTGGGATGGGGGCGAAGTATGCCGCCCTCCAATCCTCTCTCGTATGGGGGAAGGAAGCGGCCGCTGAGCAATGATCTGGCTGCGGTGCAAAGTGATGAAGGCCCGGGGCTTGTGGGATGGGGGCGTAGCATGCAGCCCTCCAATCCTCTCCCGTATGGGGGAAGGAGGCGGCCGCTGATCGAGGAAATGGCCGTCGTGAGTGGTCTTGGCGGAATGGGTTGTGGATAAAATCTGGAAATGCGGATGCTTGTGGATAAGGGCGAGGCGGCGGCCTCGCCCGTTTTGCTGCAGCGAATCAGATGCTTAGCGCCGCTTCCGCAGCGTGGACAGGGTCCAGCCGTTGCAGCGCCTGGCCTTCGGCGTCGAAAACATGGCAGTGGCGCGGGTCCAGCGCCAGGTGGCGCAGGCTGCCCAGCGCCGGCTCGGCTTCATGGCCCGGCAGTTTCAAGGAAATCGGCTCGCTGCCGCCCTCGTATTGCAGATAGACGATCTGCTGGTCGCCCAGATGCTCCACCAACTGCACCGTCACCGGCAGGCCGGATTCGGCCAGGTACAGATGTTCGGCGCGGATGCCCAGCGACAGCTCGCCGCCGGCGTCGCCGCTGAAGGGCAGCGTCAGCCGGTAATCGCCCGGCAGTTTCAACTCCAGGCCCGCGGCAGCGGCGCGCAATGCTTGCGCCGGGATGAAGTTCATCTTGGGCGAGCCGAGGAAGCCGGCGACGAAGCGGTTGGCCGGCTGGTTGTACAGCTCCAGCGGCGTGCCCACTTGTTCGATGCGGCCGGCGTTGAACACCGCGATGCGGTCGCCCAGCGTCATCGCCTCCACTTGGTCGTGGGTGACGTAAATCATGGTGCTGCCCAGCTCCTTGTGCAGCCGCGCCAGCTCGATGCGCATCTGCACCCTGAGCGCCGCGTCCAGATTGGACAGCGGCTCGTCGAACAGGAACACGCCGGGCTTGCGCACGATGGCGCGGCCTATGGCCACGCGCTGGCGCTGGCCGCCGGACAGGGCCTTGGGCTTGCGCTCCAGCAGGTGCTCGATCTGCAGCGTCAGCGCCGCGCGGTGCACGGCGGCGTCGATTTCGGCCTTGCTGTGGCCGGCCAGCTTGAGGCTGAAGGCCATATTGTCGCGCACCGTCATGTGCGGATACAGCGCGTAGCTCTGGAACACCATGGCCAGGCCGCGCTTGGATGGCTCGATATCGTTGGCGAGCTTGCCGTCGATGTGCAGCTCGCCCGAGGTGATGTCTTCCAGGCCGGCGATCATCCGCATCATCGTCGATTTGCCGCAGCCGGACGGACCGACGAAAACCATGAATTCGCCGTCGCGGATGTCCAGATCGACGCCGTGGATCACCGCGTTGCCGTCGTCGTATACCTTGCGGATGGCTGAGAGTTTGAGTCGGGACACTTCAATTCTCCTGATAGGGCGCGCCCAGATCGACCGGCAGGCGGCCTTCGGCGCGGATTTCGCCGGCGAGGCGGCGGCTGACCGCCTCCAGGGCCGCGTCGGCGAAGCCGTAGCTGATCAGCGCCGGGGCGGCGATGTCGGCCGCGGCGTAGGGGTTCCATAATGCCAGATGCAAGTCCGGCCGCCAGCTTTCCTGTTCGCGCCGGCCGTAACGCTCGCGGCTGGTGGACGCCAGCACGGTGGGTACGCCGTCATGCGGCAGCGTGTGCCAGTGCAGCGCGTCGCGGCGTTCGAAGCTGATCACTTCCAGGGCATGGCGTTGCGACAGCGCGGCGATCAGCCTGTCGGCCGACAGCCCGGCTTCGGACACGCCATCGGACGGCGCCTGGCGCTGCACCACCAGCCGCAGCCTTTGGCCGGCCGGCCAGTGCGGCGCGTCGCCGCGTTCGGTGAGGGCGCGTTGCCAGGCCTCGCTGAACAAGGCCTCGTCGTTTTCGCGCTGCGCCGCCGGGTAGGCGTAATCGCCGCGGCTGGGGTAGCGGCGGATCAGCGCGTCCACCCTGTCGCCGGCCTCGGCCAGCCGCGCCACCGGCAGCGCGCCTTCGCGCAGCGCGTTCACCAGCGCGTCGGCGCTGGCTTGCATTTCGTCGGCGAATTGCAGCACCAAGGACAGATCGGCGCCGGCCTTCAGCGCCTGCACTGTGCCGGCGGGCTGGCCCCAGCGCTCGCGGATGGCTTTCATATTCAGCGCGTCGGTGATGGCCACGCCGCGGAAGCCCAGCTCGCGCCTGAGCACGCCGGTGAGGATGGCGGGCGACAACGTGGCCGGCCATTCGTGGTCCAGCGCCGGAAAGCGGATGTGGGCGCTCATCAGCGCCGGCGTATGGGCGGCCAGCGCCTTGAACGGCGCCAACTCGTAATCGCGCAGCTCGGCCAGCGGCTTGTCCACCACCGGCAAGTCCAGGTGGGAGTCGGTATGGGTGTCGCCATGGCCGGGGAAGTGCTTGACGCAGCAGGCCACGCCTTCGGCCAAATGGCCCTCCATCCAGGCTTGGGCCAGTTGGGCGGCGCGGTCCGGGTCGGCGCCGAAGGAGCGCTCGCCTATCACCGGGTTGGCCGGATTGTTGTTCAGGTCCAGCACCGGCGCGAAGTTCCAGTTGACGCCCAGGCTCTTCAGCCCGCGCGCCACGGCGGCGCCGACGCGGCGGGCCAGCTCGGCGTCATCCACTGCCGCCAGCGCCATCGCCGCCGGCGCCTGCGGCAGGAACAAGGTGCGCATCACGCCGCCGCCTTCCTGATCCAGGCCTACCAGAATGTCCGGTCCCAGCGCGGCTTTCAGGTCGGCCACCAGGCGGCGGGTGGAGGCGGCGTCCGGCACATTGCGGCGGAAAAAACAGATGGCGCGCACCTGCATTTTTTGCAATTGCAGCGCCTCTTCGGCGCTGAGCACCGGGCCGGCGACATCCACCATCAGCGCGCGGCCGGCCAGTCTTTGCAGATTGGCTTGATCGTTCAGACTCATTTGACAGCTCCATCGAAACCGCGCAGGAAATAGCGCTGGGTGAACAGGAACACGATCAGGATGGGCAGCACGGTCAGCACCGCGCCGGCCGCCACCACCCGGGTTTTGAAAGTGAAGGCGCCGGCCAGATAGAGCACGCCGACCGACAGCGGAAACTTGTCCGGGCTGGACATCACGATGGACGGCCAGATGTACTGGTTCCACGCCGACACCGTGGTGAGTATGGTCAGCGCCGCCAGCGCCGGCCGGGTCAGCGGCAGCATGATTTTCCAGAAGATCTGCCACTCGTTGGCGCCGTCCACCCGGGCCGCGTCTATCAGGTCTTGCGGCACCGCCTCGAAAGCTTGCTTCATCAAGAAGATGCCGACTGCGCCGGCCAGCGTCGGCAACACCACGCCGCTATAGCTGTCGGTCAGGTGCAGTTTGGACACGGTGATGAAGTTGACCAGGAAGTTGACCTCGCTGGGCAAAATCATGGTGGCGAGGATGGCGCCGAACACCAGCTTGCTGCCGGGAAAACGCATCCGCGCCAGCGGGTAGGCCGCCAGCGCGCTGACCAGCAAGGTGCCGATCACGGAGAACACGGTGATGGCGATGGAGTTGCGGTAGAAGGCCAGGATGTCGATGCTGGTCAGCGCCTCGTGGAAATTGCCGAAGCCGGGCGCGGTGGGCAGCATGGCCGGCGGAAAGGTGAATACGT
The DNA here is from genome assembly GCF_024207115.1 of Chromobacterium sp. IIBBL 290-4. Lineage (NCBI taxonomy): Bacteria > Pseudomonadati > Pseudomonadota > Betaproteobacteria > Neisseriales > Chromobacteriaceae > Chromobacterium > Chromobacterium sp. IIBBL 290-4. The sequence continues at coordinate 1,596,517 of NZ_CP100128.1, forward strand.
CGCCGTCGGTGGACAGCGCCGTCACCAGCGTCCACCAGAAGGGGTAGACGGTGATCAGGCCGATGGCGATCAGCACCAGGTAGTGCAGCGCGCGGTTGGCCAGGCGCTGCCAGCGCAGCGGCGCGGCGCGGCCGGCGTTTGGAATGGCGGTGGTAGTCATGGCGGCCTCCTCAGTTCTTGCGCGGTTGCAGGTAGCGGAAATTGAGCCAGGCGAGCAGGATGCAGAACACCGACATCACCAGGCTGGCCGCCAGCGCGCGGCCGAAATTCAGCGACTTGATGCCGAACTCGTAGGCGTAGAACAAGGCGGTATAAGTGGATTGCATCGGCCCGCCCTTGGTCATGATCTGCACTTCCTCAAAGGCTTTCACCGCCGCCAGCACCGACATGATGGAACACAGCAGAATGGTGGGAGAGAGCAGCGGCACGGTGATGCGCCAGAAGCGCTGCCAGCGGTTGGCGCCGTCCAGCTGAGCGGCCTCGTAGACATCGGCCGGCACCGCCTGCAGGCCGGCCAGGTACAGCACCATATACCAGCCTATGCCGCGCCAGACGGTGATGAACATCACCGCGAACAGTGTGATGTGGTCGTCGGTGAGCCAGCCTACCGGATCGTTGACCATGTGCAGCCAACGCAACACGGCGTTGAGCACGCCGTCTTCGGTGTACATGAAGTTCCAGATGATGCCGATCACCGATACCGAGGTGACCACCGGCAGGTAATAGGCGGCGCGGAACAGCTTGATGCCTGGCATCTCATTGTTGACCAGCACCGCCAGCAGCATGGCGAAGATCTGGATAACCGGCACCACCAACAGATACAGCGCCGAATTTTTCAGCGCGGAAATGAATAGTTCGTCGCCGAACAGATCGCGGAAATTGTCCCAGCCTACCCACTGCGGCGCGTCTATCAGGTTGTAGCGGGTAAAAGCGAGGAAGGAGCCGAAGCCGACCGGCCAGAAAGAAAACACCAGCAGCAGCAGCAGGGCCGGGGCCAGAAACAGATAGGCCTGCAGGGTGATCTTGCGGGTCTTGTTGGACATGAAGGATCTCACCGGGCAGTAGAGTGGAACAGCCCGCGGCCGTTGCCGGACGCGGGCGCGAAACAAAAAGCGCTGAAGCGGATTACAGCTTGCCGCTCCAGTACGCGGCGGCCTCATCCAGCGCGGCCTTGGCGTCCTGGCGGCCGGTCACCGCTTTTTCCACCGCGGCCGACAGCTTGGCCGACAGCACGTCGGCGTTTTTCACCGACAGGAACAGGGTGCGGGTCTTGTCCAGGTTGGCGGCGGCGATGCTGACCGCGCGCTCGGCGGCGCCGGCGTTGTCGGCCACTTTCTGGAAGTGCGGATCGGCGGCGGCCTTGCGGGCGGTCGGCAGCGTGTTGGCCAGTTTGGCGAAGGCCAGCTGGTTGTCGGCGTTGGTCAGGTAATTGCCGAACTTGCCGATTTCCGGCAGCAGCGCCTTGTCCACATTCTTGGCCACTGCGAAGTTGAACATCCAGCCGCCGGCGGCGATGCCGGTTGGGCCCAGCGGCGCGGGGGCGACTCGGGTGTTGACGTAGAGTTTGGGCGCTTCGTCGCGGACGCGGGTCAGCGTGGTCGGGGTCGATTCCAGCATCGCCAGACGGCCGCTGTTATACGCTGCCATGACCACCTGGAAATTGTCCTGGGCGAACAGATTGTCTTTCAGCAGCGCGCCGGCCTTGTAAGCCTCGGCCAGTTTCTTGACGAAGGCGACATGGGCCGGGCTGTTGAATACCGGCTTGCCGTCCTTGACCACGTCCAGGCCATTCTGGATCAGCAGCGCCTCGATCTTGGTGGGGCCCAGCGTCGGGGCGAAGCCGGCCACGCCGGTCTTGGCCTTGATGATCTTGGCGTATTGCAGTTCCTGATCGAAAGACTTGGGCGGCTTGTTCGGGTCCAAGCCGGCCTTTTTGAACAGCTCGGCGTTGTAGGCGATCACATTGGCGCCGTTGTAGTGCGGGAAGGCGTACACCTTGCCGTTGAAGGTGACGTCCTTCAGCGCGCCACTTACGTACTGGCCTTTGTCTATCACGCTGTCCAGCGGCTGGATCAGGCCTTCCTGCTGGTAGTCGTAGGCCCAGGGCACGTTCAGGTTGACCAGGGCCGGCGGCTTGCCGGCGCCGACGGCGGCGGTGAACTTGGACTGGATCACATCCCAGGGATAGTCGGTCCACTTCACTTCCACATTCGGATGCTGGGCGTTGTACTTGGAAATCAGGTCTTTGAAATAGCTGTCGAATTTGGGCGACAGGCTCATGGTCCATACTTCCAGCACCGGCTTGTCGGCGGCTTGGGCGGCCAGCGGAGCGGAAAGGCCGGCGGCGATCAGCAGCGACAGGGTCAGAGTCTTCAGTTTCATTGCGTATCCCTTTTCAACACATGTCAGGCGAAAAACCGCCGCGGCCGATTGGCCGCGACGGATGCGGGCTTAGAAGGTTTTGCTGTAGGAGGCGATGACTTTCACGTCGTTGCGGTCTTTCTTGCCGTGGAAGTCGCCGGAGCGGAACCAAGCCGGATACACGCCGATGCTGGCGCCCTTGAGGAAGCCGCTTTGCACTGTGTAGCCTGCGCTGAGGTCGATTTCGTGCGCTTTACTGTCTGCTTGTCCGCCAGGGTTCTTCATCCCGGTGGCGTAGTTGGCGCTGGCGCCGGCGGTGAAGCCGGGCAAGCCCAGCTTGCCGAAGTCGTAGTTGACGCCCAGCTTGATGACTTGCGTGCCGTCCCAAACGAAGTCGTCGTCCTGGCCCCAGGTCTGGATGAAGTTGCGGTTGTCGCTATTGCCGTACGGCGTCATGCGGAAGTTGACTTCATCGCCGTCCGGGTTGCGGCTTTTGCCCAGACCCGCCATCAGCGACAGGCCGCCGGTGGTGTAGGTCAAGCTGCCGCTGGTGTGCCAGGCGGTTTGCGACTTGGGATTGCCCAGAGCGGCCTCGTCCTTGCCTTGGAAGTAATAAGCGACGCCGGTCAGCGTGTCGCCGCCAGCCAGTTTCCAGGTATAGGAGCCGGCGATCTGCGAGGTGCGGCGGTAATTTTTGCCTTCGCCGAAACCGATGTCGACGAAAGCGTTTTCCGGCGCATAACGGAAGCCGATGCTGTTGACGTAGTCGACCTTCTTGGCCAAGGAACCGGTTTGTCGGCCTTGCTCCCAGGAGTTGGTCATATCCCGGAACTGATTGTCCCACTCATTGCGGAATTGGTCGGCCCAGCCATAGCCCAGTTCAAAATCGCCGATTTTGTATTTGCCTTCAAAACCGCGGTAAGAGTGAGATTGCAAGCCGCCCGAGGTGCCCATGGTGCCGATGCTGATCGGTGTGTAGCCGGCGCGGAAGGACAGGCCTTGGCCATCCTGGTTTTGACGGAACTTCACCGCGGCCTGGCTCAGTACGGCGTCGCTCTTGTCCTTGCCGCCGCCGCCTTCGGCCGGGTTGGTCATGTCCTTGTAGTCGTGGTACAGCACTTCCGAGAAACCGATGCCGTTTGTGAGCCGGATGGATGTATGGGCGGCGGCGTCGAAGCCCAGCACGTCCCAGGCATAGCCGGATTTAAAATTCAGGCCCAGGTTCAGAGCATTGACGCGGATATCCCCGCCATTGCTGTTATTGGGTTGTTTTTCCTGTCTATCGCGGCCGTAGTACAGGGCGCTGAAAGTGGTTTCGGATTTTTTCAGCAGGTCGTAAACATCGCTTTCCGGTATGGCCTGGGTTGTGCCTTTCAGCGCAGGGCCATCGCTTGCCGGGGGAACGGCCGGTTCCTCCGCCGCGAGAGCGGCGCCGGAACAAGCGGCCAATACTGCCAATAGAAGTACGCGTTGCTTGTGCATTTTTTATCAGCTCCAGGTCCAGTTGCGGAATCCATGCTTGGACGTCCTGAGTGGACCTTATCTGGTCTGATAGTGGTCTTCAAATGGTATTGGACATTTTTAATGAATATCATCTGTCATGGTGTGGCAATGTTGCCATGCAAGCGAATTAATTAAGAAAAATTTCAAAAAAAGCACAGTATTTATCAATAAAAGACACTTATTGATAATTAATTGCAACTAATCCATTGGTAAATTCCAATTGAATTTCGTTTTTAGCGGTATTGAAACGTAATCCACTAAAATACCAATTATAATTTTTCACAAAGGAAATTAATCATTCGAATAGGAATGCTGCAGTGCGGTATTTAAAGGCTATGTCCCAATAATGTGTTGCAAGGGACGACCCACTGCCTCCTGCAAGCAGTGGCAAGGCTGCATGGTTTGCTGATAGCGCTCCAGCATCCGTCGCCACCCCAGATAGTTTTCAAGGTATTTGGTGGCAACCCCGTGGAATCGAGCCATCCAAAGCTTCAAGCGGCTATGGTAGGCATTCACATGCTGGATATGGAACGCCCCCTCGCGTACCCGCTGTCCCGTCTTGGCATGCACGACTCGATGGGTAATGCCATGCTGCCTGGCAAAGGTCGAGTACACCGCTGCGCCGTCCGAACACAGGATGGCGTCGCTATCCACCAACGGGGCTAAAGCCGCTTCCACATGAGCGCCATTGAGCTTCTTCAACTTGAAGTCCGCTATATGTCCCTCTCGGTCCTGCACCACCATGATGGGAATCTGATCCGGCCCGGTTCCCCGTGTTTGGCTGACGCCACCCCGCTGGCGCGGCGCGCGGGGGAGGCACCGCTGCCCTTTGAATGATTCCAGAATGAAGGTTTCATCTACTTCGACGATGCCTCGGGCTTGCGCCGCCAGATGGTCTGATGCGCGATGCAAGAAGCGATGCCGCCATAGGAAAGCCGTGTTCTTGCTGATGCCGCATGCACGAGCGGCTGCTCGCACGGTCAAGCCATCCTGCAGTGCTTGGGCGTAGCTCAGCCAGCGATCGGCCTTGCGCAATTTGGCTAATGGACTGCCCGACAAGGCATTGCAGGTCCGGTGGCACTGTTTGCAGCGATAACGCCGCAGGCCTCGGCCCCAGCCCCATAACGCCAACTGGTTGGCCTCGGCCTGGCAGTGTGGGCAAGCCGTCAGGTCAGGCAAGGCGTCCTGAATGGCGTCATGGTGAGTGGGATGTTTAAGCGCAGAAGACAGCAAGCTCCTCTGTTTGAGCGTGAGCTGATCCAGTTGGGCAAGAAAACGCTGAAAACTCTGGGCATCCATGGCGCGACTCCCGGTCTGCTACTGTATTCAGCATAGCTCCCAACACGGAATTGGGACATAGCCTATTTAAACGGCAGTTTACGTGTAGCGCGGTAAAAACGTTGATTCGGGGCGGCGTTCAATGAAAAAAGGGCCAGGAGGAACCTGGCCCGAATGGCAGGGTTACGTCTTTAAGCGACAAGCGGCGCGCTGGCGGGATGCAAAGAGGGGCCGGACGATTGCGGCTGGCCGCCGCTGGGCAGGCGGAAATGGCTGATGGCGGTTTGCAACGATGCGGCCATCTGTTCCACCTGGGTGGCGGATTGCGCGGTCTGCATCGCGGCGGTGCTGGTTTCCTCAGACATCTGCGCCACCTGTTCCACATTGGCGGCGATGGCGGTGCCGGCCTGCTGCTGCTCATTGAGCGAAATGGTGATGCTGGACAGCGACTGCTTGACGCGATCGACATTGCCGCTGATGCCGGCGATGGCTTCACGGGCGCGGGTGGCCTGGGTCAAGCCGACTTCCATCTTGTCCACGGTGTTGTGGATGTTGTCCACCACGTGCTGGCTGCAATCCAGCATCTCGCGGATGCTGCTGCTGATTTCGGTGGTGGATTGCGCAGTGCGCTCCGACAGCTTGCGCACCTCGTCGGCCACCACGGCGAAGCCGCGGCCCTGCTCGCCGGCGCGGGCGGCTTCGATGGCGGCGTTGAGCGCCAGCAGATTGGTCTGCTCGGCCACATCGCGTATCACCTGGATGACATTGGCGATTTCCTGCGAGCGTTCGCCCAGTAAGTCGGCCTGCTGCTGCGAGGCGCGGGCCTGATCGGCCACATGATTGATGGTCTGCAGCGTTTCATCGATGATGGCCTGGCCCTGGCGCGCCAGATCGCCGCTGGCGACCGAGTCTTTGGCCACGTCGCCGGTATTGTCGTTGACCGAGCAGATGCTGACCGACAACTGCTCTACCGAGGCGGACATCGACGACGCAGCGCGGGTCTGCTCCTCGGCGCTGGACGCGACTTGTTCCGACGCCGCCGCCAGTTCGGTGGCGTTGTTGGTCAGTCGCAATGTCACATCCTGCAGATTGCGCACCAGCTGGATCAGCGAGCTTTGCATCAAGGCCATCGAGGCGGCGATGCTGTGCTTGTCGCCTTCCTTGACGTTCAGCTTATGGCTCAGATCGCCTTGCGCGATGCGGCCGGCCAGCGCCACCACGTCGCGCGGTTCGCCGCCCAGCTCGGCCAGCAGGCCGCGCACAATGATGTAAGCCAGCACAAAGCCGAGCGCGACGCCGGCGGCGATCAGGCCGATATTGGCCCAACGGCTGAAGGCGGCGCGCTGTTGCGATTGGGCGAACTCTTCCGCGGCGACTCTGAGCTGGAGGTCGACCAAGGCGGTAATGCGCTTGGCCACCGGGTCCATCGCCGGGTACATGTCTTTTTCCACATAGCTGTCCAGCGCGGCGGCATCGCCGCCCTGCACCACTTGCTTGAGCTTGTCGGCGCTGCGGTTGGCCACGCCCATCGCCTCCTCGGCCTGGTCGGCCAGCTGCTTTTCCTCGGGGGTCAGATAGGTGGCGCGATAGTCGTCCCATTGTTTCTTGATGTCAGACTGCGCCTGCTGCAGATTGACCAGGAATGTGGACTGCGTCTGGCTGTGATTGCGCAGCTTGTGGGCATTGTCGACGATGCCCACCGCGTAGCCGTCGCCGACGATCTTCAATTGCTTGAGGCAGACCACCCGGTCGTTATAGGTGGTGGCGAAATCGCCGAGGATGCCGTCCTGAGTATGCAGTCCAAACAGGCCGACCAGAATGGGGATGATGAGGAGAACGATAACCATGGTGGCTAGTCGCTGACCGATGGTGAAATGGCTGAACATGACGGGCTCGCAGGATAGGAGGGCGCAGCCTCCGATATTTTCGGGGTAGCAGCCGGCATAAAGCTAAGCAATCCGTATAAACCGGTTTAGGTAGTCGCACCTAGTACCAATGTACAAGCGCTATCTATAAACCCATGATTCTGCTATGATTCCGGCCCCGCTAGTCGGTGAGATTCAACCCTTTTCACAACCCGGAATTCCCATGAGCCTGTTGCCGCATCAAGTCGAACTGCTGTCGCCCGCCAAAACCGCCGAAATCGGCCGCGAAGCCATCTTGCATGGCGCGGACGCGGTGTATATCGGCGGCCCCTCGTTCGGCGCGCGCCATAATGCCTGCAACAGCGTGGAAGACATCGCCGGGTTGACTGCCTTCGCGCATCGCTACCATGCGCGCATCTTCGCCACGCTCAACACCATCCTGCACGATGCCGAGCTGGAAGGCGCGCGCAAGCTGATCTGGCAGCTGTACGACGCCGGCGTGGACGCGTTGATCATTCAGGACATGGGCATTCTGCAGATGGACCTGCCGCCTATCCAGCTGCACGCGTCCACCCAATGCGACATCCGCGACGCCGACAAGGCGCGCTTCCTGTCCGACGCCGGCTTCAGCCAAGTGGTGCTCGCCCGCGAGCTGACCATTCCGCAGATCAAGAAGATCGCCGACCGGGTGGCCGATTCCGCCGCCATCGAATACTTCATCCACGGCGCGCTGTGCGTGGCCTTCTCCGGCCAGTGCTACATCAGCCACGCCGACAACGGCCGCAGCGCCAACCGCGGCGACTGCTCGCAGGCCTGTAGGCTGCCGTACACGCTGACCGACGAAAAGGGCGGCGTGGTGGCCTTCGACAAGCACCTGCTTTCCATGAAGGACAATAACCAGAGCGCCAACTTGGAAGCGCTGCTGGACGCCGGCGTGCGGTCCTTGAAGATAGAAGGCCGCTACAAGGACGTGTCCTACGTCAAGAACATCACCGCCCACTACCGCATGCTGCTGGACGAAATCTTCGAGCGCCGACCGGAGTTGGCGCCGGCCGCCAGCGGCAGCAGCGAAATCTACTTCACGCCGGACCCGGACAAGACCTTCCACCGCGGCGCGACCGACTACTTCGCCACCGGCCGCAAGCAGGACATCGGCGCCTTCGATTCGCCCAAGTTTGTCGGCGTCGGCCTGGGCACGGTGCACAAGGTGGGCGACAACTGGCTGGAGATCGCCACCACGGAGCAGATGTCCAACGGCGATGGCATCAACTTCATGAAGAAGCGCGAAGTGGTGGGCATGCAGCTCAACACGGTCAAGCAGGTGGGCAAGGCCGAGGGCGGGCTGCTGGTCTGGCGCTGCGAACCTAACGATCCGGCGGCGCTGCAAGGGCTCAAGCCCGGCGTCGACATCAGCCGCAACCGCGACCACGCTTGGGAGCTGGCGCTGCTGAAGAAGTCGGCCGAGCGCCGCGTCGGCGTGTGGGGCGCGCTGAGCGAAACCGCCGGCGGTCTGGAGCTCAGCTATACCGACGCCGACGGCTGCAGCGCCAGCGCCTGTATCGACATGGAGCTGGAGCCGGCCAAGGACGCCGCCCGCGCCGAGCAGAGCCTGCGCGACGCCGCCGCCAAGCTGGGCAACACCATGTTCCAGGCGCACGACGTGTCGTTGAGCCTGAGCCAGCCGTGGTTCGTGCCGGCTTCGGTGATCAATGGCCTGCGCCGCGAAGCGGTGGAAAAGCTGGAAGCCGCGCGCGCCGCCGCCTGGGTCCGTCCCGAGCGCAAAGCCGCTGTCGAGCCGCCGGTCGCCTTCCCGCAAAAGGAGCTGAGCTATCTGGCCAACGTCTACAACGCGCTGGCCTGGGACTTCTACAAGCAGCACGGCGTGGAAGTGATAGAGCCGGCTTACGAGGCGCACCAGGAAGAGGGCGAGGTGAGCCTGATGATCACCAAGCATTGCCTGCGTTTCTCCTACAATTTGTGCCCCAAGCAGGCCAAGGGCGTCAAGGGCGTGATGGGCCAGGTGCGCGCCGACCCGATGATTTTGAAGTCCGGCGACGAGACCTACACGCTGAAGTTCGAGTGCCGCCCCTGCGAGATGCACGTGATGGGCAAGATGAAGAAGCACATCCTGAAATCGCCGCCGCCGACCGAAATACCGGCTTCCGCGCCTATCACCTTCTTCAAGCAACGGCCGCAATGATGGATTGGCCTCGCGGCCGGCGGCAAGACCAAGGCAAACCCTGACGGTTTGCCTTTTTTTGCGGGCTCGCCCTGGTTCGCATAATGACATTTCAATTTGTTTGACCTAGTGGCATGCTGTCTGCACTCAGCGGCTCCATCGAGCCGCGCCCATGCGCTCAGGGAGGCGAGATGGATAGGGATGGCAGGCCGCAGGCGGGGGAGGATTCGACATTGTGGGTGCTGGCATGCAGCGGCACCGGCGGCGATATCCTGCCCTTCATCGACTTAGGCAAGCGACTGGCCGAGCGCGGCCGCCGGGTGCGGCTGGCGGCGCCGGCGTATCATGCCGACTGGATTCGCCGGCAAGGCCTGGATTGCGAGGCGTTTGGTTCGAAGGCGGCTTTCCAGGCTTGCCTGGATGACCCGGATCTGTGGGACGAGCGCAAGGGCTTCGGCGTAGTGTGGCGCAGCGTGGCGCCGCACCTGCAGGTGTTGCGCGAACTGGCGGCGCGGGAGTCCGGGCGCTGCGTGCTGCTCTGCCATCCCCTCATGCTGGCGGCCGCGCATCTGGCCAAGGCGGCCTATCCCGATCTGACCGTGGCGGCGCTGTACTTGTCGCCGTCCGGCTTATGCAGCAGCCATGACATGCAGGTGCTGGGCTCGCTGACTTTGCCGGCCCGCTTGCCGGTGTCGTGGAAACGCCAGCTATGGCGCTGCTTGTATCGCCTGGGGCTGGATCCTCAGGTTTTGCCGGCCATCAATGCCGCGCGGCGGGAGATGGGCTTGCCGCCGCTGCGCAGTTTTCAGCGCCTGTTGAGCGAGACGCCGGAGCAGGTGTTCGGCGGCTTTCCCAGCTGGTTCGCCGCGCCGCAGCCCGATTGGCCAAGCCCCTATCAGGAACTGGGTTTTCCACAGGCGGCGGAGCGCGATGGCACGCTATCGGCCGAGCTGCAGGCCTTTATCGATGCCGGTCCGGCGCCTGTCGTCTTTACCCCGGGCACCGGCCACCGCCATGCCCGCGGCTATTTCGAAGCGGCGCTGGCGGCCTTGGCGGCGGTAGGCGGACGCGGGATCTTCATTACGCCGTATCGCGATCAAGTGCCGGAGGCCCTGCCCGGACATGTGCTCTGGCAGCCGCATGCGCCTTTTTCCGCGATATTGCCGAAGGCGGCGGCGGTGGTTCACCACGGCGGCATCGGCACCTGCGCCGAGGCGTTCCGCGCCGGCGTGCCGCAGCTGATTTGTCCCTACGCCTTCGACCAGTTCGACAATGGCTGGCGCGCGCGCCGTCTGGGCGTGGCAGAAGTGTTGCCGGCCCGCAAGTTGAGCGCCAAGAAACTGGCTGCGGCCTTGCGACGTTTGAGCGCCTCCGGCGAGGTGGCGCGCGCGTGCGAGCGGACGGCTGCGCAGGCTCGCGCATCAGGCTTCGCATCCGTGGAACTGTTGGAGCAAGCGTTGATGGATGCGGTCTGGGCTCGACGATAGCGGGAGCGGCAATGGAAATTCGCTTGAGAAGGGCAATGCTGCAAGAGGCCGCCGCGCTGCACGCGATGCAGCTTGCAGCGTTTTTGCCGCTGCTGCGTAAATATCAAGACCACGACATCAGTCCGGCGACCGAGACTTTGGCATCATTCCGCGGCAAATTGGCGCAGGCCGAGTCCCACTTTTACTGGATAGAGCGAGGCCCGCAAGCCGTGGGCGGCTTGCGGGTGGCGGCTTTGCCCGGCAGCGGGCAATGCCGGATCAGTCCGCTGTTCATCCTGCCCGCCTTCCAAAACCAGGGCATCGCCCAGGCGGCGATGCGGCTGGCCGAGCGCCTGCATCAGCCGGATCATGGTTGGCGGCTCGATACCATCCTGGAAGAGCGCGGCAACTGCCATCTGTATGAGAAATTGGGTTATGTGAGGGTAGGGCAAGCCCGCATGGTCAAGCCGGGCATGCATCTGGTCGTCTACCACAAAGCCTGTGCCGCGACGCGATGAGAGTTTTTCTTCGGTCGATGCTCATAAGACATGCTGACGCCCGGAACGGACAAGCGCTGCGCCGAGGCCGCGCAGATCTGAGCCTGCGCCGCCTGGGATGGGCGCCGCGTCTGGTTTGGATGGCGACGCGGGGTTCACCGGACGGCGGCGATGCGGGTATGCTGAACCGATGCGGCGGCGCGGCCGCCGTCCTTTTGCCTATGCCTAATCCGTGGGAGCCGACCATGTCGAATCATCCGCCCGATCAGATATTCCGCACCGAGCGCCTGGCTGTCCGCCGTTGGCGCGACGCCGATATGGACGCGTTGTCGGCGGTATGCGGCGATGCCCAAACCATGCGCTGGGTGGGCGATGGCCAAACCTTGGCGCGGGCCGATTGCCGGCGCTGGCTGGAGGCGACGCGGCGCCATTACGCCGCGCGCGGCTATGGCATGTTCGCCGTCGAGGATGGCCTCAGCGGCGAGCTGCTGGGGTTTTGCGGGCTGACGCACCCGGATGGCCAGGCCGAGCCGGAGTTGAAATACGCTTTTTTGCCTGCCCATTGGGGCCGAGGGCTGGCCAGCGAGGCGGCGGCGGCGATGATCGCGCATGCCGCCGCGCAATGGGGGCTGCGCCACATCATCGCCACCGTGGCGGAGGCGCATCCGGCGTCGCAGCGGGTGCTGCTCAAGGCCGGCATGGCGCTGGGCGAGTCGCGGCGGGAGGCTGACGGCAGCCGGACCTTGCGATTTCATTGGCGGGCGCGGCAGGACGCGCCAGCCAGCGCGGCTGGGCCGCGAGCGGCGGACAAACGCCGTTTCAATGTCTATGGCCGGATTCTGGCGGTGGAGCGGCGCGAGGGCGGCTGGCGGGCTTTTTGGGCCGGCGGCGACGGCAAGCGCCGTCCAGCCGGCTTCATCATTCCCAATGATTTGGCGGCCGGCGATCTGACGCAATACCTGGAAGACCTGTTCCACGAAAACGCCACGCCGCGCAATGGCGAGGTGAGGGCATTGGATTGAGGGGGCCTGGTCGGCCCCGGATGAGTGTGACGAAAGGGGAAAGGCATGAATGATTTGCAAGTGGCGACGATGCAGTTTGAAAACGCCAGCGGCGACAAGGCGTTCAATCTGGCGCGGATCGAAGCCTTAGCCGAGCAGGCCGCCGCCGCCGGCGCGCGGGTGGCGGCGTTTCACGAGTGTTCGGTCACCGGCTACACCTTTGCCCGGCGCTTGAGCCGGGAACAGCTGGCCGAGCTGGCGGAGCCGATACCGGATGGCCCCAGCGTGAAGCGGCTGGCCCAGATCGCCGCCCGGCTGGACATCTATCTGCTGGCAGGACTGTTCGAGCAAGGCGAGGACGGAGAACTGTACAAGGCGCAGGTCTGCGTCGGCCCGCAAGGCCTGGTGGCCAAGCACCGCAAGCTGCATCCCTTCATCAATCCGCATCTGGCGCAGGGATCGGCGTATACGGTGTTCGAGATCGACGGCTGGAAGTGCGGCATCCTGATCTGCTACGACAACAACGTGATCGAGAACGTGCGCGCCACCGCCTTGCTGGGCGCGGAAATCTTGTTCATGCCGCATGTGACCATGTGCACGCCGTCCACCCGGCCCGGAGCCGGCTTTGTCGATCCGGTCCTGTGGCGCCAGCGCCAGCAGGACCCCACCTCCTTGCGCATCGAGTTCGAGGGCTTGAAGGGACGCGGCTGGCTGATGAAGTGGCTGCCGGCGCGCGCCTACGACAACGGCGTCTACGTGGTGTTTTCCAATCCGATAGGCATGGACGACGATCAGCTGAAAAACGGCTGTTCGATGATTCTGGACCCGTTCGGCGACATCCTGGCCGAAGGCCCGCGCCTGGACGAGGGCATGGCCTTGGCGCGGCTGAGCCGCGACAAGCTGGCCCTGTGCGGCGGGCACCGTTATCGACAAGCGCGCCGGCCGGAACTGTACCGCGAGATACTGGGCCAGCCGCACGAGCCGCGCCAGCAGGTGGCGTGGATGGCAGGCAAGGCCGTCGAGGCGGATTGATCCACCCCCCGCCCTAGCGGCTCGCGGCGGCTAATGGTCCACCACGAAGCGGCGGATCTGGCTTTGCAGCGAGGCGCTGACATCGCGCAGCCGGCCGCTGCCCTGGCTGGCGCTTTGGCTGGCGCGCAGGCTGTCGTCGGCCAGGCGGGCGATTTCCGAAACGCTGTCGGCGATGGCCTGGCTTTCCCGCACTTGTTCCGCGATGTCGGCGGCGAGGCGGTCCAGCCCGCCGACGGTGGCAGTGGCGCCCTGTTTCAGCTCGGTCAGCGGCGCGACGATTTCGCCTATCAGCCGCACGCCGCGCGCCATCTCGCGCTGGCCTTGCTCGATGCGGCCCATGGCGTCGGTGGTTTGCTGGTCCATGGCGCTGATCACCTCATTGATTTCGCGGGTGGCGCGGGCGGTGCGCGCCGCCAGATTGCGCACTTCGTCGGCCACCACGGCGAAGCCGCGGCCCATTTCGCCGGCCCGCGCCGCCTCGATGGCGGCATTCAGCGCCAGCATATTGGTTTGCTCGGCGATGTCGGTGACCGATTCGATCATGCCGTGCATGGAGTTCGCGCGCTGGCGCAGCGCGTCCACCGATTCGGCGCTGCCCTGGATCTGCCCGGCGATGGCCTGGATCTCGCGCGAGGCGGTTTCGATCAAACATTGGCCAGTGTCGGCCAGGCTGGCCGAGTCGCGCGCCTGCTGCTGCGCTTGCCGCGCCGTGTCGGCCGCGCGGTCCAGCTTGGCCGCGAAGGCGCCGACCACATCGTTGATCTGATGCAGCTCCGCCTGTTGCCGCTCCACGCCGCCGGCCAGTTCCGCCGCGCTGTCGCGGGTGGAGTGCGCAGTGTCGGCCACCACATCGGCGGAACTGCGCAGATCTCTCACCAGCGCGGCCAGACCATGCTGCATGGTTTCCATCCGTTGCAGCATTTGCGAGGTTTCGTCGCGGCCGGCGGAGCGGACCTGGCTGCGCAGATCGCCCTGAGCCATCGAATCCAGCACCGCCACGCCATGCTCCAGCGGCCGGGTGATGCTGCGGGTGACGCTCCAGGCTAGCAACAGCACGGCCAGCGCCGCCGCCGCGCTGCAGGCGAGCAGCAGGCCGCGGGTCAGGCTCATTCTGCGCAGCGCGGCGGCCATTTCGGCGTTCATATGGCTTTGCTGCTCCGCCGACAGCGCCGCGGTGGCGGCCAGCAGCGCTTGCAGCGCGGGCCGGGTGTCGCTGCCGAATTGCTTGGCCAGCGCGGCCGGATCGTTCGCCTCCACCAGGTCCACCGTTTCGAGAAAGGCTTTGGAATAGGCCGCGCGCAACTGCGCCAGCGCTTGCAATTTGCCGGCCTGTTCCGCCGGCCAGGGCAGCGCCTTGAGTTGCTGGAAGGTCGCGTCGGCGCGGCGGTTGGCCTCGTCCATCGCCGCGAACAGCGGCACGCGCTGATTGCGTTCCGGCGTGGCGATGATTTGCAGCAGCAGCAGCGCGGCGTTCTGCGCATGGCGGTCCAGGCCGGCGGCGGCTTGCTGTTTGCTGGCGTCGTCGTTGACGATGGCTTGGGTGGAGCGCTCTATGCTGTCCAGGCCGGTCCAGACGCTGGCGCAGATGCCCAGCAGGATGGCGAGCAGCAAGGTGAAGGACAGCGCCAGGCGCGGGCCGACTTTGATCGATTGCAACAGGCTCATGCGGCTTTTCTCCGAGTACGGTGGCAGTGAGTCGGATGCTGCGGGGCATTCTGTCAGGGTAGTTCCGCCCTTGCGGCCTGTCATCTCCAAGATTGACAATGGCATCTCGGCCGGGCCAGCATGCTGGCTTTGGCGAACGGATGATGAGGTGTCGGCATGGAGAACTGGAACTCGCGCTTTCCCGGCGCGGCCTGGCCGGATTATCAAGGCGGCGGCCTGCTCAATCTGATGCAGACGCTGAGCCTGGAGCTGGGCGGGCCGGATCTGGGCCACGCCCCGCTGGACAGCGAGGTTCTGGCCGGCATCGGCCGCCATCGCCATGTCTGCCTGCTGCTGGTGGATGGCTTGGGCGAGGCGCAATTGCGGCGGCTGGGGCCGAACAGCCGCTTGGCGGCCTTGCGGCGGCGCAGCCTTAGCAGCGTGTTCCCGCCCACCACCGCGGCGGCGGTCACCACGGTGTTGACCGGCCAGCCGCCTTCGGTGCATGGCCTGATAGGCTGGCACCAGCTGCATGGCGAGGAAATCATCGCGCCGCTGCCGCTGTATGTGCGCCACCCGGCCGATTCCGCCAGCGCGGCGCAGCAATTGGCCGATAGCTTGTTTTGCGCGCCGCCCTTGTTCGAGCATTTCGCCCGACCCGCTTTTTTGATGCTGCCGGCCGATATCGCCCACTCGCCCTGCACCCGTCATCATGCCGGCAGTTGCCTGCGTCTGCCTTACCGCGACTCCGCCGATGCCTTCGCGCAATTGAGCGCGCGGCTGAGCTCGCCGGCGCCGGCTTTTCATTATCTCTACCTGCGCCAACTGGACGCGCAGATGCACGCCACCGGGCCGGACAGTCCGCAAGCGCAGCAGGCGCTGGCCGAACTGGACGACGAGCTTGGCCGTTTGCTGGAGGAGGCGCGGCAGTGCGACGCGGCGGTGGTGGCGATCGCCGATCACGGCTTCACCGCCGCGCCGGCGGCGCAATGGGTGGACGTGGATGCCGACCAGGAGCTGTATGGCTTGTTGGCGCGGCCCTTGTCCGGCGAAACGCGGATGGCTTATTGCCATGTGAAGCCCGGCTGCGTCGAGCGCTTTCTCGCCTTGGCGGAAGCGCGGCTGGGCCATGCCTGCTGGCCGGCAAGGAGCGCCGAGCTGCTGGCGGCGGGGGTGTATGGCCCTGGGCCGGCGCATCCGGATTTGGCGCGCCGTTGCGGCGATGTGGTGTTGATCGCCAAGCCGGGCTGGAATCTGCGCGACACGCTGCCGGGGGAAAGGGTATTCCTGGAGGCTGGCATGCATGCCGGCGTTCATCCGGACGAGATGGCGGTGCCCTTGATGGCATGGCGGCCGTGACGAGCACGTTTTTACAAGCGCCGGCTATCGGGGCGGCGCAGAATGGCCGCCTTCTAGTTTGGAATGTCGTCAATGCAGTCGCAACAATGCTTGCCTGACGCCGGGCTGCGTCCCTGGATACACAGTTACCGCCGCTACCATTTTGAGCAGGGCGATCCTGAGGTTTTGACGCTGCTGCCGGGCACCGGTGCGGAGTTGTGGCTGGGCGAGGGCGGCGGGTCGGCCTTGCTGTGCCCGAGGCACCGCGTGCAACAATTGGCGCGGCCGGCGCGACCGGTGTTCGCGATTCGTTTCCGCGCCGGGGCGCTGCCCTTGTTCGGCGTGCCCGCCTTGTCGGGCTTGGTGGATCGCGAGACGCCTGCGCGCCAGCTCTGGCCTGAGGATGCCGATGCGTGGGCGCGGCTGGGCGGCGCTGATTTCGAAACGCAGTGCGGGCAGGCCAGCCTCTTGCTGCTATCACGTCTGCGCGAGACGCCTGAACTGGAGCGGATGCGCAGTCTGGCGGGCCGGATGTTCGCCGACAGCGCCGGCTTCGCGCTGGGCGTCTACGCCGATGAGGCGAACGTGGACCGATGCGGCCTGTCGCGCCGTTTTCATGCCAGCCAGGGCGTGACCGCCAAGTTTTATCACCGGCTGTGCCGTTTCGAGCGTTTTTTGCGCGACGCGGTTTTCCAGAGCCGGCCTTCCCTGGCTGGCTTGGCCTGGGAACACGGCTATTTCGATCAGGCCCATCTGCACCGCGACGCGCGCAGCTTGGTTGGCTTGCCGCCGGCGCGCTTGCTGAGCGAACCGGCGTGGTCCTTGTTTTACTCTCCCCTGGCGGTTCAGCCCAATTCATCTCCGGAACGGTGGCCCAGCAGCGGATGAGGGTCGAAGCGCACCACGCCTACGGACGCTAGCGAGCCGACCGCTGCCGCGACGAGAGCGGCGCCCTGGTGGCCGAAGCCGCCGCACAGCTCGATGGCGGCGCAGCCTTGCTCCGCCAGTTCGCGCGCGGTTTCCGCGGCTTGGACGTAGCTGGAGACGGCGATGGTGGCGACTTGCACTTCAGGCGTCTCGGTGATGGAACGATGTCGCGAGGGATCGCCCTGCGGGGCGATGAAGATAAAGGCGGCTTTCAAGGCCATGGCGCGCTTTCTGCGTGGTGGATGGAAACGCGAGCTTAAGCGGGGGCCCTGGCGCGATCTTGGAAAAATGTGCGGGCGGCAAGACCCGGCAACCGTGGATAAGGCCTAAATATGCCAATGATATGTTTTGGTTTATGATTGGCTGATTCGAATATTCATTCAGGGTGGCCGATGCTGCACCATCTTTCCTTAGGCGTGGCGGACTTGGACCGCGCCCGCCATTTCTACGATGCGGCTCTGCTTGAGTTGGGTTTTGTGCCGGTTTGGTCGCATGAAGAGGCGGCGGGCTATGGCGAGCCGGGCGGCGGAGACCGGCTGGCGCTGATGCGGGAGCCGGACGCCGCGCCGCCGGGGCCGGGTTTTCATCTGGCCTTGGCCGCGCCCAACCGCGAGGCGGTGGATCGCTTTCATGCCGCGGCGCTGGCGCATGGCGGGCGGGACAACGGCGCGCCTGGGTTGCGCCCGCATTATGGTGCGCATTATTACGCCGCTTTCGTTATCGATCCGGACGGCCATCACATTGAAGCAGTGATCAATCGGCCCTAAGCTCAGGAGTCGTCATGACGATAGGCAAGGATGCCGGCCTGATCGAGTTGGAAGCGATGGCGCAGCGAGGCCGCCGGGCGGTGGGCGCGATGTTCTTCACCGTGTTCGGCGCCGTTTGGCTATGGGGTTCCGATCTTCTGCGCAGCCAGCCGCGCCCGTGGTTCGCCGCGCTGGTGGCGGCGCTGGCCGCCGCCTTGTGGAGCCATGCCTGGCGGCGCTGGCGGCAAAACCGCGCGGCGATGGCGGCGGCGGCGCAAACCGCGGCCTCCAAGCGGGCCGACAAGATTTTCAAATGGGTGAACGGCTTGCAATGGCTGGGCGCTATCCTGGCGGTGAACGTCCTCAATCATTTTGATTTGCCGCAGTGGCAGCTTCCCGCGGTGATGCTGATCATCGGCCTGCATTTCTTCCCCTTGGCCTGGGCGTTCCGGGTTCGCGCCCATTATCTGACCGGCGCGGCGTTGACGGCGTGGCCGCTGGCTTACCCGCAAATCGCGGCGGGCGGGTCAAACGACCCGGTCGGCTGCCTGGGCGCGGGCGTCATTTTGTGGCTGAGCGCGGCTTATGCGCTGCGCGCAGGGAAAACATCGTGAAACATCGCATCGCCGCTGGCGCGATTGTGGAAGACCAAGGGCGCGTCTTGATGGTGCGCCGTTGCAAGCCGGGCGCGTACGACTTTTGGGCGGCGCCGGGCGGCGGCGCGATCGACGACGAAGCGCTGGCGGAGGCGGCCGCGCGCGAGGTGCGGGAGGAGTGCGGCTTGCGGGTGGAAATCGGCGCGTTGCTCTGTATCGAGGAGTTTGCCAGCCCGGAGACCCGCGAGTGCAAGTTCTGGTTCCGCGGCCGCTTGCTGGGCGGCGAGATCGATTGCGGCGCGGAAGAAGCGACGCGCGAGCACATTGTCGAGGCGGCTTGGCTGTCGCGCGAGGATTTCGTCGGCAAAACCGTGTTTCCGCCCATGCTATTGCAGGATGACTGGCGCGAGCGGGAGCAAAACTTGGCCGCGCCGCGCTATGTCGGTTTGCGGCGGATGGAATTTTACTGATTGGAGAATGCGTGATGTTTCCGCTGATTGTGACGCTGGCAGCGAATACGACCGACGACATCCCGGCCATCGCCGCCGCCTTGGCGCGGATGCGGCCGCTGTGCCTGGCGGAGCCGGGTTGTCTGTTGTGGGAGGCCTATCATTCCGAGGCCGATCCCAAACTGTTTGTCCTGGTGGAGCATTGGCAGAGCAAGGGCCATTGGGAGGCGCATGGCCAGCTAGCCGCCATCCAAACCATTTATTTGCCCGAAGTGCTGCCGCGCGCCGCGCGCCAGGCTCATCCCTGCGAAAGGCTATCGGATGCTGTCTGATACGATGGAAAGACCGGCGTTGTTGAGCCAGGCCTACCGGCACCTGCTGCTGGCGCTGGAGGAAATGCCCTTGTTTTTGGAGCAGGCTTTGGCGGAGCTGCCATCCGAAGCCTGGGGGCGGCAGCCGGAGCGCGACCGTTCGCCCTTGCTGGAACATGTCTGGCATCTGCATGACTGCGAAGTGGATCTGTATGGCCTGCGCATTCATAAGGCGCTGAGCGAGGAACTGCCCTGGCTGCCGCCTATGGAGGTTTCCGACTGGCCGCGGGAGCGGGCCTATCATTTGCGCGACGGCGCGGTGGGCCTGGCTGCGTTCTCCAGCGCCCGCCAGGCGCTGCTGGCGGAATTGCGAGCCTTGGAGCCGGCGCAATTGGGCCGCAGCGGCATTCGCGGCGATGGCTCCAGCATCAATATCCTGGGTCTGCTGGAGCTACTGGCGGACCACGACCGCGACCACCGTTGGCGCATCGCCGCCATCTTGCGGGAATTCGCGGGCTTGCATGGTTGAGGTGGAGTCTGGCCGCGTCTTGCTGTTGCTCAGCGGCGCGCCGGGCAGCGGCAAAAGCACGCTGGCGCGCCGCCTGGCCGAGGCCTTGGGCTGGCCATGTCTGGATAAAGATGATTTCCTGGAGGCGCTGTTCGAGGAGCGGGGCGTCGGCGATGCCGCTTGGCGTAGGGCGTTGAGCCGGGAGGCCGACGCGCGCTTTCTCGCCGTGGCGCAAACCGCCCCACGAGCCGTGGTCTGTTCTTGGTGGCGGCATCCCGCCTCTGGCGAGGCGTCAGGCACGCCTGTGGATGGGCTGCTGCGCTCAGGGCATCTGGTGCTGGAGCTGCATTGCCATTGCCCGGCCGAGGCGGCCGCCGAGCGTTTTGTCCAGCGCCGCCGCCATCCCGGCCATCTGGACGCGCGGCGCGATCCGGCGGATTTGCTCGCGCAGCTGCGGCGCGCCGAAAGTTTGGGGCCGCTGGGCTTGGGCGAGAGCCTGATTCTGGATACGACTGGGCAAGTCGATCTGATGCCGGCTCTGGCATGGGCGCGCAGCGCCATCGCCAGAGCCAGAGCCCTTGCCGATCGGCCGCCGCAACCGTAGAATGCCGGGCTTCCCGTCAGGGAAAGCTTCGAGTATTCAATGTGTTAAGGACGCGCCGTGGCCGATATCAACCGCCTGGAAACCTGGATCAAATACAAAAACGGCCTGTGCGGCGACTGCATGGGCTCCTGTTGCACCATGCCGGTGGAGGTTAAGCTGCCGGACCTGATCCGCATCGGGGTGGTGGACGAGTTCGAGCTGGACGAGCCGATCAAGAACATCGCCAAGCGCTTGGAAAAACAGCGCGTCATCCAGCACTTCAATTTCAAGAACAGCCTGTTCACGCTGGCCCAGCGCGCCAACGGCGATTGCCTGTATCTGGACGCCAAGACCCGGCTGTGTACTATCTACGACAAGCGGCCCAACACCTGCCGCAATCATCCCAAGATCGGCCCCAAGCCCGGTTTTTGCGCCTATACCCGCAATCCTGCGGCGCAGCCGCGCTGATTCATTTATCATCCTCGCCAGTCGCGCGCCGGGCGGCGCGCGGTAAAGAGGAATTTCGATGCAAGCCCTATATCCCTTGTTGGCCTTCCTGATCGGCGTGGTGGTGCCGCTGCAGGCGGCGGTGAACAATCAACTCAGGCAACTGATAGGCGGCAGCACCTTGCTGGCGGCGCTGGTGTCGTTCAGCGTCGGCTGTTTGACCCTGTGCCTGCTCGGCCTCGCCACCGGCCAGCGTTGGCAAAGCCTGGCCGCCCTGTCGCGGGTGGAGTGGTGGATGTTGCTGGGCGGCGTGCTGGGCGCGGGGTTCGTGTTCGGCACCACCTTGCTGGCGCCCAGGCTGGGCGTGGCGACCATGGTGTCGCTGATCATCGCCGGCCAGGTTTGCTCTTCGCTGCTGTTCGACCGTTTCGGCTGGCTGGCCATGCCCTTGCGAGAGCTGAGCGCGGCGCGTGTGGTCGGCGCCGTGCTGGTGGTGGCGGGCGTGTTGCTGGTGAATTTCGGCGACCGCTGGTTTGGCCGCTGACGGAAAGCCGAAGCGCCGCGCCCCGCCCGGGGCAACGGCGCTTTGACTTGAAACAGGCCGCCTGAAGCGGCTTTTTTACTGCGACTGCGCGGTTGACGCCGGCGGCGTCTGCGCGGCCGGCGCGTCTATCATGGTCATGTCGTGCAGCGATAGCGGCACGCTGGGCTGCACTCTGGCGGTATCGAACGGCCGGCAGTTGGCGTCCTGGGCTTGAGCCAAGCCAGCCGCCAACAGCAGGGCGGCCGTGAGAGCGAGGCGCGATGTCTTCATGATGTCATCCTTTCAGAATCTGTTCTCGACGCGCTCTCCGGACTTAAAACCGCTTGCGAACCTGGAAACCACCGGGGGCGCCATTCCAGTATCGCTGCCTTTTCTGTCGCCCGCTTTTCCAAAAAAGACTTTTTGTTTCCTTATGTTAACGTGATGGTTGTTTCTTCCGTCAGGTGATGTCGACATGCTCTGCCATGCCGGCGAGCGCTAGCCTATATCGACGGCGGCGGGTAGTAGTAGCCGCGCGGCGCCATATGCACCGGTCGCGCCTGGCTGGGCAGCTGATTGCCCTTGGCGTACATGCACTGTTGATAGGAAATGTTGTAGCGGGTTTGGGCGTCGTAACCGGCATAAGAACTGGTCGAGCTGCCCGCGGCGGTGCCGGCCAGCATGCCCACCCCTGCGCCCACGCCCGCGCCCTGGTGATTGCCGCCGATCAAGGCGCCGGCCGCCGCTCCGACCACGGTGCCCAAGGCCATGCTGCCCGCCATATTGCTGGCGGCCGCCTGGTTGGTGTCGGTGCCCAGGCTGGCGGACGCATAGGCCCGGCATTGCTGCTCTTCCTGGGCGAAGACTTCGAACGGCTTGCCCGGCGCCGGCATCACCGCGACGGTGGGGCCGGTGGGCACGGTGGCGCACGCTGCCAGCAAAGCCGGCAGCATCAGCGCGAGATAGGTTTTCTTCATGGCGGTGTCCCCTTTATTTCGGCGGCTGCGAGGGCACGGTCTTCCAACCGCCCGGGCATTCGCTGACATACGGGTAGTACTGTTTGGACGCTTTGCAGTAGTACCAAACCTGGGCCGGTTCCTGTGGCGCGACGGCGATGGGCGGAGCGGGCGGCGCCAAGGGGGCGACGGGAACTGCCGGCGCGACTGGAACGGCGACCACCGGCGGCGCGTACAGGCTGGGGTAGGGGTAGACCGGCGCGGTGTAGAAATACCAGCCGCCGCCGACGACCCACCACCAGCCCATGTGGCCATGATAGTAGCCATGGTGCCAATAACCGCCGCGCCAGATATCGATGCTGATGGAGGGCGGCCCGCCATGGTGGTGGTAAGCCAGAGCCGGCGTCGACGCGGCTGCCAGCGCGGCCAGCAGCATCGCGCCAAACAATGGGATTCTGCGTCTCATGATGGGCCTCTTTCCGTGTGGAGTTGCCGATGGCTGCGCGTCGCAAGCGCAGCCTGCCGAATAAAGGGTTTAACCGTTAGCCGGCGGCGCGCCTTCAGGCCTGCCGCGATGGTCCATTTTGCCGCGCGGGCCATGCATATGGTCCATGATCTTCTGTTGCTCCGGCGTCAGCTGGGCATAGAAGGCTTTCAGCGCGTCCAGATGCTTCTGCATTTCGGCTTGATGGCGTTGCATCATCTGTTCCATCCGCTCCGGCGCGGTGGCTTTGTCGTCCATCGCCGGTTTGGCCATCTTTTCATGCTTCATCGAGGCGGTGAAGGTTTGCCAGGCGGCTTCCTGTTGCGGCTGGATTTTCAGCTTGTCATGCAACATCTGCAAATGCTTGGCGCGCATCGCCTCCATCTTGGCCGGATCCATGTGCCAGCCCTTGTGCGCCGGGGCGACGGCGGGGGCGGGGGCATCGTCGGCGTACGCAGCGGCGGAGCCTAGGAGCAGCAGGCCGGCGACGAGTAGGGGCTTGAACAGCTTGGTCATGGCGTTTTCCTTCCATGGAGAGTTGAGGTGCTTGCAGTATTGGACGCAATTGTCTGGCGAGTTTTTCTTGGAAATTCGCTCATGTTCAATTCTGTTAACCGGCAATACCCTATTGATAATTGCGGCGTCGCAACAGGCCTGAACTACAGTGAATTAGGATACGGCGGACAGGAGGCGGCGATGGCGGAAGCGGGATGGTGGGGCTGGGGACAGCAGTGGTGGGACTACTGGACCGACGCCGCGCAGCGCGGCCTGCTGTTTTTCGACGTGCTGCGCGAGCGCGGCGACACCTATCTGGAGCATCAGGCTTCCGGCCATCCGCCGGTGCTGGTGTTCGACTACGACATCATCGTCGACGGCCGCGAACTGGAGCGGCCGGTCAACTACGCCTTGGCCGCCATCCGGCCGCCTGAGGATTGCCCGGCGGCCGACCCGGCCAAGCGCCCCTTCGTGGTGATCGATCCGCGCGCCGGCCACGGGCCGGGGATAGGCGGCTTCAAGATGGACAGCGAAATCGGCATCGCTCTGCGCCAGGGCCATCCTTGCTATTTCGTGATGTTCTTTCCGGTGCCGGTGGAGGGGCAGACCATAGAGTGCGTCTGGAACGCCGAGAAGGCGTTTTTGCGCAAGGTGGGCGAGCTGCATCCGGGCAACGCCGGCAAGCCTTTCGTCATCGGCAACTGCCAGGGCGGCTGGGCGCTGGCCATGGTGGCGGCGTCGGCGCCGGAACTGGTGGGGCCTATCCTGCTGGCCGGCTCGCCGCTGTCGTATTGGGCCGGCGTGGCCGGCAAGAACCCGATGCGCTATCAGGGCGGCATGCTGGGCGGCACCTGGACTGCCTCGCTGGCCGGCGACCTCGGCCATGGCCAGTTCGACGGCGCGCAGCTGGTGGGCAATTTCGAACAGCTGGACCCGGCCAACACCTATTGGAAGAAGGGCTACCATCTGTATTCCCATATCGACCAGGAGCGCGGCCGCTTTCTGGAGTTCGAGCGCTGGTGGGGCGGCCATTATCTGCTCAACAAGGGCGAGATGGAGTGGATCAGCCAGAACCTGTTCGTCGGCAACCGCTTGAGCCGCGGCGAAGTGTATCTGGAGGATGGCCAGACCCGGATCGACCTCAGGCAGATCCGCTCGCCCATCATCGTGTTCGCCTCCTGGGGCGACAACATCACGCCGCCGCAACAGGCCTTGTACTGGATCGCCGACTTGTACAAGGACGTGGAAGACATCCGCAACAATGAGCAGACCATCGTCTACTGCCTGCACGAGCAGATCGGCCATCTCGGCATCTTCGTGTCGGCCGGCGTGGCCAATAAGGAGCACAGCGAGCTGGCCAGCGCGCTGGACCTGATAGATGTGCTGCCGCCCGGCCTGTACGAGGCGGTGATCACCGACACCTATCCGGAAACGCCGGGCCTGCAGTATCTGCAAGGCCGCTATTTGATCCGCTTCGAACCGCGCGAAGTGGCGGATGTCCTGGCGCTGGGCGACGGCCGCGACGGCGAGAAAGCCTTCCAGGTGGTGAAGCGGGTGGCCGAGATCAACCAGCAGCTGTACGACTGTTTCATTTCGCCATGGGTCAAGACCTTCAGCACGCCACAAACCGCGCACTGGCTGCGCGAATCGCATTTTTCCCGCGCCGAACGGAGCTGGTTTTCCAGCAACAACCCCTGGTTGTTCGCCTTGCCGGATTGGGCGGCCAAGGTGCGCGCGGCCAGGCAGCCGCTGGATAAGGCCAACCCGTTCTGGCAATGGCAGGAAACCGTGTCCGGCTGGACCGCGAGCGTGCTGGACGGCTGGCGCGACCAGCGCGACGCGCTCAAGGAAATGACTTTCCGCGCGGTGTACGACGCGCCGCTGACGGCGGCGATGGTGGGGCTGTCGCCCAGCCGGCCTTATGTGGTGCGCAATCAGCAGGCGGGTTGGGAGCGGCTGGAAATGCAGCGGCTCAAGCGCAAGGAGCTGGAGCAATTCTATTCCGAAGGCGGCGCGGTGGATGGTTTCCTGCGCCTGCTGATTTATGTGGCCATCGGCAACGGCGTGGTCGATGTGCGGCCGTTCAACGCCATCCGCCGCGTGATGCAGGATACTGGCCTGGGCGAAGAGCTGACGCTGGAGGCGTTCAAGCAGGCGGTGCGCCGCCAGACCTGGCTGGTGCGCAACGACGAAAAACGCGCGCTGGCCACCATTCGCGACTTGCTGCCGGGCGAGCAGCAGCGCGAGATGGCGCTGGAGCTGGTGATGCTGCTGCTGGCCGCGGCCGGCCCCATCAGCGTGGAAAAGCAGCAGCGGCTGGGGCGGGTGGCGCTGGCGATGGGCGTGGCCAAGCAAAAGCCCGATCCCGGCGAACTCTACCACGCGAAGCCCGTCGAGCCGCCTGAGGCGCCGGCGCCTTCCCCCGCCAAGCGCGCGCCGCGCAAGCGCAAAAGCAGCAGTTGAGTTTGGACGCCGGCGGCGAGTGGGCTTACACTCGCCGCTCTGGCCGCGGAGCGGATGCAAAGTCTCGCTTCTAGAGGACCCGGCAAAGCCGGGCCTTTTCGCATAAGCGTTTGATTCCGCTGCCTGGCCACTGAGTCCCAACCCCCGCCCTTGCCCTGCAAGCGGGCCTCGCCTTCAAGTCGGCGAGAAGGGCATTATTAATAATCTGCGGCGGCGAGCGGGGCTCGCCGCATCTGATGATGTATTGGAGCGCGCGGCGGATGAGCCATCAAGCCAATAATCCCACTCACGGCGTCACGCTGGAGAAAATGCTGACTGAACTGCAAGCCCATTTCGGCTGGGAAGGGCTGTCGGAGCGGGTCAATATCCGCTGTTTCAGCCAGGACCCCAGCATCAAGTCCAGCCTGACCTTTCTGCGGCGCACGCCCTGGGCGCGCGCCCAGGTGGAGGCGCTGTTCGTCGAAATGAAGTCCCGCCCGGCGGATGCCCGCCCCAAGCTGTTCGGCAAGAAAGCTTCCTGATTCCACGCATCCATTTGCCTTGGCCTGCGTTATGCTGAGTGAGATCGCGGCCAGGCCGCGCCATGCGCAAGGAGAGAGCAATGGAAGTGGAAATCAGCGTCGAAGCGGAAAAAAAGCGGCTCAACAGCTGGGTGGCGCTCACCGTGGTGCTGCTGTCGGTGCTGATGGGCCTGGGCAAGCTGAAGGACGACAATATCGTCCAGACCCGGCAGCTGCTCAAGGCCGACGCCGCCGACGCCTGGTCGGAATACCAAGCCAAGAAGATCAAGCTGCATCTGACCGAGGCCGGCCTGCGCCAGGCCGAGATGCTGGTGCTGGCCAATCCCGCCAGCGCGGCGGCGTTAAAGCCGCAACAGCAGCAATTGCGCCAGGAGATCAGCCGCTACAAGCAGGAAAGCGAAGCGCTGCAGCGCAAGGCCGAGGGCAAGGAGCAGGGCTTTGAAGCGCTGAACGCGCGGCATGATCTGTTCGACATCAGCGACGCGGCCTTGTCCATCGCCGTGGCCTGCGCCGCCGTGGCGGCCTTGTCCGCCAATCTGCTGCCCTTGTTCGCCGCCTGGGGCTTCGGCGCTTTGGGCATGGTGTTCTGGCTGGCCGGTTTCGCCGGCTGGAATCTGCGCATCGAGTGGCTGGTGTCGCTGCTGGGCTGAGGGGGTTCGCAGGCGGGGATTTGGATTGCAATTGTCATTAATTTGCCGCAAGCTGTGACCGGTTGCGGTTTATCCTTTCCTTGCCACAGGAGCTTTGCGATGAAACTGTATCTCACCCCCGGCGCCTGCTCGCTGGCCCCGCATATCGCGCTGCACGCCAGCGGCCTGCCGTTCGCCACGGAGGCGGTCGATCTGCATGCTTCGCCGCGCACGACCGCCGGCGGCGTCGATTTTTCCACCCTCAATCCCAAGGGCTATGTGCCGGTGCTGCAACTGGATAATGGAGAGCTGCTGACCGAAGGCGCGGCCATCCTGCAGTACATCGCCGACCAAGTTCCGGACAAGGCGCTGGCGCCGGCCAATGGCACGCTGCCGCGCTATCGTCTGCAGGAGTGGCTGAATTACATAGCCATGGAAGTGCACAAGAATTTCATGCCGATGTGGTTCGCCAAGACCGACCAAGCCAAGGACGAGATCTGGGCCCGCTTGCAGCCGCGCTACGCGCTGCTGCAGCAACAGCTGGAGAAAACGCCTTATCTGCTGGGCGACCAATTCACCGTGGCGGACGCCTATCTGTTCGCAATCTTGTCTTGGCCGCAATATGTGCAGCGCTCCCTGGCCGATTACCCGGCCTTGCTGAGCTTCCTGCGACGCGCCGAAGAACTGCCGGCGGTGCGGCAGGCGCTGCAAGCGGAAGAGGCGATGAATTAAGTTCTCATGCCATCTATTGCCCTATGCCCGGCCAGTCCGGGCATTTTTGTTCCTGATTTCGATCATTAGCGTCGCAGTCATGGCTTGTGGGGGCGGATGGGCTGTAGCACACTCGCGGCTCGATCAAAAATAACAGAGGTCTGCCGTGAAACTATCCGGACTCTTTGCCGCGTCTTTGCTCTCGCTCGCCGTTTCCGCCGCCTGGGCCGCGCCGGTCCAGCTGCGGGTGCTGGAAACCTCCGACGTCCACATGAACCTGCTGGCTTATGATTATTATCAGGACAAACCGGTGGCCGATTTCGGCCTGGAGCGCACCGCCAGCCTGATCGCCGCCGCGCGCGCCGAAGCGCCCAACAGCCTGCTGATCGACAACGGCGACCTGCTGCAGGGCAGCCCGATGGGCGATCTGGCGGCCAAGATCAAGCCGCTGAAGGCCGGTGAAACCCACCCGGCCTACAAAGTGCTGAATGCCCTGAACTACGACGCCGGCAATCTGGGCAACCACGAATTCAATTACGGCCTGCCCTTCCTGCAACAGTCGCTGAAGGGCGCGGCCTATCCCTACGTCAACGCCAATGTGTTGGACGCCAAGACCGGCCAGCCGCTGTTCACGCCCTACGCCCTGCTCAAGCGCGAACTGAAAGACAGCGAGGGCAAGACCCATGCGCTGACGGTGGGGGTGATAGGCTTCGTGCCGCCGCAGATCCTGCAATGGGACAAGAACAATCTGCAGGGCAAGGTGACAGTGCGCGACATCGTGGAAACCGCCCGCGACTACGTGCCCAAGATGCGCGCCGCCGGCGCCGACATCGTCATCGCGGTGCCGCACTCCGGCTTTGAAAAGGGCGAGCAGCCGCGCTTTGCCGAAAACGCGGTGTCGAATCTGGCCGAGGTGGCGGGCATCGACGCCATCCTGTTCGGCCATGCCCACGCCGAATTTCCTTCGCCAGCCTTTGCCGGCTATCCCAAGGTGGACTTGAAAGCCGGCACCATCAACGGGGTGCCGGCGGTGATGCCGGGCCGCTGGGGCGACCATCTGGGCGTGATCGACCTGACGCTGGAACAGGTGAACGGCAAATGGCAGGTGGTGTCGAGGCAAGCGGCTTTGCGGCCCATCTTCGACAAGCAGGCCAAGAAGCCGCTGGTGGAGGCCGACCCGCGGGTGAAGGCGCTGGTGGACGCCGAGCATCAGGCCACGCTGGACTATGTGCGCGGCGAGGTGGCGGCCACCAAGCGACCGATCTACAGCTATTTCGCCCAGGTGGCCGATGATCCGTCGGTGGCGCTGGTGGCCGAGGCGCAGCGCTGGTATATGCAGCGCGCGCTGCAAGGCACCGAATACGAGAAGCTGCCGATTCTATCCGCCGCCGCCCCGTTCAAGGCCGGCGGCCGCCAGGGCTGGAACTACTACACCGATATTCCGGCCGGCAAGCTGGCCATCCGCAACCTGGCCGACCTCTACATCTACCCCAACACCATCAAGGCGGTGAAGATCACCGGCGCCGATGTGCGCGAGTGGCTGGAGATGTCGGCCGGCCAGTTCAATCGCATCGACCCCAAGGGCGCGGCGGCGCAGGCGCTGATCAATCCGGAATTCCGCTCCTACAATTTCGACAGCCTGTACGGCGTGAGCTACCAGATCGACGTGACCCAGCCGGCGCGCTACGACGGCAACGGCAAGCTGGCCGCGCCGGACAGCCATCGCATCGTCAAGCTGAGCTTTCAGGGCAAGCCCATCGACGCCAAGCAGCGCTTCATTGTAGTGACCAACAACTACCGCGCCAGCGGCGGCGGCAACTTCCCCGGCATCGCCGCCGACAAGATCGTGGTGGACGCGCCGGACGAGAACCGCGCCGCGCTGGCCAGCTATCTCGCCAGCAAGAAGGTGATCGATCTGGGCCAGGGCCAAAGCTGGCGCATTCTGCCGGTGGCCGGCGTGGGCCTGCGCTTCGAAACCGGCGCCGGCGCCTTGCGCTATCTGCCCGAGCAGAAGCAGTTCAAGCTGGTGAAGGAGAACGGCGACGGCTCGGCCACGCTGGAGCTGGTGAAATAAGACGAGTCGAAGTCTAGGCCGTCGCAGAACGGGGGCGCTGGCCCCCGTTGCTCATGGCAAGCGCCCGCGTTCGACCAGCCGGGTTTCGCGGCGGCCGGGCCGCAGCGCGGCGGCGAGGTGGGCGAGGGCGGTTTCCAGCTGCGGCTCGCCGCACATAAACAGATCCAGCGCCGCATAGCCGTGCTCCGGCCAGGTGTGGATGCTGAGGTGCGATTCCATCAGCAGCAGAATGCCGGTGACGCCCTGGCCATCGCCAAAATGATGGACATGGCCGGCCAGGACGGTGGCGCCGGCCAGCCGCGCCGCCTCGCGCAGCGCCGCCTCCACCGCCGCCGGATCGGCCAGGGCGGCGGGCGGGCAATCATGAAAATCCGCCAGCAGATGGCGGCCCAGCGCTTTCGTCATTTGTGGCCGCCGCTGCTCCAGCCCGAGCTGTGGCCGCTGCCGTAGCTGCGGCCGCCGCCGGAGGCACCGCCCATGCCGTTGCTGGCGTTGATCAGATTGATGATGGTGGTGACCACCAGCACCAGGATGCAGTATTTGCGGTAATTGCCTGGGGTCAAAAGCTCATTCCTCCTTGCGGATCGGCAAGGCCAGCACAAAGCAGGCGATCATGCAGATCACGAAGCCGTCGTCCAGCTCATTGCCTATCCAAGCCAGCGGCAGGTTGAGCAGCAGCAAGATCAGGCCGTATTTGATGCCTATGCTCTGCAGGCTGGACTCGTCCTCCGCCTCGTCCACGTGCATGGGCGCCAGTTCCGGCTGGCCGAACCATTTGCCGACGGCTTCATTGCTGGCCTTGTCGCTGCGGGTCCAGGTCATTTCCTGTTCCGACCATTCGCGCGACAGCCTTTGCTGGCCGCTGGCGTTTTGATATTCGCTGAGCAGCAGGCTGTCGCCCAGCTTGGCGCGCCAGGGGAAGGCGCCGGCGGCGTAGACGATGGAGGCGCGGTAATCCGGATAGGCGCGGCTATAGGTTTTGTTGTCCAGCACCGCGTAATCGGCGCGCAGGCTGTCCACCCAGCAATCCATCAGGCTGCCGATGAACCAGCCCTCGCTGCTTTCCACCAGCCAGCGGAAGCCCTTGTCCACGTTGTACAGCAGGTATTCGGTCCAGCGGCTGGCGTCTTCGTCGTCGGTCTGCCACACCAGCGCGCCGGTGACGGTCCAGGGCAGCCGCTCTATGGTGGCGGTGCCGCCAAGCTCCAGCGTCAGGCCCGGCGCTTCCTCGGCGCGCTTGTGCATGCCGATGACGGTGGCCACGTCGCCGGTCAGGTCCACCTGGCTGTGGCAATGGCCGCAGGTGATCTGGGTGGCGGCGCCGGCGCGGTAATCTAGCGGCGCGGCGCAGCCGGGGCAGGCCAGCGTGGCGACGCTGCCTTTGAGCTTGCCGGTTTTCTCCTCGATCATCCGCGTGTCGCGCAGCAGCTGCATTTTCAGCTGCGGCAGCGTGGTCGCCTGGCCGATGAACAGCTCGGGCGCGTCGGGATGGTCGGAGTAGTCCAGCGTCAAAAACATCTGCTGGCAGCGGGCGTCGGCCACCTGGGCCTGCCAGCCGTCGCCGACGCTGAACGGCAGCTCGCCTTCGCCGCCTATGCACTGCGCCTGGCGCACGTCGGAGAACACGAAGTCGCGGTTGAGGTGGGTGTAGGACTGGCCGGGCTGCAGGCCGTCGAAGGCCGGCGCTTGCGGGTCTTGGCCCACCGGCAGCGTCAGCACGTATTGGCCGACGCTTTCCGACAGCCAGCCGCCGCGGCCGTCGTCGAACAGCAGATACCATTCATTCCACACGCCGGCGTCGTAGCGCAGCTGGATGCGGCCGACGATGCTGAAGTTGCGGTCGATATAGCGGCCGCTGCTGGTGATCTGCAGCGGCGAGTAGTCGTCCAGCAGCTCGGCCATCTTGCCGATGTCGCGCACGCTGTCGGCGTCGCGCAGCAGCGTGCTGCGGCAATACTGGCAGACGGCCAACACGGAGCTGGCGGCGCGGAACTCGACGTCGGCGCCGCAGGAGGGGCAGGCGATGCGGTACATGCGTCGGTTTAGCCCACCAGTTTCTTCAAGACGTCCGCCTTGGCCGCGTCATAGTCGGCCTGGGTGATCAGGCCTTGGTCCAGCAACCCTTTCAACTGGGCCAGCTTGGCTTGCGGGCCGTCGGCGGCGGGGGCCGCTTGCGGGGCTGGCGCGGCGGGAGCGGCGGGCGTTGCTTGCGCCGGTTGCAGGCTTTGCTGCATGGCCTGGCCCATCAGCTGGCCGACGCCGGCGCCGGCCGCCAAGCCCGCGCCCAAGGAGGCGAGGCCGCCTTCGTTCTGCGCCGCCAACGGAATGCTTTCCGCCGTCTGGTAGCGGGTGTACTGGTTGAGGTCGCCGGCCATGCCCATCGAAATGCGCTTGTCGATGGCTTTTTGCAGCTCTTCCGGCAGCGAGATGTTTTCCACCGCGAAGCTGTCCAGCGCCAGGCCGAAGCGCTGGAACGCCGGCTCCAGCGCCTCGCGTATCTTGTCCGCCATCAGGCCCTGGTTGCCGGCCATGTCGAGGAAGGGCACGCCGCTGCCGCCCAGCGTGGTGGTCATGGTGGCGATCACCTGGTTGCGCAGCTGCTGCTCCAGGTCGTCGCAGGTGTAGATTTCGCGGGTGCCGCTGACCTCGGT
This sequence comes from Chromobacterium sp. IIBBL 290-4, assembly GCF_024207115.1. Taxonomy (NCBI): domain Bacteria; kingdom Pseudomonadati; phylum Pseudomonadota; class Betaproteobacteria; order Neisseriales; family Chromobacteriaceae; genus Chromobacterium; species Chromobacterium sp. IIBBL 290-4. Next base: position 1,628,755 of record NZ_CP100128.1, read on the forward strand.
GTAGAACAGCTTGGGATCGACGATGCGGTAGGAATAGATGCCGAAGGCGCGCAGCCGCACCATGCCGAAATCGCTGTCGCGGATGGTGACCGGCTGGGCGGTGCCCCATTTGCGGCCCAGCTGCACGCGGGTGCTGTAGAAGTAGACGTCGGACTTGAACGGGGATTCGAACAGCTTGTCCCAGTTTTTCAGATAGGTCAGCACCGGCAGCGTCTGGGTGGTCAGCTTGTGCATGCCGGGGCTGAACACGTCGGCGATCTTGCCTTCGTTGACGAACACCGCCATCTGCGACTCGCGCACGGTCAGGCTGCCGCCGTACTGGATTTCGTTGTCCTGCATCGGATAACGCCAGGCCAGCACGCCGTCTTCGTCCTCCTGCCATTCCAGGATGTCGATGAACTGCTTCTTGATGAAAGACATCAGGCTCATTTTGCTACTCCCAAACGATGGAACAGGCGGATATCAGGACAGGCTGCCCGCGTTGATCAGGCCGACGGCCAGGTGGATGGAGCCGGCCAGGATGCCCATGGCCACATTATTTTGGATCAGGGCGCGGCTCAAGTCCTTGAGCCAGCGCGACACCGCGAAGTGCATGATGATCTGCACCAGCATCCCCAGCAGCGCCCAGGTGATGAAGCTTTGCCAGCTGTTGAGGTGCCAGGCGCTGGACGCCAGCGTCAGCGCGAAGCCGAGCAGGGCGCCGGCGAAGGAAATGGCGGCGGCGTGGCCGTTGTCGCGGATCAGCTTGAGCTCGTCTATCGGGGTGACGAAACAGTACAGCCAGGCGAACAGGCCCAGCAGCGCCAGGCCGCTGCCAAGATAGCTCAGGTAGGCGAACAGCGCGGGCAATAATCCGGAAGCCATACTCTCTCCTCAGGCCGGCATATAATGGCGGCTATTCTACCAACAATGACAATACGATGCGAAATCGGCTGCTGATAATCTCTGTGTTTATCGTCGCGTCCTGCGGCATCGCCTATGAGCTGATCACCGGCGCCTTGGCCAGCTATCTGCTGGGCGATTCGGTGCTGCAGTTCTCCTCCATCATAGGCTGCTATCTGTTCGCGATGGGGGCGGGCTCCCACCTGTCCAAGTATGTGAAGGACGAACGGTTGCTGGACACCTTCGTCGAGATCGAGCTGCTGGTCGGCCTGATAGGCGGGGTATCCGCCTCCTTGCTGTTCCTGGTGTTCGCGCTGGCCGGCGAGCCGTTTCGGCTGGTGCTGTACGGCATGGTGTTCGCCATCGGCCTGCTGGTGGGCATGGAGATTCCGCTGGTAATGCGGGTGCTGAACCAGCGCCAGACCAGCTTCGCCGAGCTGGTGAGCCGGGTGCTGACTTTCGATTACCTGGGCGCGCTGGCGGTGTCGCTGCTGTTTCCCTTGCTATTGGCGCCCAAGCTGGGGCTGTCGCGCAGCGCCTTGCTGTTCGGCCTGCTCAATACCGGCGTCGCCATCTGGGCCTGCCGCAGCTTCCGCCGCGAACTGTCCAAACCGAATCTGCAGCTGGCGCGCAGCGGCGTGGTGCTGCTGATTCTGGGCGCGCTGTTCGCCATGTCGGACCAGCTCACCCACTGGAATGAGAAAGCCATTTACGGCGACGAGATCATCCACGCCGAAACCACGCCCTACCAGCGGCTGGTGATCACCAAGTGGAAAAACGATATGCGGCTGTACATCAACGGCAATCTGCAGTTCTCCAGCCGCGACGAATACCGCTATCACGAAGCGCTGGTGCATCCGGTGCTGGCCAGCCTGCCCTGGGCGCGCAATGTGCTGGTGCTGGGCGGCGGCGACGGGCTGGCGGTGCGCGAAATGCTGAAGTATCCCAATATCCGCCATATCACCCTGGTGGACCTGGATCCGGCGATGACGCGGCTGTTCAGCCGCTCCGAACCCTTGCTGGCCCTGAACCATGGCGCGCTGAAGGACAAGCGGGTGACGGTGGTGAACGAGGACGCGGCGCGCTGGCTGGAGCAGAACGAGGGCAGCTACGACGCGGTGATCGTCGACTTCCCCGATCCGTCCAACTTCGCCCTGGGCAAGCTGTACTCGGTGCCGATGTACCGGCTGCTGTCGCGCCATCTGGCCGAAAACGGCCTGGCGGTGGTGCAGTCCACCTCGCCTTACAACGCGCCGCGTTCCTACTGGAGCGTGGACGCCACGCTGCGTGAGGCGGGCTTCCACACCACGCCTTACCACGTCTACGTGCCGTCCTTCGGCGAATGGGGTTTCATCATCGCCGCCAAGCGGGCGGGCTTCACGCCTCCGGAGCGTTACACGGTGCCGCTGCGTTATCTGGACAAGGAAAGCACCCGCGAGATGTTCGTCTTCCCGCCCGATATGCGGCGCTGGGACGTGAAACCGAATGAGCTGAACAATCAACAGCTGGTGCATTATTTCGACCAGGACTGGTCGCAGGTGCTGCGTTGATGGACAGGCGCGACATTCTCAAGCTGGCGGCGGCGTTGGCGGGGCTGCCGGTATTGCAGGGCTGCGAACGCGTGCTGCAGTGGGGCGTGCCGCTGACGCTGCGCAAGCCGGGCATGAAGGCGGGGCACCGGCTGCGCGCCGGGATCGAGCCGCCCGAGCCCCGCAACGAGCGCCGCTGCAAGGTGGCGGTGGTGGGCAGCGGCGCGGCCGGCTTGTTCGCCGCCTGGCGGCTGGTGAAAGAAGGCTGGACCGATGTGGTGGTGCTGAACGGGCCGGAGCCGGACGGCAACGCCGCCGGCGGCGCTTTCGGCGAATGCCGCTACCCCACCGGCGCGCATTATCTGCCGCTGCCGTCGCGCGAATCGGTCCATGTGCGCGAACTCTTGGCCGAGATGGGCGTGATCGAGGCCGACCCCTATGGCCTGCGGCCGCGCTTCGATGAAAGGGTGGTGGTGCACGCGCCGGACGAGCGTTTGTGGGTGGCGGGGCATTGGCAGGATGGCTTGCTGCCAAGATGGGGCATGCCGCCCGCCGAGCTGGCCGAGCAGAACCGCTTCCTGGCGCAGATGGCGCAGTTGCGCAACGCGCGCGGCGCGGATGGCCGCAAGGCCTTCTGCATCCCGCTGGCCTTGTCCTCGCGCGATCCGCAGTGGACCGGGCTGGATCAGATCAGTTTTTCCGACTGGCTGGACGCCAATGGCTACCGCGCGCCAGGGCTGCGCTGGTATCTGGACTACTGCTGCCGCGACGACTACGGCGTGAATCTGTCCCATGCCTCGGCCTGGGCCGGTCTGCATTATTTCTGCAGCCGCGGCGGCCTGGCCGCCAATGCCGACGAAGGCGCGGTGCTGACTTGGCCGGACGGACTCAATCCGGTGATGCGCCATATGCGCGCCCGCATCGGCGCCGAGCGGCAGCAGCCGGGCATCGCCTGGCGGGTGCAAGGGAAGGGCAGCCAGGTGCGGGTCGATTATCTGGACGCGCGCGGCGACAGCCAGCGTTTGCTTGCCGACCGGGTCATCCTGGCGGTGCCGCTGTTCGTGGCCATGCATCTGTATGATCAATTGCAGGCGTCCGGCATCGAGCACAGCCATTTGCCGGCGCGCGCGCCCTGGCTGGTCAGCAATTTCCTGATCGACCGCTTCCCGGCGGAGCCGGCCGAAATGCCCCTGGCCTGGGACAATGTGGTGTATGGCAGCAAGAGCCTGGGCTATGTGGTGTCCACCCATCAGCAGATCCGCGTCGCCAAGCCGGCGCGCAGCGTCTTCACCGCTTACCACGCCTTCGCCGAAGACAGCGCCTATCAGGCGCGGCAGCGGCTGGAGCGCGCGGACGCCGACTCCTTGTTTGAAACCGCCGCCGCCGACTTGCTAGAAGTTTATGGCTGGCGTTTCCGCCAAGGATTGCTGCAAGTGGAGATGACGGCGCGCGGCCACGCCATGGCCAGCCCGACGCCGGGTTTCCTGTCCAACCGCAGCCTGCAGGTTTTGCGCGAGGCCGATGGCCCGGTGCTGTTCGCCCACTCCGACCTGAGCGGCCTGTCCTTGTTCGAAGAGGCGGCCTGGTGGGGCGAGCAGGCGGCGCGCAAGATATTGGCTTGAACGGATTGATGTTCCACGTGAAACGAGAATGACGATATGAATGATGGCAAGCTGATCGACGCCGCTGGACTGACCGAAGCGCTGCAGCGCTTTGCCGATGAACGCGACTGGAATCGCCACCATTCGCCGCGCAATTTGTTGCTGGCGCTGGTGGGCGAGGTGGGAGAACTGGCGGAAATCTTCCAATGGCTGGACGACGACGCGGCGCTGCGGCTGCGCGACGACCCGGCGCGCTTCACCCATTTGCAGGAAGAAATCGCCGATGTGCTGCTGTATCTGACGCGGCTGGCGATGGTGACCGGCGTGGACCTGGATGCGGCGGTGCGCGATAAAATGGTCAAGAATGCTATCAAATATCCGGCGCCCAAACCGGATGCGCTATAGTGGCCGTGTAAGAGCGGCAGCGGCAAGGAAGCGGCAATGAGCGAGATTCAGCACCTGCAACAATGGATAGACGATGCCCGGCGCATCGCGGTGCTGACCGGCGCCGGCATGAGCACCGAATCCGGCATCCCCGACTTCCGTTCCGCCAACGGCTTGTGGTCCAAAGACATGAGCCTGGCCGAGGTGGTGTCGGTGGATTATTTCCGCGCCGATCCCGCCGCCTTCTGGCGCGCGTTCCGCGACATCTTCCGCATCAAGCTGGTGGGCGACTACCAGCCCAATGACGGCCACCGCTTTCTCGCCGCGCTGGAGGCGGCCGGCAAGGAAGTGACCATCCTGACCCAGAACATCGACGGCCTGCACGGCCGCGCCGGCAATCGGCGGGTGCTGGAAATGCATGGCACGCTGCTGAGCGCCAGCTGTCCGGATTGCGGCGCGCCCCATCCGCTCGATTATGTGCAGCGGCATGAGGTGCCGCCTTGCCGCCGCTGCGAGGCGGTGCTGAAGCCCGATGTGGTGTTGTACGGCGAGGCGGTGCCGCTGATCGACGCTGCCTTCCAGGCAGCGCTGAACGCCGACCTGCTGCTGGTGATGGGCTCCTCGCTGGAGGTGTCGCCGGTCAACCTGATTCCGGTGGAGGCCGTCCGCGCCGGCATCCCCTGCGCGCTGATCAACTACACCCCCACCCGTTTCGACCATCTATTCGATTTGCGCGTCCACGCAGGCATAGGCGACACCTGCCGCCAACTGTCCGCCTGAGCGCGTGGCGGGCCGCCGCCGCGCCGCCTATCTTGAGAAGGCCGCCATTTGGCGGCTTTCGACAAGGGGTAGGCGATGGACCATATCAACTGGAATCATTGGCTGGACCTGGCGGCCGCGCTCGCTAGCAATATCGTGTCCGCCATTCTGCTGTGGTTGATCGGCCGCTGGCTGATCGGGCTGTCCACGCGGATGCTGGACGAGCAACTGGCGTCGCGAAAACTGGATCCGACGCTGCGCCGCTACGCGCATTCCTTCCTGTCCGTCACCCTGACCGTGGTGCTGGTCATCGGCATCCTCGGCTTTTTCGGCGTGCAGACCACCACCTTCGCCGCGGTGATCGCCGCCGCCGGCGTCGCGGTCGGCATGGCCTGGAGCGGTTTGCTCGCCAACTTCGCCGCCGGGATTTTTCTGGTGGTGCTGCGGCCCTTCAAGGTGGGCGACATCGTGGCGGTGGCTGGCATCACCGGCCAGGTGCGGGAGATTGGCCTGTTCGCCACCACTTTGGATACGCCGGACGGCGTGCAGACGCTAATCGGCAATAACAAGATCTTTTCCGACACCATCCAGAACTTCAGCGCCAATGCGGCGCGGCGGGTGGATTTGAAAGCGCAGCTGGCCAGCCGCGCCGATCATGCCGAGGCGATACGCTTGCTGTCCGAGGCGATGGTGCGCATCCCCAATGTGCTGGCTGCCCCGGCTCCGGATGTCGGCGTGTTGGAGTTCACGACGCTGGGACCGGTGTTGGCGGTGCGGCCGTATTGCGCGCCGGAGCATTATTGGCAGGTGTATTTCGACGCCAACCGCGCCATCCGCGAGACGCTGGGCGCGGCCGGTTTCCCCGCGCCGGAACAGGCGATGGTGGTGCGGCAGGGCTGAGCGATGAACAGAGCGCTATGGATCGCTGGCAGCTGCTTAAGCATCATAGCGCTGCCGGCCTGGGGACTGGCGCCCTTGAGGCTGGTCTCGCCATTGCCGCTGGACGCGCCGCATCAAAAAACGCTGAAGCGGACTCTGGAGCGGGCATTCGGCGCCTTGGGCCTGACTTTCGCGCTGGAGTACGCGCCGCCCAAGCGGGCGCTGAGCGGTTTGTTGGCCGGGCATTACGACGGCGATGTCAGCCGCGTGGCGGATTTCAATCAAGCCGCGCCCGGCGCGGTCCGGGTGGCGCCGCATCTGGGCACCGCATGGTTTTTTCTGATCGGCCGCGCCGATGATGGGCCAGTCCCGGCATGGCGGCAAGCGCGCCAAGCGGCTATCGCTTACACCCATGGCCCGGTGCGCTTGGAGCAGCGGGCCGCCGAGTTCGCCAAGCGAGAGGCCGCGCCGACGGAAGGCTCCTGTCTGCGCATGGTGGCGGCCCGCCGGGTGCGCTACTGCCTGTTGTTCAACTATCTGCCGGAAGCATGGCAAATGAAAGAGGCCTGGCAAGGCGAACTGCGTTGGCGGCGTTTCGAACCGGTCGATATCTATCTATGGATGGCGCCGGGACAGCGCGATGTCGCCGCCGCGCTGTCCCGGCAATTATCCCGGATGCAGCGCAGCGGCGAGCTGGATCGCCTGGTTGGCGCCTATCGGCAGCCTTGAGCTTAACGGCCCAGCCGGTAAACCTGGCCGTTTTGCATGCCTTCAATGCTCAAACTATAAGCCCGCGCCACGCTAGCGGCCGGCGTGGTGGGCATGCCGCGGAACCACGCGCCGTAGGCTTCGACCGATTCGTCCAGCAGCTGCGGCGCGACCAGGTTGATGCGCAAGCCGCGCGGCAATTCCACTGCGGCGGCGGTGACAAAAGCGTCCAGCGCGGCATTGGCCATATAGACGTTGCTGAATTGCGGCGCGATGCTTTGCGCGTCGGACACGCCGCCGACCAAGGTGAACGAGCCGCCATCGCGGACATGGTTCAGGCCATGCAAGACCACATTGACCTGGCCCAGCAGCTTGGACTCCAGGCCGACGCGATAGCGCGCCGCGCTCATTTCCGCCACCGGCGCGAGGTGGCCGTTGCGGCCGCCGGTGGCCACCGCCACCGCGTCGAGCTCGGGTAGACGCTGATACATCGCGATGATGCTGGCCTCGTCTTCGATATCGACGCGGACATCGCCGTGCTGGCGGCCGGCGGCGATGATTTCATGACGGCCGTCCAGTTCGGCGGCGATGGCGCGGCCGATATTGCCGCTGCCGCCTATCAACAAGATTTTCATGGCTGTTCCTGCATGGTTGTGGAAAAGTCAGCTTATGCGGCCTGGCGAATGGGAAAAACCGGCTAAACGTGGAATGATTGGAATCCATATGGAAACAATTGAACCGACATCGCAATTAGCCCTGACTTTTCTCGCCGTGGCGGAAGCCGGCAGCATCACCGCCGCCGCGGACAAGCTGGGCACGTCCAAGTCGCAGGTCAGCAAGCAGCTGAGCCGGCTCGAAGCGCTGCTGTCGGCGCAGTTATTGTTTCGCAGCACCCGGCGGCTGACGCTGACCGAGGCCGGCCAGGCCTATCTGGAATACTGCGTCCGTTTGCGCGCGCTGATGCGCGAATCGACGGCGGCGCTGCGCGGCTTGAGCGAGGAGGCTAGCGGCCGCCTGCGGCTGACGGCGCCGCCGATGTTCGCCGGCGCGTTTCTGGCCGAGCTGCTGCTGGCGTTTCACCAGCGCTATCCCGCCATCGCGGTGGAACTGGACATCAGCTCGGACGCGCAGGCTTTGGAGCAGGACGGTTTCGATCTGGCCATCCGCTCTGCGGAGGAGTTGCCTCCGCAACTGGTGGCGCGGGCCTTGTTCCTGACCCGGGATTGGGTGGTGGCGTCGCCTGACTGGCTGGCCCAGGTGGGAGAGCCGGCCGCGCCGGCGGATCTGGCGACGCGTCCCTGCGTGGCGCACGGCCGTTACCACAGCGGCGCGCGCTGGCTGTTCAGCCGCGATGGCCGCGCCGAGGAAGTGGAGGTGGAACATTGGCTGCAGGTGGGCGATTACAGCCTGAACGAGCGGCTGGCAGAGATGGGCGGCGGTTTCGCCCGCTTGCCGGATTTCGCCGCCAAGCCCGCGGTGAAGGCGGGACGGTTGAAGAGGGTGCTGGCGGAGTGGGAGACGCCGGCGCGGCCGGTGTATCTGGTGTTTCCCAAGAAAACGCCGCTGCCGGCCAAGACGCGGGCCTTGATCGATTTCATCGTCGCCTGGTTCGCCGACGACAAGGAGGAGTGAGCCGATGCCGCCAGCGGCGCGGCTGGCGGCAGGATGCGATGGTGCCGGCTTACATCGCGGCCGGGAAGCCGCCCGCGTCCTGGCAGTTCTCCACCTGGATGGCGTCGGGGCTGCTGTTGGGGATGTAAACCTGATTGACCGGCGACGGCGGGTAATCGGGGTCTGGCGAGCAGGTGGCGCTCTGGCCCGGGCCGACGGCGACCTGGACGCCGGCTTTCAGCTGACAGCGCACCACGCGGTTGAGCTGGCTCCAGCTCGGGCAGATGGCGTTGTCGGCGCGGTATTGCGCCACCGAGCCCTGCGGCGGGCTGAACGACCACCAGCGGCCCAGCTGCGAATACGGCTTGCTGCCATCCCATACCCGATACACGATCACCGCGGCGGCGGCTTCTTGCTGGAAGACTGCGCCTTCGCACAGTCCGCCCTTGCCGGGGCTGCCCACGGCTTGCGACAGCAAGGCCGCGTTTTGGGCGGCGCTCAGGCCGGCGGGCGGCGGCATGACATTGCCGACGCAGCCGCTGGCGCTTTGCTTGGGTTGGGAGGGCGGCGTGGTGGCGCAAGCCGCCAGGACGAGGGAGAGCGAAACCAAGATCAGACGCGGGTGCCGCATGGATGACCTCCTGCTTTGCCTTCATGGGAGAGAGCCGCCGGGGCGGCGTTTACTGCTTGAGTTCGTCGGTCAGCGCTTTCAGCTTGGGATTCAGATGGGTCTGCATGTCCTGCATTAAGGCCGGCATCAATTGCGCGGCGGCCTGCGGTCCCATCTGCAGTTGTTTCTTCCCTGCCGGCGTGCGGTAAAAAGCGTCGATCTGGCGGATTTCATCCAGTGTGAAATTCGCTTCGTAAAAGTCCGCCATGCTCCGCTTCAGCAATTGGCGCAGCTGCGGCGAGGCGAAGTATTGCGTGATCAGGATCTGCATTTTGTCGAAGGCGGATTGAAGCTTTTGCTTGCAGTCCGGGGTGGCGCCGCAGCCTTGGCTATCGAGCTGGCTTTTCAACTGCTGGGTCATGATGGGGAGCAGTTTGGATTGGACTGCGTCCAGGTTCTGATCGACATTGATGGTGGCGAGCAATTGCAGCGCGGCTTGATGTTGGGCGGGGCTGGCCGCAAGGCTTGGCGCGGTGAAACTGGCGCAGAGCATCGCGCCGGCCAGAAAGCGTTTGAGCTGCATAGGGCCTGCTCCTGTGTGATCTAGGTGATTGAGGACATGCCAGCAGTATGGACTTTGGGCGGCGAGATGCCAAAAAAATAGCGCCGGCAAGCCGGCGCCCAAGCTGTGGAAAACGGATGTCAGGCCACGGCTGCGCTGGCCTTGGCTGGGGCGGGCTGCTGAGCCTGGCCGTTTAGTTCGGCCTGGCGCGCGCGCGCCTGTTGGTAATTGGCGAGCTTGATGTGGCCGAAGCCGCGCACGCCTTCCCAAGTCTTGATCCATTCAGCCGCGCGCGGCAACGTTTCAGCGGTGAGGCTGGCGAGCTGGCCGGGCAGGCCTTGCTCGAATTCGGCGATCAGCTGCCGCTCCAGCTTGCGGTCGGCTTGCCAGGCGAACGGGTCCAGCGCGCCGCCGCGCAGGAAGCGGAACTTGGCCAGCAGCTTCATCGCCGGCATCAGCCACGGGCCGAACGGGATCTTGCGCGCTTGTCCGCCGGTGAGCCAGGCCACGCCGATGTGGAAGCGCAGCTTGTAGTCGCCGTCGAACTGGCTGGCCACATCGCGCAGGAATTCGCCGTCGCTGTACAGCCGCGCCACTTCGTACTCGTCCTTGTAGGCCAACAGATGGTAGTAGACGCGCGCGGCGGCCAGCGTCAGCGCGCTGCTGCCCGGATTGACTGCTTCCTCGGCCTGTTTCACCTGCTGCACCAGCGCCTTGTAGCGTTCTGCCAGCGCTTCGTTCTGGTAGGCGGTGAGCAGGGTGGCGCGATGATGGACCACCGCGTCCGGCGTTTCGCGCGGCACGAATTGCACCACGGCGCTGGGCGTCACCAGCGCTTCCACGCGCGCCTGGTCGTGCGCGGCGTGGCGGCCCCAGCTGAAGGCGTCCTGGTTGAACTTGACCGCCGCGCCGTTCAGCCGCACCGCTTCCATGATGGCTTCCAGCGAGACCGGCACCAGGCCTTTTTGCCAGGCGTAGCCCAGCATGAACATATTGCTGGCGATGGCGTCGCCCATCAGCGCGGTGGCCAGCTTGTTGGCGTTCACTTCATTGAAGCGGCCGGAACCGACCGATTCGATGATGGCGTCCTTCATGGCCTTGGCCGGGAAGCGCAGGTCGGGGTTTTTCAGGAAGCCGCTGGTCGGCGATTCGTAATTGTTGACGATGGCGTGGCTGAAGCCTTCGCGCATCTTGGCCAGCGCTTCCTCGGCGGCAGTCACCACCAGGTCGCAGCCCAGCACCAGGTTGGCGTCGCCGGCGGCGATGCGCACCGCGTGCAGTTTTTCCTGGCTGTCGGCGATGCGCACATGCGACCACACCGAGCCGCCCTTTTGCGCCAGGCCGGCCATGTCCAGCACCGTCACGCCCTTGTTGTCGAGGTAAGCCGCCATGCCCAGCACCTGGCCTATGGTGACCACGCCGGTGCCGCCGACGCCGGTCACCATGATGCCGAAGGGCTCATGCACTTCCGGGATCTTCGGTTCCGGCAGCGCCGGCATCTTGGCCAGATCGGCGCTGGCGCCGGCCGGCTTTTTCAGTTTGCCGCCTTCCACGGTGACGAAGCTGGGGCAGAAGCCCTCGACACAGGAGTAGTCCTTGTTGCAGCTGGATTGGTCGATCTTGCGCTTGCGGCCCAGCGGGGTTTCCTGCGGCAGCACCGACAGGCAGCCGGATTTCTTGCTGCAATCGCCGCAGCCTTCGCAGACGCGCTCGTTGATGAAGGCGCGCTTGGCCGGGTCCGGAAACTCGTTGCGCTTGCGGCGGCGGCGCTTCTCGGCCGCGCAGGTCTGGTCGTGAATCAGGATGGTCACGCCTTCGGTGTCGCGTAGTTCGCGCTGCACGCGGTCCAGCTCGCGGCGATGGAACACGTCGATGCCGGCGGCCAGGCCCTGGGCGTGTTGGTACTTGTCCGGGTCGTCGCTGGTGATGACGATGCGTTTGACGCCTTCTGCCGCCAGCTGGCGGGTCATCATCGGCACGTCCAGATAGCCGTCGACATGCTGGCCGCCGGTCATCGCCACCGCGTCGTTGTACAGAATCTTGTAAGTAATGTTCACCTTGCCGGCCACCGCGGCGCGGATGGCCAGGATGCCGGAGTGGAAGTAGGTGCCGTCGCCTAGATTGGTGAAGATGTGCTTGGTGGTGGTGAACGGCGCCTGGCCCAGCCAGGTGATGCCTTCGCCGCCCATCTGGGTGAAGGTCTTGGTGTTTTCCGGGCTGATCCAGTGCGCCATGTAGTGGCAGCCGATGCCGGCCACGGCGCGGCTGCCTTCCGGCAGCTTGGTGGAGGTGTTGTGCGGGCAGCCGGAGCAGTAGTGCGGCACGCGGGCGATGGATTCGCGCGGCTTGACCAGCTGCGCCTCTTTATCGTCATAGAACTTCAGGCGGTCGTGGATCACCGGGCTGTCGTAGATCTTGGCCAGCCGGCTGGCCAGCGCGCGGGCGATCATGGCCGGGGTCAGCTCGCCGGCGGCCGGCAGCAGCCAGTCGCCGTGCGGCAGTGCCCATTCGCCTTTTTCGGCGAACTTGCCCACCACGCGCGGGCGCATGTCGTCGCGCCAGTTGTACAGCTGCTCTTTGAGCTGGTATTCGATGATCTGGCGCTTTTCCTCCACCACCAGGATTTCTTCCAGGCCCTGGGCGAACTGGCGCACGCCTTCCGGCTCCAGCGGCCACACCATGCCCACCTTGAAGATGCGCAGGCCGATTTCGGCCGCCTGCGCCTCGCTGATGCCCAGGTCGTCCAGCGCCTGCATCACGTCCAGGTAGCTCTTGCCGCAAGTGATGATGCCCAGGCGCGCCTTGGGCGAATCCAGCGTGATGTGGTTGAGCTTGTTCTCGCGGGCATAGGCCAGCGCCGCGTACAGGCGATGGTGCAGCACGCGCTTTTCCTGCGCCAGCGGCGTGTCCGGCCAGCGGATGTTGAGGCCGTCTTCCGGCAGCGGGAAGTCTTGCGGAATCTTGAACTGGAAGCGCTCCGGCGAGATGTCGACGATGGCCGAGCTCTCGATGGTGTCGGTGATGGCCTTGATCGATACCCAGCAGCCGGAGTAGCGGCTCATCGCCCAGCCGTGCAGGCCGAAGTCCAGCACTTCCTGCACGCCGGACGGGCTCAGCACCGGAATCATGCTGGCGGCCAGGATGTGGTCGGACTGGTGCGGGAAGGTGGACGACTTGGCCGCGTGGTCGTCGCCGCAGACCAAGAGCACGCCGCCGTGGCGGCTGGTGCCGGCTACGTTGCCGTGCTTGAGCACGTCGCCGGAGCGGTCCACGCCGGGGCCCTTGCCGTACCACATCGAGTAGACGCCGTCGTATTTGGCGCCTTCGAACATATTGACCTGCTGCGTGCCCCAGATGGCGGTGGCGGCCAGGTCTTCGTTGAGGCCGGGATGGAACACCACCTGGTGCTCGTCCAGATGCTTCTTGGCCTTGAGCATGGTCTGGTCGACGTTGCCCAGCGGCGATCCGCGATAACCGGTGACGTAGCCGGCGGTGTTGAGGCCGGCGGCCTGGTCCAGTTGCTGCTGCAGCATGGGCAGGCGCACCAGCGCCTGGATGCCGGTCATCAGGACCTGGCCGGTGGGGGCGGTGTACTTTTCTTCCAGGTCTGCGTGGCGGATTGACATGGTTTCTCCTCCTATCGTGCTCGCTTGTGGCGATCGGCCCGCTGCGGCCTTGTGGGCGGCGTGTTCCGGGCGTGTGCGGCTGGGCAACGCGGCGGACACTTTATTTTTATACCGTGTGTCCCGGGTATGCGCGGCGGCCGCAGCTGTTTAGAGCCTTCACCCTAATGTCGCAAGAATATAGTTTACGTTTACGTCAACGTCAAAGGTATCTCGGCTTTGACGCGGGCGACTGCGGCTTCTGCGCCAATGCAGCATTTGCGTGAAGCATTGTTAAAGGATTGAAAACAGACTGTATTAGCTATGAAGGTATTTCTGATAATGGAATGCCGTTAAGCTGTAGTCTGGTTCTTTCCGTTTATAGAGTTTTTCATGTCTGTCTCTTCCTCCGCTTCCCACGATCAGCGCGGCGTGCTGTACACGATGGGCGCCTTCATCTGCTGGGGCCTGTTTCCCTTGTACTGGAAGCCGCTGCATGGCGTGGCTGCCACGCAAATCCTGTGCCACCGCCTGTTGTGGTCGGCCGTGTTCGTCGCCCTGGTGCTGAGCGGGCTGCGGCAATGGGGCGATTTGCGCGCCGCCCTGCGCCAGCCGCGGCAGCTGGGCATCTTCGCCCTATCGTCGACGGTGCTGTCCTTGAACTGGCTGACCTATATCTGGGCGGTGAACGCCGGCCATGTGGTGGAGGCGAGCCTGGGCTATTTCATCAATCCGCTGGTCAATGTGCTGTTGGGCCGCTTGTTTCTGGGCGAACGGCTGAGCCGGCCGCAAAGCTTGGCCGTGGCCTTGGCGGCGGCGGGGGTGGCCTGGCTGACCTTCAGCGCGGGCACCTTGCCCTGGATCGCCTTGTCCTTGGCTGCCACCTTCGGCGTGTATGGATTGCTGCGCAAGATGGCGCCCTTGCCGTCCTTGCCGGGCCTGGCTTTGGAGACCTTCCTGATGTCGCCGCTGGCCTTGCTGGCCTTGCTGTGGTTTGGCTGGCAGGGGGAGGGCGCCTTCGGCCAACTGGGCTGGCAGACCGACGCGCTGCTGATGGGCGCCGGCGTGGTGACGGCGGTGCCGCTATTGATGTTCGCCGCCGGGGCGCGGCGTCTGAAGCTGGCGACGGTGGGGGTGATCCAGTACATCGGCCCCAGCATCCAGCTGGCCTTGGGCGTGATGCTGTACGGCGAGCCCTTCGGCCCGGACCGCGCCTTGGGCTTCGCGCTGATTTGGAGCGCGCTCTTGCTGTATTCGGCCGCCGGCCTGCGCGACTTGTGGCGCAGCCGCCAGCCGGCTTGAGCCGCCGCCGGGTAGAAAACAAGAGACCGCCTTTTCGGCGGTCTTTTGTTTTGGGCGGCGATGCGCCATTTCAGTGCGCGGGCTGGGTCAGCTTGAGCAGCAGCTGCAGGCGGTCTTCGACATTGAATTTCTGGAAGATGGCCGACAGGTGCGCCTTGACGGTGCGTTCGGTGATGTCCAGCTCGCGGGCGATTTCCTTATTGGAATAGCCCTTCTTCAAGGTGGTGATCACTTCCGCCTCGCGCGGCGAGACCTGGCGCCGCCAGTCCGCCTGCGCCGCGTCCGGCACCAGGCTACCGAAGCGCTGGCACAGCTGCAGCAACAGGCTGCGGCCCAGCCAGGTGCCGCCGGCCTCCACGGTGGCCGCCACTTGGCGCAATACCGCCTCGCCGTCGTAGGCGTGGGCATAGCCGGCCGCGCCCAGCTGCAGCCAGCGCATGCCTTCGGCGTCGTCCGGCATGGAGGTGAGGGCCAGCACCCGGTAATGCCGGCACAGCCCGGCCCAATCGGCGCCGCGCTGCTCGGGCGTCAGGCTGGCCAAGTCCAGCCACAGCATGGTGTCGGACGAAGGCGAGCCGGGCGGCAACCCCGCCGCCAGCACGGCGGCGCCGCTCGACAGGGTTCTTTGCCAGTATTGGGCCAGCGTCGGGCTGGCGGTCATCAGCAGGTGCTTCATGTGTCAACGCTCCCGCAGCGCCTCGGTTTTGGCGCGCAGCACAGGTTTCAGCAGATAAGACAGAATGGTCTTCTTGCCGGTCATGATGTCCACTTGGGCCACCATGCCGGGGAAAATCGGCAGCTTGTCCTTGCCCAGCAGCGAGCCTTGCGTCTTCACCTTGACGATGTAGAAGGCATTGCCTTTTTCATCGGTGATGGTGTCGGCGCCGATCTCGTCCACCTTGCCTTCCATGCCGCCGTAGATGGTGTAGTCGTAGGAGGTGAAGCGCACCACGGCGTGCTGGCCGGGATGCAGGAAGGCGATGTCGCGCGGGGTGATGCGGGTTTCCAGCAGCAAGGAGTCGTCTATCGGCACGATCTCGATGATGTCTTTGCCCGGCTGCACCACGCCGCCTATGGTGTTGATGAACAGGCGCTTGATCTGGCCGCGCACCGGCGAGCGGATTTCCGACAGCTTCACCTTGTCGGCCAGCGCCACGCTGCCCGCCGACAGGCTGCTGGCCTTGGCCATGGTGTCGGAGAGCTCGGCGCTGGCGACGTTGCGCATCGCCAGCTCCACTTCCTGGATCTTGCGCTGCGCTTCGCTGATGGCGGCCTGGATCTTGGGAATCTGCGCCGAGGCCTGGTCGCGTTCGCCGCGGAAGCGGGCGACGTCGCGCTCCAGCCGCAGCAGATCGACGTCGGACACCGCGCCGGATTCCTTCAGCGGGCGGGTGACGTTGAGCTCCTTGACGGTCAGGTCGTAGCTGGACGAGGCCTGGTCGCGCCGCGCGCGCGCCTCGTTCATTTCCTGGCTGCGCTGCGCCAGCTGTTGGCGGGCGATGCCGACATTGGCGTTGAGCTCCATCTGCTTGGAGTTGTACAGCTCCATCTCTTGTTTGGCGATGTCCGGCGCCATCTGCGCCACCTTGGGCGGCAGTTCGAACGGCGTGCCGGAAGCCAGCGCCTTCAGCCGCGCGGTCTTGGCTTGCAGGGCCAGGTATTGCGCCTGGTTTTCCTGCAGCGAGGAGACGAAGCGGGTGTTGTCCACATTCAGCAGCAGCTGGCCTTTTTCGACGATCTGGCCTTCCTTGATCAGGATCTTGGACACCACGCCGCCGTCCAGGCTTTGCAGGTGCTGGTTCTGGCCGGACGGAATCACCTTGCCCTCGCCGCGCGACACCTCGTCCACCTTGGAGAAGGCGGCCCAGGCGAAGGCGACGATGAAGAAGCCCAGCATGCTCCAGACGAAGATGCGCGGACGGCCGGGTTTTTGCTGCAGGATGGCCCAGTCGGCGTCGGCGGCGAAATCGTGGCGCTCGGCCAGATCGCGCGCCGCGGCCCAGTCCATCAGCTTGTCCCAGTAAGGGCTGGTTTTTTCCTGGCCGCGGTCCACCCAGTCGGCCAGCTTTTGTTTCAGTTTCGCTTGCATCTTACGCCATCGCCTTTCCGATCTTGCCCTGTTGCAGCGCCTCGATCACCTGTTGCTTGGGGCCGTCGGCGACGATGCTGCCCTGATCGATCACGATCAGCCTGTCCACCATGTCCAGCAAAGCGTTGTGGTGGGTGACCAGCAGCATGGTCTTGCCGGCCGATACCTTGGCCAGGGTCTGGCGGATCTGGTGCTCGCTGCTGTGGTCCATATTGCTGGTGGGTTCGTCCAGCAGCAGGATGGGCGGCGCGTTGAGCAGGGCGCGGGCGATGGCGACGGCCTTGCGCTGGCCGCCGGACAAGGAGTCGCCGCGCTCGCTGATCGGCATGTCGAAGCCTTGCGGATGGCTGTTGATGAAGCCGGTCAGGCCGGCCAGGTCGGCGGCGGCGGCGATGCTGGCGTCGAAGGCGTGCGGCGAGCCCATGGCGATGTTCTGGCGCATGCTGCCGTAGAACAGTACCGGGTCTTGCGGCACGTAGCCGATCTGGCGGCGCAGTTCGGCCGGGTCGATCTGGTGCAGGTCCATGCCGTCGATGCGGATGGCGCCTTCGGTGGGCTGATACAGGCCCAGTATCATTTTCTGGATGGTGGTCTTGCCGGAGCCGACGCGGCCGATGATGGCGACGCGCTCGCCGGCCTTGATCTTGAACGACACCTCGCGCAGCGACACCATGGGATTGTTGGGGTAGCTGAACGAGACATTACGGAACTCGATCTCGCCCTGGAAGCTGGTGCGGTGGAAGAAGGCGGCGTCTTTCTCGCGCTCCACCGGCATCTTCATGAAGCCGTCCAGCGAAGCCAGCGAGGTCTTGGCGTTGTGGTACTGCGTCATCAGGTTGACCACCTGGCTCAGCGGCGCCATGGCGCGGCCGGACAGCATCACTGCGGCGATGACGCCGCCCATGGACACATTGCCGGCCATGATTTCATAGACGCCCAGCACCAGCATGGCGATGGACAGCAGCTGCTGGATGAAGCCGGCGAAGTTCATCGTGGCGGCGGCCAGCACCTTGAGGCGCGAGCCGATCTGCGCCAGGAACAAGGTGGCTTGCTCCCATTTGCCCTGCATCTCGCCTTCGGCGGCCAGCACCTTGATGGTTTCCAGGCCGGACAGGCTTTCCACCAGATAGGCGTTGCGCTGCGAGCCGGCGCGCAGCGTGGTTTCGGACAGCGCCTGCATCTTTTCCTGGACCAGCAGGGCGAAGACGATCATCACGACTATCGCCACCACCATAGGTACGGCCATCAAGGGCGCGATCCACAGGATGGCGATCAGGAAGATCAGCACGAAGGGCACGTCGATCAAGGCGGTGATGGATGCCGAGGCGATGAAGTCGCGCACCGTTTCGAAGGCGCGCAGATTGGCGGCGAAGGCGCCCACCGAGGCCGGGCGCGCCTCCATGCGGATGCCCAGCACCCGCTCCATGATCAGGGCCGACAAGGCCACGTCCACGCGCTTGCTTGCCAGATCCAGCAGATAGCCGCGGCTGAGCTTGAGCAGGAAGTCGAAAATCAGCACCAGCGCCGCGCCGCTGGCCAGCACCCACAGCGTTTCCAGCGCCATATTCGGCACCACGCGGTCGTATACCGCCATCGATACCATGGGCGTGGCCAAGGCGAACACATTGATCAGAAAGGCCGCCAGCAGCGCGTCGCGATAGAGCGGACGGCTGCCGTAGATGGTGCGCCAGAACCAGTGGCGCGAGCGGATGTCGGCCAGTTCCGGGGCGCGCTTTTCGTATTGGAAGCGCGGCTTCACCAGGATGGCGATGCCCTCGTAGCTGTGCTCCAGCTCGTCCAGCGGGATTTCGACCACCGCGTCGGGCAGCTCGGACAAGCTGAGAAATGCGACGCCGTCGCGGATGTCGCGCAAAATGCCGGCGGTATTGTTTTCCAGCAGCAGCACGGCCGGAAGCAGATTCTGGCGCAGGCTGGACAGCGGTTGGCGCAATACGCGGGTGGACAGGCCGATGCGGCGGGCGGAGCGCGCGAACATCGACGGCGACAGACGGTTGTCCACCAGCGGAATGCCGGCGACCAGCGATTCGCGGGTGGCGGTGATGCCATAGCCGCGCGCCAGCGAGAACAGACAGTCTAATAAGGGATCGAGATGCGTGGCCTGCTGGCTGAAGCTGGCCGCCGCGCCTGGATTGGGTTGCTCGGAAGCCATGCTTCCACCTCCATGCTTTTAACTACTACAACTATTTATTAATAAATGGATTGCAAAAACACTCATATGAGCCTTATGGCATCGATATGAGCAGGGCGCCGAATCAATATATCGCACCGCATTTTGTTCCACTCAGCGCACATCTTGATGTCGTGCGCATATTTGTTTGGCAGGATCTGCCTGTGAACAAGATGTTAATGCAATCGGTATTTTTCGGCAAAAATTATTAAATGATAATAAATTGTTGCAGCTGCTGCATGGATTGATAACTGTCAGCGGCAGGCGCAATCAGATACGCCTGCCGCTGGCCAAGCGGCGACAATCAGGACGGATTCGTCTTGCTGGCTTTTTTGCCCGGGGCTGCCGTCGGATTGACCAGGGTGGTGGAGATATAGGGCTTCACCTGGATGCTGGATTTGTCGAAGGCCGGCGGCGGGGTGTACTGGGTGCTGCAGGCGTTGCGCTCTTCCTCGTCGGCGGAGGCATCGAAGTTGTACTGCTCGATCGGTTTGATCTGCAGGCTGGACAGCAGCAGGCCGGAGGATGCCAGCACGCGGACTTGGGCCAGCTTGTTGTCGTACTCGGCATTGCTCAGCGCGCGCTTGGATTCATACAGCTCGTTCTCGCTGTCCAGCACGTCCAGCAGCGAGCGCTGGCCGATGTCGAACTGCTTCAGGTAGGCGTCGCGCGCTTTCTCGGTGGACAGGGCGTGCTGGCGCAGATAAGCCATCTGCTCGTTCAGCTTGCGCACGTCGTTGTTGGCGATGCGCACGTTCTGCTGCAGATCGCGGCAGGCTTTGTCGCGCAAGTCCAAGGCCGAATTGTAGCGTTCGGCCGCCGCGCTCAGGCGGGCCTTGTCGGCATTGCCGCGGAACAGATTGAAGTTGAACGCCAGCTCGATCATCTGGCGCTCGTGGCGGCCCAGCGTGCCGTTCAGGTTGTCGCCCTGTTCCTTGCGCGCGCGCAGGTCCACGGTGGGGGAGAAGGCGCCGCGCTTGACGTTGACGTCGCTTTTGGCCGCGGTCAGATTTTCCAGCGCGGCGAGGTAGCTCGGGCTGCTGCGCACGGCGGTGACCAGCAGATCCTTGTCTTGCGGCAGCTTGTCCTTCAGCGACGGGGCCGGCGCCAGATTGGCCGGCGGCTCTTCGCCAAGCAGGCGGAAGTAACGTGCGGAAACGTCGTGGAGGTTGGACGCCTCGTTGATCATATTGGTTTCGGACAGGGCCAGACGGCCGGCGGCTTGCTCCAGGTCAACACGTCGTCCGACGCCAGCCTTTACCTTCTGTTCCAGTTGGTCATAGATGCCCTTGTGGATGGCGTAGCTGTCCTTGGCCAGCTCCAGCAGTTCGCGGTAGCGCAGCACGTCCAGATAGGTGCGGCTCGCCTCCAGGCCCATTTGTTCCGAAGCGTCCAGGAAGTCGTAGTACTTGCCGCGCTTGCCGGCTTCCAGCTGGTTGACGGTGTACCAGGTCTGGAAACCTTGGAACAGGTTTTGGGCCAAGTTGGCCGACCAGCCGTTGCGGTTGAAATCGCTGTTGATTTGCGGGCCGTTGTTGACCAGCGGTTCGTTGTTTTTCTCGCGGCCCGCCGCGTAGCCGATATCCAGCGTCGGCATGTAGCCGGCGCGGCCGATGCCGGTTTCTTCCGCGGCGGCGCGGAATTCGTGGAAGCGGTAACGGACTTCCGGATTGCTGATGATGGTTTTTTCGACCATTCCCTTCATCTCCAGCGCTTGAGCTTGCAATGCAGACAGGGCCAGCAGCGCGGTCGCGATCAGACGGGCAGGTTTCTTCAACGCAAATTTCATTGCCAGGGACTCCACGGAACGGGGTAGGGTAAAAAACATTGTTAAGTTATTTAACAAATAGCTTAAATGTTTTGGTCTAAAATGGCAAGTGAATATCACGCCTTGCCGGACTACCATTTGTCAATCTGATACAGTGTCGATATCCCACCCGGTAAGCGACGATGAAATCCGCAAACCTCCTGTCCAGATGGCGCTTGTGGCGCGTTTTGCTGGCCGTCGCCTTGTTGTCGGCAGGCCTGGGCGTGATTGCGGCCAATCTGGCGCCGGAGCAGTCGGCGCGGCGCTACGGGCCGCGGGCGGTGACGCTTTACCATGAATGGACGCAATTGCTGGGGCGTCTGCAGGGTGCCGAGGAGCGGCAGAAGCTGCTGGACGTGAATCAGTTCTTCAATCGGCGGATTCAGTACCGGCTGGATATCGACAACTGGGGCGTGGCCGACTATTGGGCCACCCCGCTGGAGATGTTCGGCAAGGGGGCGGGGGACTGCAAGGCCTACAGCATAGGCAAGTACATCTCTTTGCTCAGCCTGGGCGTGGCGCCCGAGAAATTGCGCATCACCTATGTCAAGGCGCGCATCGGCGGGCCGGACAGCTCGGTCAGCCAGGCCCACATGGTATTGGCCTATTATCCCGCTCCGACCGCTGAGCCGCTGTTGCTGGACAATCTGGTCAGCTCGGTGGAGCCGGCGTCGCAGCGGCCGGACCTGACGCCGGTGTTCAGCTTCAATGCCCAGGGGCTATGGGTCGGCGACCGCAGCAGCAATGTTTCCAAGCTGACGCGCTGGCGGCAGCTGATGGACAAGATGCAGAAGGAAGGCTTTACCTTTTGATTCGTGATGAAGACCAAACCATGAAAAACCTCTCCCTGATCCAGCGATTGTGGCTCTTGCTATTGCTGCTGGTTTTCCTGTCCTTGTCCGGCGCCCTGCTGGCCAATCTGTACAATGCCCGCGGCTATCTGGAGCAGCAATTGACGGCGCAGAACGCCAATACCGCCAATTCGCTGGCATTGATGATCAACCAGAACCGCGCCGATCCGGTGATGGCGGAAACCCTGATCAACGCCGCCTTCGACCAGGGGCATTTGCGCAGCGTGCGCTGGCAGGGCATGGACGGCAAGGCGAAAGTGGAGCGGGTGAACGCCGTCGGCTTCCAGCTGGCGCCGCAGTGGTTTCAGAGCCTGCTGCCCTTGTCGCCGGCCGATGGCCGCGCGTTGGTGACCTCCGGCTGGATGCAGGCGGGCGAGGTGCAGGTGAAGGCGGAGTTGGGTTACGCCTACGAGTCGCTGTGGCTGGGCACGCTGCAGACCATGCTGTGGTTGCTGGGCGCGGGGCTGCTGGCGGGCTTGCTGGGCTCCGTGGACATCGTCAAGCTGCGGCGGGATCTGAAACAGGTGGTGCGCCAGGCCAACGCCATCAGCGAGCATCGCTTCATCCAGATCGCCGAGCCGTCGGTGCCGGAGCTGGCCACGGTGACGCGGGCGATGAACAAGATGGTGGCCAGGCTGCAGAGCTATCTGCAAGGCCTGTCGGCCGAGCTGGATCAATTGCGCCGCGAACGCCATACCGACGCGGTGACCGGCCTGGCCAACCGCGAAGCGCTGGAGCAGGCGGTGGCCAGCGCGCAGGAGGAGAATGAAGACGCCAGCGGCTATCTGCTGCTGGTGAGGCTGTCCGGCCTGGCCGAGCTGAACCAGCGCCTGGGCGGCGAGCGCGCCGACCAATTGCTGCGGCAGCTGGCGGTCGATCTGGAACAGGAGGCGCGGCGGCGCAAGAGCTGGCTGGCGGCGCGGCTGCGCGGTGCCGATTTCGCTCTGTTCTGCCCCGAGCTGGAGCAAGAAGACGCCAGCCAGTTGGCCGAGACCTTGTGCCAGCAGCTGGCCTTGTACCGCCAGATGGGCCTGAGCGACCAGCCGGCCGTCGGCCATATCGGCTTGTGCGGCTTCGGCCAGGCGGATGACTTCGCCGCGCTGCTGACGCGGGCCAGCCAGGCGCTGGCCCAGGCCGAGGCTGCGGGCGACAACCAATGGCGGCGCGACGACAGCGCCGCGCCGGCATTGGCGTCGGAGCGGGATTGGCGGGAGCTGCTCCAGCAAAGCTGCAGCCAGCATCAGTTGCAGCTGCGCTGGTATCCGGTGAAAGACGCTCAGCGCCAGGTGCTGCGGCACGAAGCCATGCTGTACCGCCCGGCGCGCGACGGCCAGCCGGCGATCAACGCCCTGCGCCTGGTTTCGCATGGCTTGCGGCTGGGGCTGACGCATCTGGCTGACCTGGAGGCCTTGCGGCTGGCCCTGGACAGCGCGCCGTCGGCCAGCATCGCCGTCAACCTGTCGCCGGCTTCGCTGGCGGAACCGGCGTTTGCCGGCAGGGTGAAAGACATGACGCGCGGCAGCAAGCTCAGCATCACTTTCGAATTCGACGAAACCGGGCTGGAGGAGCAATGGGACGCCTTCCTGGCGTTCGGCGAAGCGGCGCGCGCCGCCGGCCACGCGGTGGCGGTGGAGACCCGCGGCCATAGGCTGCAGCTGGTGGCGCGGCTGGATCAGGCCGGCGTGGCTTACCTGGTGCTGGACGGCGCGCTGACGAGGGGCATCGACCAAGACGCCGGCCGCCAGGCGCTGGTCAAGGGCCTGCAAAGAATGACGGCGCTGATGGGCATCCAGCTGGTGGCCAAGGGCGTGGCCAGCGAGTCCGACGCGCGCAGCCTGGCCGGCATGGGCATCGATGGCCTGACCGGTCCGGTAGTGGGCTGAGGGCTTTCAGAGTCCAAACGACAAGGGCGCCGAAACGGCGCCCTTGTCGTTTGCACGCGGCGCTCTGCTGGCCGGGCTGGGCCGTGGTTGGATCCCGCCGACGGCGCGGGGATGGCGCCGGCTTGGCGATTGACGCTGAGCGTTTGCCGCGGATGTAAAAAAAGACCCCCGCGCGAGGCGGGGGCGAGAGGGTGGCAGTTGCCTGCGGTTTAGTCGGTATGCAATTGGCCGTGATCCAGCAGATTCTTCAGGATCTGGGTGTCGCTCAGCTGCGCATGGTTGGCGTCATGCGTCAGGTCGACGTTTTGCAACACGATCTGCTGCGTGACATCGCCCTTGGCCGGCTTGACGTCGATCACGGTGTCCTGGCCTACCAGTTTGAAGTCCAGGTAGTTGCTCAGATTGGCCGGGTCGTGGCCCGGGTGTTTCAGCAGGTCCGCCAGATCGAGCACGTCGCGCTCGCCGTCGGTGGTGCCGAAGTCGGTGATGATGTCGCGCGCCGGCTTGGCGGCGGTGCCTTGGTCCGCCAGCGTCCACTTGAACGTGTCCACGCCGCCGCCGCCCGTCAATACATCGTGGCCGGCGCCGCCTTGCAGCAGATCATTGCCGTGGCCGCCAAACAAAGCGTCATTCTTGGCGCTGCCGAGCAGCGCCGCGTCGTGGTCGCCTGCCGTCAACGTCAAGCCATCCACCGCCAGCGGCGAGCCGTGGCGGGCCGCCAGCTGGATGGTGAGCTGGGCTTGCGAGGTGTCGCCGTCGGCGTCGCGCAGCGTATAGGTGAACACTTCCTGGCTGCCCGGCGGCAAGGCGCTGGCATTGGCGGTGAAGGTGTAGTGATAGCTGCCGTCGGCATTCACTACCACATCGCCGTAGTGGCCATGCAGCACCGCGCCGGCGGCGACGGAAGCCGAGTCGCTGCCTATGCCTACCACTTGCGCGCCATCGGCGCCCTTGACGTCATTGCCGAGCACGTTGCCGTCGACGCCTGGCAGATGGAAATCGCTGCCTTCAACGATGTGGCCGTAAATGCCAAAGCTGGTTTGGACGTTTTCAGGCGTGCGTATTGTGCTGCCCAAGTGGCCGTTGCCATCGTCGAACATGGCTCGGACGGTGAAGGTGCGGCCGTCGATGTCGAAAGACTGCTGGTCTTTCAGGAAGGTGACGATATCCTTGCTGGTTTCCGGATCGCTGGTGTTCGGCGTTTCGGTGTGCTTGATCGGGAAGTCCACCGAGATGGCTTTGCCGTTCAGCATCAGGCTCAGCGTCAGCGTGGCGCCGCTGATGCCGGAGTTGCCGCTGATCGGGTAGTTGTAGTGGACGAAGTCTCCCAGCTTGAAGGTTTCATTGACCGGCAGCGCGCCCTTCAGATTGGCGTCGTTGTCGTAGAAGCCATAGCCGGACTGTTGGCCACTGGTGCGTCCCCAGAACAGCTCGTTGCTGCCGCTGTCGTTGGCGCTATGCTTCACCGTGTTGACCCAGTCGCCGTCCAGAATGTTGTTCCAGTTGGCGATGATGCCGCCCTTATTGGTGATGGCGAAAGAGCCGCCGACTACCAAGCCGGCCTGGTCCGCCACCGCGTGAGGCGCATCGTTGACGATGCCGACCTCCAGCTTGCCGCTGGCCTTGCTGCCGTCCTTGTCCTGCGCGTCGATGGTGAGGCTGTCGAAGCCCTTGGCGCCGGAGAAGCTGCCGGCCTGGTTCAGCGTGTACTGATAGCTGACCTTGCCGCTGGCGGCGTCATAGGCGGTGACTTTCAGCGTGCCGTAATCGGTTGTCAGCGTGTTGCCGGTCAACTTGCCATTGGCGTTCACCATTTCGACATTGCCGATGCGCAAGCTGGCCAGGCCATCCGGCGCGTTGACGGTGAAGTTGCCGGCCTGGGTGAGCGCGGCGTTTTGCGGCGCGCTGCCGTTGGCCAGATTGGCTTCGTTGACCGAAATATCGCCGCCTTGCGCCTGGGTATGCAGATCGGACAAGACGACCGGATGATCCACCGGCTTGATGGTGACGCTCAGGTTTTGGCTGGCGCTGGCCTGGTCATGGTTCGAAGCCTCGGTGGCGGTGGCGGTCACCGTCACGTTGATCTGGCCGTTGTAGTGCGCCGGTCCCTTCAGCTGCAGGCTGTCCAGGCTCCAATTGCTGACGTCGAGCTTGCCGCTGGCATCGACTACGGCCAGATGGCCGCTGCCATCCTTCAGCGTGGTGCCGGCCGGCAGACCGCTGAGGGTGACGCTCAGCGTCTCGGAGCCGTCCTTGTCGTTCAGGCCGGCGCTGATCTGTCCCAGCTTGATGAAGCTGTCTTCAAAACCGACATTTTCTTGCACCTTGAAGCTCAGATTGTCGAGGATGGCGCCGTAGGAGTCGGCATCCTTGGACTGGAACATCAAGCGGTAATTGCCGCTTTCGGTGATGGGCAGATCCACTTTCACATCGCG
This sequence comes from Chromobacterium sp. IIBBL 290-4, assembly GCF_024207115.1. Classification (NCBI taxonomy): domain Bacteria; kingdom Pseudomonadati; phylum Pseudomonadota; class Betaproteobacteria; order Neisseriales; family Chromobacteriaceae; genus Chromobacterium; species Chromobacterium sp. IIBBL 290-4. The sequence continues at coordinate 1,654,437 of NZ_CP100128.1, forward strand.
CAGCCAGCCGGCGCTGCTGGGGTTGAAGTCATACAGCACCTGCGTCTTGCCGGCGATGGGGTTGCCCTGGCCGTCCAGCGCGATCAGCAGCACTTGCAGTTTGGAGCTGTCGACATAGCCGATGCGGGCGGAGATGTCGAAGCCCAACTGATAATTGCGGCCGGCTTCGCACTTGAAGTCGGTGTACAGGGTGTTGTCGCCGACGCGGTTCTCGATTTCCAGCACATGGTTGGTGGAGTTGCCGCCGGTATAGGTCTTCTCGGTGCCGACTTCCACTTGGCCATTGCCGTTATTGGTATTCCAGACGCCGAAGGTGTTGGCGCCCTGGATCGAGTTGATCTGGACGTCTTGGCGCCAGTTGCCGCTGGCCTGGCCTCGGCTCAGGTCTACGTCTTCGAAATTGATCGACGCGACGGTGGAGTAGCTGTTCACGCGCAGCGTCGGCGCATCGGCCACCGCTTCGACATGGATGGAGGCCGTGGCCGGGCTGGCGTCGATCGCGCCCTTATTGTCCTTGGCCGCATAGTGGAAGCCGGTATCGCCGCTCCAGTCGGCCGTGGGCTTGAAGTAGACCGGACCGCTGACGACATCGCCGACGTTAACCAGCTTGGCGCCTGCCGCGTCGCTGTACAGCGCGCCATTGCTCGGCAAGTCTTTGATGACATAACCCACAACGGTGCCATCGCCATCCTGGCCCGACAGATTCACCTGAATCAGCGGCTGATCCTCTTTGCCGGCGGCGGAGACATCGAAGGTTTCCGGCACCATATTGCCAGGCTGCGCGCTGTCATGGCCTACGGCGGTATCGCCATTGGCGGTTTCACGTGAAACAGCGTCGACGCTGATGGTGATCGGCGCGCCGACCTTGCCCTGGATTTCCAGCTGCAGGCCGGACAGCTTCACGTCCAAGGCCTTGCTGTCCCAGTGCCCGGACTGGCTGATGGTCAGCGTGCCGTCGGCGCCGATATTGCCGATCAGGTTGTGGCCGCTGTCGTACAAGGCCGCGCCGGCGTATTTCGGATCCAGCTTCACCACGATGTGGTCCAGCACTTCGCTGCCGTCGCGGTCGTTCAGCGAGGCGCTGATTTCGATCGGATAGCGGGTGAGGTCGGCGACTTCCTTGACCCAGCTGTTCTTGCTCTGATCCCAGACATAGACGCCGTCCTTGAACTGCAGGCGCTCGATGCTGTAGAGATTGTCCCGGCCCTCACCGACATAGGGGTTGGTGAATTCGTTGTAGCGTTTGTCGGCGACTTGGAAGAATAGCTGGTCGCCAGGCGTCATTTTGGGCGCGGTGATGACATAGTCGCTGAAGTTTTTGGCATAGACCGCGGTATCGATTCCCAGGCCGCCATAGAAGGTGTCGTCTCCCTTGCCGCCAAAGAAAATATCGTTGCCGTTGCCGCCGGTCAGCGTATCGTTGACTTTCTGCGAGCTGTCGTTGTCGTCGAAGGTCATCGAGCCGTCGTCGCCGATCAGCACGTTATCGGCATTGCTCCATTGCAGCGCGATATTATCCGGACCGTTCATCCCGCGCACGGCGTAGCCGGTGTTGTTGTCAATTTGCTGACCATTGGGCCAGAGGTCTTGCCCATCGGTGAGCGTGATGGCGTTCTTGCCATACTGCTTCATCACATCTTCCCACGAGGTATAGGTGTGGCCGCTGATCAGTTGATTGCCCGGCGTGAACGTAGGCAGGCCCAGCGTGATGTGCACGGTCGGAACGTCGGCGACGGGAACGATGCCGACTTGCACGGTGACGGTGGATTTGCCGCCGTGGCCGTCGTCCACTTGCACCTGGAAGGCGTCGCTGCCGCTGTAGTCCTTGCTTGGCGTATAGGTCCAGCTGCCATCGGCCTTCACTGCCACCGTGCCGTGTTGCGGGTTGGATGCCTGGCTGTAAGTCAGCGCGTCGTGGTCGGCGTCAACGGCCTGCACCTTGCCCTGCAAGATGGTGTCTTCTTTGGTGCTGGCGTTGACATGGTCGCCGGTCGGTTGGCCATTGGCGTCGACGAAAATCGGCGTGGTGTTCACCAGCGTGAAGCTAGGCGTGTCATGGCCATGGCCGCTGAGCTGACCGGGGTCTGTCACCACCAGTTTCACATCCGGGAGCGAATGGCCGCTGTTGACCCAGTCTGCGCCGGCCTGTGTCAGCACCACCTGGCCATCCTTCAGCAGATAGTAGCCATCCTTGTTGCTATCGCCGTCAAAAGCGACTTTCAGTTCGCTGGCCTGATTGTCGACATCGTTGATTGTGTAAGTGGCGGCGATATCCCCGGCTTTGAAAAGGTGCTCGGTCTGTGTTTGCGCCTGTACCAGGATGGTCGGCGCATCGTTGACGCCGTTGATGACCACCGTGATGTCATGCGGGGTGCCATCCTTCGAGAACACGGTGAAGGTTTCGGTCAGCGTGTCGTGCTCGCCTAGCTGTTTGACCTCTGCGCGGTTGTTGTCTACCGAATAATGCCAGTTGCCGTTGATGTCGATAGTGAGGGTGCCGATCGAACCGTTGCCGCCGTTGCTGATAATCCGGGATGGATCGATGAAGGATTCGTCATGATCCACATCGCTGACAATCAGTCTGCCGCTGGCGTCCAGGGTGCCGGTCGAGGAGACCTGCTGGTCTTCGGTGACGGCGCCTTGATCGTCGCCGCTGAAAGTGGCGGGGTCATTGGTGCCCTTGATGGTGACCGATACCGTATGCGTGGTGCCATCTATCGAGGTCACGGTAAAGCTGCGGTCTAGCGAGTCATTTGCGCCCAGCGACTGCGCCTTGGCATTGTCCAGCGTGAAAGTCCATTCGCCAGTCTTCTCATTGAGATGGAAGGTGCCGTAATCCACTTTGACGTCGGCTTGCGGACGGAATGCCGCCTGGTTCTTGTCTGGATCCAGAATGGTCAGAATGCCGCTTACCTGGGTGATCTTGTCCTCCACCACAACACCATGGTCTGCACCGCCGATGATCGCCGGATCATCCTTACCCTGGATGGTAACTTCAATGTTATGCGGCGTGCCGTCCAGCGATGTCACCGTGAAGGTGCGAGTGAAACGGTCGACGTTGGTCAGCTCTTGAGCCTTGTCATTGTCGAGCGTGAATGACCAGGCGCCGGTCTTCTCATTGAAATGGAAGGTGCCATAGTCGACTTTGACATCCGCTTGCGGCAGGAAGCCGCTCTGATCATGGTCGGCATCCTTGACCGTCAGTATGCCCTTGACGGTTGTCAGATCATCCTCGATCACCAGGCCCGTATCCTTGCCGGAGAAGACCGGGACATTGTCGGTGCCGTGGATGGTGACGACGATGTCGTGGGTCGTGCCGTCCAGCGAGGTGACGGTGAAGCGCTCGTCGCGGGTTTCGCCGCTGCGCAGGTACTGCACCTTGCTGTTGTCGACGCTGTAGTGCCAGTTGCCGTCGGCCTGGATGGTCAGGGTGCCGAGCGTGTTCTGGGCCGGGGTGACGGTGGTCTTGAAACCGCTCTGGTCATGGTCGGCGTCGGTGGCGACGATCTGGCCGTCGAAGCCGAGCACGGCCTTGGCGTCGGTGGCGTTCTCATAGACGTCGCCGCTGTCCTTGCCGGAGAAGACCGGGACATTGTCGGTGCCGTGGATGGTGACGACGATGTCGTGGGTCGTGCCGTCCAGCGAGGTGACGGTGAAGTGCTCGTCGCGGGTTTCGCCGCTGCGCAGGTACTGCACCTTGCTGTTGTCGACGCTGTAGTGCCAGTTGCCGTCGGCCTGGATGGTCAGGGTGCCGAGCGTGTTCTGGGCCGGGGTGACGGTGGTCTTGAAACCGCTCTGGTCATGGTCGGCGTCGGTGGCGACGATCTGGCCGTCGAAGCCGAGCACGGCCTTGGCGTCGGTGGCGTTCTCATAGACGTCGCCGCTGTCCTTGCCGGAGAAGACCGGGACATTGTCGGTACCGTGGATGGTGACGACGATGTCGTGGGTCGTGCCGTCCAGCGAGGTGACGGTGAAGCGCTCGTCGCGGGTTTCGCCGCTGCGCAGGTACTGCACCTTGCTGTTGTCGACGCTGTAGTGCCAGTTGCCGTCGGCCTGGATGGTCAGGGTGCCGAGCGTGTTCTGGGCCGGGGTGACGGTGGTCTTGAAACCGCTCTGGTCATGGTCGGCGTCGGTGGCGACGATCTGGCCGTCGAAGCCGAGCACGGCCTTGGCGTCGGTGGCGTTCTCATAGACGTCGCCGCTGTCCTTGCCGGAGAAGACCGGGACATTGTCGGTGCCGTGGATGGTGACGACGATGTCGTGGGTCGTGCCGTCCAGCGAGGTGACGGTGAAGTGCTCGTCGCGGGTTTCGCCGCTGCGCAGGTACTGCACCTTGCTGTTGTCGACGCTGTAGTGCCAGTTGCCGTCGGCCTGGATGGTCAGGGTGCCGAGCGTGTTCTGGGCCGGGGTGACGGTGGTCTTGAAACCGCTCTGGTCATGGTCGGCGTCGGTGGCGACGATCTGGCCGTCGAAGCCGAGCACGGCCTTGGCGTCGGTGGCGTTCTCATAGACGTCGCCGCTGTCCTTGCCGGAGAAGACCGGGACATTGTCGGTACCGTGGATGGTGACGACGATGTCGTGGGTCGTGCCGTCCAGCGAGGTGACGGTGAAGTGCTCGTCGCGGGTTTCGCCGCTGCGCAGGTACTGCACCTTGCTGTTGTCGACGCTGTAGTGCCAGTTGCCGTCGGCCTGGATGGTCAGGGTGCCGAGCGTGCCCTGGGCCGGGGTGACGGTGGTCTTGAAACCGCTCTGGTCATGGTCGGCGTCGGTGGCGACGATCTGGCCGTCGAAGCCGAGCACGGCCTTGGCGTCGGTGGCGTTCTCATAGACGTCGCCGCTGTCCTTGCCGGAGAAGACCGGGGCATTGTCGGTGCCGTGGATGGTGACGACGATGTCGTGGGTCGTGCCGTCCAGCGAGGTGACGGTGAAGTGCTCGTCGCGGGTTTCGCCGCTGCGCAGGTACTGCACCTTGCTGTTGTCGACGCTGTAGTGCCAGTTGCCGTCGGCCTGGATGGTCAGGGTGCCGAGCGTGCCCTGGGCCGGGGTGACGGTGGTCTTGAAACCGCTCTGGTCATGGTCGGCGTCGGTGGCGACGATCTGGCCGTCGAAGCCGAGCACGGCCTTGGCGTCGGTGGCGTTCTCATAGACGTCGCCGCTGTCCTTGCCGGAGAAGACCGGGACATTGTCGGTGCCGTGGATGGTGACGACGATGTCGTGGGTCGTGCCGTCCAGCGAGGTGACGGTGAAGTGCTCGTCGCGGGTTTCGCCGCTGCGCAGGTACTGCACCTTGCTGTTGTCGACGCTGTAGTGCCAGTTGCCGTCGGCCTGGATGGTCAGGGTGCCGAGCGTGTTCTGGGCCGGGGTGACGGTGGTCTTGAAACCGCTCTGGTCATGGTCGGCGTCGGTGGCGACGATCTGGCCGTCGAAGCCGAGCACGGCCTTGGCGTCGGTGGCGTTCTCATAGACGTCGCCGCTGTCCTTGCCGGAGAAGACCGGGACATTGTCGGTACCGTGGATGGTGACGACGATGTCGTGGGTCGTGCCGTCCAGCGAGGTGACGGTGAAGTGCTCGTCGCGGGTTTCGCCGCTGCGCAGGTACTGCACCTTGCTGTTGTCGACGCTGTAGTGCCAGTTGCCGTCGGCCTGGATGGTCAGGGTGCCGAGCGTGCCCTGGGCCGGGGTGACGGTGGTCTTGAAACCGCTCTGGTCATGGTCGGCGTCGGTGGCGACGATCTGGCCGTCGAAGCCGAGCACGGCCTTGGCGTCGGTGGCGTTCTCATAGACGTCGCCGCTGTCCTTGCCGGAGAAGACCGGGACATTGTCGGTGCCGTGGATGGTGACGACGATGTCGTGGGTCGTGCCGTCCAGCGAGGTGACGGTGAAGTGCTCGTCGCGGGTTTCGCCGCTGCGCAGGTACTGCACCTTGCTGTTGTCGACGCTGTAGTGCCAGTTGCCGTCGGCCTGGATGGTCAGGGTGCCGAGCGTGTTCTGGGCCGGGGTGACGGTGGTCTTGAAACCGCTCTGGTCATGGTCGGCGTCGGTGGCGACGATCTGGCCGTCGAAGCCGAGCACGGCCTTGGCGTCGGTGGCGTTCTCATAGACGTCGCCGCTGTCCTTGCCGGAGAAGACCGGGGCATTGTCGGTGCCGTGGATGGTGACGACGATGTCGTGGGTCGTGCCGTCCAGCGAGGTGACGGTGAAGTGCTCGTCGCGGGTTTCGCCGCTGCGCAGGTACTGCACCTTGCTGTTGTCGACGCTGTAGTGCCAGTTGCCGTCGGCCTGGATGGTCAGGGTGCCGAGCGTGCCCTGGGCCGGGGTGACGATGGTCTTGAAACCGCTCTGGTCATGGTCGGCGTCGGTGGCGACGATCTGGCCGTCGAAGCCGAGCACGGCCTTGGCGTCGGTGGCGTTCTCATAGACGTCGCCGCTGTCCTTGCCGGAGAAGACCGGGGCATTGTCGGTGCCGTGGATGGTGACGACGATGTCGTGGGTCGTGCCGTCCAGCGAGGTGACGGTGAAGTGCTCGTCGCGGGTTTCGCCGCTGCGCAGGTACTGCACCTTGCTGTTGTCGACGCTGTAGTGCCAGTTGCCGTCGGCCTGGATGGTCAGGGTGCCGAGCGTGCCCTGGGCCGGGGTGACGGTGGTCTTGAAACCGCTCTGGTCATGGTCGGCGTCGGTGGCGACGATCTGGCCGTCGAAGCCGAGCACGGCCTTGGCGTCGGTGGCGTTCTCATAGACGTCGCCGCTGTCCTTGCCGGAGAAGACCGGGACATTGTCGGTGCCGTGGATGGTGACGACGATGTCGTGGGTCGTGCCGTCCAGCGAGGTGACGGTGAAGTGCTCGTCGCGGGTTTCGCCGCTGCGCAGGTACTGCACCTTGCTGTTGTCGACGCTGTAGTGCCAGTTGCCGTCGGCCTGGATGGTCAGGGTGCCGAGCGTGCCCTGGGCCGGGGTGACGGTGGTCTTGAAACCGCTCTGGTCATGGTCGGCGTCGGTGGCGACGATCTGGCCGTCGAAGCCGAGCACGGCCTTGGCGTCGGTGGCGTTCTCATAGACGTCGCCGCTGTCCTTGCCGGAGAAGACCGGGGCATTGTCGGTGCCGTGGATGGTGACGACGATGTCGTGGGTCGTGCCGTCCAGCGAGGTGACGGTGAAGTGCTCGTCGCGGGTTTCGCCGCTGCGCAGGTACTGCACCTTGCTGTTGTCGACGCTGTAGTGCCAGTTGCCGTCGGCCTGGATGGTCAGGGTGCCGAGCGTGCCCTGGGCCGGGGTGACGGTGGTCTTGAAACCGCTCTGGTCATGGTCGGCGTCGGTGGCGACGATCTGGCCGTCGAAGCCGAGCACGGCCTTGGCGTCGGTGGCGTTCTCATAGACGTCGCCGCTGTCCTTGCCGGAGAAGACCGGGACATTGTCGGTGCCGTGGATGGTGACGACGATGTCGTGGGTCGTGCCGTCCAGCGAGGTGACGGTGAAGTGCTCGTCGCGGGTTTCGCCGCTGCGCAGGTACTGCACCTTGCTGTTGTCGACGCTGTAGTGCCAGTTGCCGTCGGCCTGGATGGTCAGGGTGCCGAGCGTGCCCTGGGCCGGGGTGACGGTGGTCTTGAAACCGCTCTGGTCATGGTCGGCGTCGGTGGCGACGATCTGGCCGTCGAAGCCGAGCACGGCCTTGGCGTCGGTGGCGTTCTCATAGACGTCGCCGCTGTCCTTGCCGGAGAAGACCGGGCATTGTCGGTGCCGTGGATGGTGACGACGATGTCGTGGGTCGTGCCGTCCAGCGAGGTGACGGTGAAGTGCTCGTCGCGGGTTTCGCCGCTGCGCAGGTACTGCACCTTGCTGTTGTCGACGCTGTAGTGCCAGTTGCCGTCGGCCTGGATGGTCAGGGTGCCGAGCGTGCCCTGGGCCGGGGTGACGGTGGTCTTGAAACCGCTCTGGTCATGGTCGGCGTCGGTGGCGACGATCTGGCCGTCGAAGCCGAGCACGGCCTTGGCGTCGGTGGCGTTCTCATAGACGTCGCCGCTGTCCTTGCCGGAGAAGACCGGGGCATTGTCGGTGCCGTGGATGGTGACGACGATGTCGTGGGTCGTGCCGTCCAGCGAGGTGACGGTGAAGTGCTCGTCGCGGGTTTCGCCGCTGCGCAGGTACTGCACCTTGCTGTTGTCGACGCTGTAGTGCCAGTTGCCGTCGGCCTGGATGGTCAGGGTGCCGAGCGTGTTCTGGGCCGGGGTGACGGTGGTCTTGAAACCGCTCTGGTCATGGTCGGCGTCGGTGGCGACGATCTGGCCGTCGAAGCCGAGCACGGCCTTGGCGTCGGTGGCGTTCTCATAGACGTCGCCGCTGTCCTTGCCGGAGAAGACCGGGGCATTGTCGGTGCCGTGGATGGTGACGACGATGTCGTGGGTCGTGCCGTCCAGCGAGGTGACGGTGAAGTGCTCGTCGCGGGTTTCGCCGCTGCGCAGGTACTGCACCTTGCTGTTGTCGACGCTGTAGTGCCAGTTGCCGTCGGCCTGGATGGTCAGGGTGCCGAGCGTGCCCTGGGCCGGGGTGACGGTGGTCTTGAAACCGCTCTGGTCATGGTCGGCGTCGGTGGCGACGATCTGGCCGTCGAAGCCGAGCACGGCCTTGGCGTCGGTGGCGTTCTCATAGACGTCGCCGCTGTCCTTGCCGGAGAAGACCGGGGCATTGTCGGTGCCGTGGATGGTGACGACGATGTCGTGGGTCGTGCCGTCCAGCGAGGTGACGGTGAAGTGCTCGTCGCGGGTTTCGCCGCTGCGCAGGTACTGCACCTTGCTGTTGTCGACGCTGTAGTGCCAGTTGCCGTCGGCCTGGATGGTCAGGGTGCCGAGCGTGCCCTGGGCCGGGGTGACGGTGGTCTTGAAACCGCTCTGGTCATGGTCGGCGTCGGTGGCGACGATCTGGCCGTCGAAGCCGAGCACGGCCTTGGCGTCGGTGGCGTTCTCATAGACGTCGCCGCTGTCCTTGCCGGAGAAGACCGGGGCATTGTCGGTGCCGTGGATGGTGACGACGATGTCGTGGGTCGTGCCGTCCAGCGAGGTGACGGTGAAGTGCTCGTCGCGGGTTTCGCCGCTGCGCAGGTACTGCACCTTGCTGTTGTCGACGCTGTAGTGCCAGTTGCCGTCGGCCTGGATGGTCAGGGTGCCGAGCGTGCCCTGGGCCGGGGTGACGGTGGTCTTGAAACCGCTCTGGTCATGGTCGGCGTCGGTGGCGACGATCTGGCCGTCGAAGCCGAGCACGGCCTTGGCGTCGGTGGCGTTCTCATAGACGTCGCCGCTGTCCTTGCCGGAGAAGACCGGGACATTGTCGGTGCCGTGGATGGTGACGACGATGTCGTGGGTCGTGCCGTCCAGCGAGGTGACGGTGAAGTGCTCGTCGCGGGTTTCGCCGCTGCGCAGGTACTGCACCTTGCTGTTGTCGACGCTGTAGTGCCAGTTGCCGTCGGCCTGGATGGTCAGGGTGCCGAGCGTGCCCTGGGCCGGGGTGACGGTGGTCTTGAAACCGCTCTGGTCATGGTCGGCGTCGGTGGCGACGATCTGGCCGTCGAAGCCGAGCACGGCCTTGGCGTCGGTGGCGTTCTCATAGACGTCGCCGCTGTCCTTGCCGGAGAAGACCGGGGCATTGTCGGTGCCGTGGATGGTGACGACGATGTCGTGGGTCGTGCCGTCCAGCGAGGTGACGGTGAAGTGCTCGTCGCGGGTTTCGCCGCTGCGCAGGTACTGCACCTTGCTGTTGTCGACGCTGTAGTGCCAGTTGCCGTCGGCCTGGATGGTCAGGGTGCCGAGCGTGCCCTGGGCCGGGGTGACGGTGGTCTTGAAACCGCTCTGGTCATGGTCGGCGTCGGTGGCGACGATCTGGCCGTCGAAGCCGAGCACGGCCTTGGCGTCGGTGGCGTTCTCATAGACGTCGCCGCTGTCCTTGCCGGAGAAGACCGGGACATTGTCGGTGCCGTGGATGGTGACGACGATGTCGTGGGTCGTGCCGTCCAGCGAGGTGACGGTGAAGTGCTCGTCGCGGGTTTCGCCGCTGCGCAGGTACTGCACCTTGCTGTTGTCGACGCTGTAGTGCCAGTTGCCGTCGGCCTGGATGGTCAGGGTGCCGAGCGTGTTCTGGGCCGGGGTGACGGTGGTCTTGAAACCGCTCTGGTCATGGTCGGCGTCGGTGGCGACGATCTGGCCGTCGAAGCCGAGCACGGCCTTGGCGTCGGTGGCGTTCTCATAGACGTCGCCGCTGTCCTTGCCGGAGAAGACCGGGACATTGTCGGTACCGTGGATGGTGACGACGATGTCGTGGGTCGTGCCGTCCAGCGAGGTGACGGTGAAGTGCTCGTCGCGGGTTTCGCCGCTGCGCAGGTACTGCACCTTGCTGTTGTCGACGCTGTAGTGCCAGTTGCCGTCGGCCTGGATGGTCAGGGTGCCGAGCGTGCCCTGGGCCGGGGTGACGGTGGTCTTGAAACCGCTCTGGTCATGGTCGGCGTCGGTGGCGACGATCTGGCCGTCGAAGCCGAGCACGGCCTTGGCGTCGGTGGCGTTCTCATAGACGTCGCCGCTGTCCTTGCCGGAGAAGACCGGGACATTGTCGGTGCCGTGGATGGTGACGACGATGTCGTGGGTCGTGCCGTCCAGCGAGGTGACGGTGAAGTGCTCGTCGCGGGTTTCGCCGCTGCGCAGGTACTGCACCTTGCTGTTGTCGACGCTGTAGTGCCAGTTGCCGTCGGCCTGGATGGTCAGGGTGCCGAGCGTGTTCTGGGCCGGGGTGACGGTGGTCTTGAAACCGCTCTGGTCATGGTCGGCGTCGGTGGCGACGATCTGGCCGTCGAAGCCGAGCACGGCCTTGGCGTCGGTGGCGTTCTCATAGACGTCGCCGCTGTCCTTGCCGGAGAAGACCGGGGCATTGTCGGTGCCGTGGATGGTGACGACGATGTCGTGGGTCGTGCCGTCCAGCGAGGTGACGGTGAAGTGCTCGTCGCGGGTTTCGCCGCTGCGCAGGTACTGCACCTTGCTGTTGTCGACGCTGTAGTGCCAGTTGCCGTCGGCCTGGATGGTCAGGGTGCCGAGCGTGCCCTGGGCCGGGGTGACGATGGTCTTGAAACCGCTCTGGTCATGGTCGGCGTCGGTGGCGACGATCTGGCCGTCGAAGCCGAGCACGGCCTTGGCGTCGGTGGCGTTCTCATAGACGTCGCCGCTGTCCTTGCCGGAGAAGACCGGGGCATTGTCGGTGCCGTGGATGGTGACGACGATGTCGTGGGTCGTGCCGTCCAGCGAGGTGACGGTGAAGTGCTCGTCGCGGGTTTCGCCGCTGCGCAGGTACTGCACCTTGCTGTTGTCGACGCTGTAGTGCCAGTTGCCGTCGGCCTGGATGGTCAGGGTGCCGAGCGTGCCCTGGGCCGGGGTGACGGTGGTCTTGAAACCGCTCTGGTCATGGTCGGCGTCGGTGGCGACGATCTGGCCGTCGAAGCCGAGCACGGCCTTGGCGTCGGTGGCGTTCTCATAGACGTCGCCGCTGTCCTTGCCGGAGAAGACCGGGACATTGTCGGTGCCGTGGATGGTGACGACGATGTCGTGGGTCGTGCCGTCCAGCGAGGTGACGGTGAAGTGCTCGTCGCGGGTTTCGCCGCTGCGCAGGTACTGCACCTTGCTGTTGTCGACGCTGTAGTGCCAGTTGCCGTCGGCCTGGATGGTCAGGGTGCCGAGCGTGCCCTGGGCCGGGGTGACGGTGGTCTTGAAACCGCTCTGGTCATGGTCGGCGTCGGTGGCGACGATCTGGCCGTCGAAGCCGAGCACGGCCTTGGCGTCGGTGGCGTTCTCATAGACGTCGCCGCTGTCCTTGCCGGAGAAGACCGGGGCATTGTCGGTGCCGTGGATGGTGACGACGATGTCGTGGGTCGTGCCGTCCAGCGAGGTGACGGTGAAGTGCTCGTCGCGGGTTTCGCCGCTGCGCAGGTACTGCACCTTGCTGTTGTCGACGCTGTAGTGCCAGTTGCCGTCGGCCTGGATGGTCAGGGTGCCGAGCGTGCCCTGGGCCGGGGTGACGGTGGTCTTGAAACCGCTCTGGTCATGGTCGGCGTCGGTGGCGACGATCTGGCCGTCGAAGCCGAGCACGGCCTTGGCGTCGGTGGCGTTCTCATAGACGTCGCCGCTGTCCTTGCCGGAGAAGACCGGGACATTGTCGGTGCCGTGGATGGTGACGACGATGTCGTGGGTCGTGCCGTCCAGCGAGGTGACGGTGAAGTGCTCGTCGCGGGTTTCGCCGCTGCGCAGGTACTGCACCTTGCTGTTGTCGACGCTGTAGTGCCAGTTGCCGTCGGCCTGGATGGTCAGGGTGCCGAGCGTGCCCTGGGCCGGGGTGACGGTGGTCTTGAAACCGCTCTGGTCATGGTCGGCGTCGGTGGCGACGATCTGGCCGTCGAAGCCGAGCACGGCCTTGGCGTCGGTGGCGTTCTCATAGACGTCGCCGCTGTCCTTGCCGGAGAAGACCGGGACATTGTCGGTGCCGTGGATGGTGACGACGATGTCGTGGGTCGTGCCGTCCAGCGAGGTGACGGTGAAGTGCTCGTCGCGGGTTTCGCCGCTGCGCAGGTACTGCACCTTGCTGTTGTCGACGCTGTAGTGCCAGTTGCCGTCGGCCTGGATGGTCAGGGTGCCGAGCGTGCCCTGGGCCGGGGTGACGGTGGTCTTGAAACCGCTCTGGTCATGGTCGGCGTCGGTGGCGACGATCTGGCCGTCGAAGCCGAGCACGGCCTTGGCGTCGGTGGCGTTCTCATAGACGTCGCCGCTGTCCTTGCCGGAGAAGACCGGGGCATTGTCGGTGCCGTGGATGGTGACGACGATGTCGTGGGTCGTGCCGTCCAGCGAGGTGACGGTGAAGTGCTCGTCGCGGGTTTCGCCGCTGCGCAGGTACTGCACCTTGCTGTTGTCGACGCTGTAGTGCCAGTTGCCGTCGGCCTGGATGGTCAGGGTGCCGAGCGTGCCCTGGGCCGGGGTGACGGTGGTCTTGAAACCGCTCTGGTCATGGTCGGCGTCGGTGGCGACGATCTGGCCGTCGAAGCCGAGCACGGCCTTGGCGTCGGTGGCGTTCTCATAGACGTCGCCGCTGTCCTTGCCGGAGAAGACCGGGACATTGTCGGTGCCGTGGATGGTGACGACGATGTCGTGGGTCGTGCCGTCCAGCGAGGTGACGGTGAAGTGCTCGTCGCGGGTTTCGCCGCTGCGCAGGTACTGCACCTTGCTGTTGTCGACGCTGTAGTGCCAGTTGCCGTCGGCCTGGATGGTCAGGGTGCCGAGCGTGTTCTGGGCCGGGGTGACGGTGGTCTTGAAACCGCTCTGGTCATGGTCGGCGTCGGTGGCGACGATCTGGCCGTCGAAGCCGAGCACGGCCTTGGCGTCGGTGGCGTTCTCATAGACGTCGCCGCTGTCCTTGCCGGAGAAGACCGGGGCATTGTCGGTGCCGTGGATGGTGACGACGATGTCGTGGGTCGTGCCGTCCAGCGAGGTGACGGTGAAGTGCTCGTCGCGGGTTTCGCCGCTGCGCAGGTACTGCACCTTGCTGTTGTCGACGCTGTAGTGCCAGTTGCCGTCGGCCTGGATGGTCAGGGTGCCGAGCGTGTTCTGGGCCGGGGTGACGGTGGTCTTGAAACCGCTCTGGTCATGGTCGGCGTCGGTGGCGACGATCTGGCCGTCGAAGCCGAGCACGGCCTTGGCGTCGGTGGCGTTCTCATAGACGTCGCCGCTGTCCTTGCCGGAGAAGACCGGGGCATTGTCGGTGCCGTGGATGGTGACGACGATGTCGTGGGTCGTGCCGTCCAGCGAGGTGACGGTGAAGTGCTCGTCGCGGGTTTCGCCGCTGCGCAGGTACTGCACCTTGCTGTTGTCGACGCTGTAGTGCCAGTTGCCGTCGGCCTGGATGGTCAGGGTGCCGAGCGTGCCCTGGGCCGGGGTGACGGTGGTCTTGAAACCGCTCTGGTCATGGTCGGCGTCGGTGGCGACGATCTGGCCGTCGAAGCCGAGCACGGCCTTGGCGTCGGTGGCGTTCTCATAGACGTCGCCGCTGTCCTTGCCGGAGAAGACCGGGGCATTGTCGGTGCCGTGGATGGTGACGACGATGTCGTGGGTCGTGCCGTCCAGCGAGGTGACGGTGAAGTGCTCGTCGCGGGTTTCGCCGCTGCGCAGGTACTGCACCTTGCTGTTGTCGACGCTGTAGTGCCAGTTGCCGTCGGCCTGGATGGTCAGGGTGCCGAGCGTGCCCTGGGCCGGGGTGACGGTGGTCTTGAAACCGCTCTGGTCATGGTCGGCGTCGGTGGCGACGATCTGGCCGTCGAAGCCGAGCACGGCCTTGGCGTCGGTGGCGTTCTCATAGACGTCGCCGCTGTCCTTGCCGGAGAAGACCGGGGCATTGTCGGTGCCGTGGATGGTGACGACGATGTCGTGGGTCGTGCCGTCCAGCGAGGTGACGGTGAAGTGCTCGTCGCGGGTTTCGCCGCTGCGCAGGTACTGCACCTTGCTGTTGTCGACGCTGTAGTGCCAGTTGCCGTCGGCCTGGATGGTCAGGGTGCCGAGCGTGCCCTGGGCCGGGGTGACGGTGGTCTTGAAACCGCTCTGGTCATGGTCGGCGTCGGTGGCGACGATCTGGCCGTCGAAGCCGAGCACGGCCTTGGCGTCGGTGGCGTTCTCATAGACGTCGCCGCTGTCCTTGCCGGAGAAGACCGGGGTGTCATTTGTGCCGACGATGGTGATGGTCACCGTGGAAGTGGTGCCATCCTTCGAAGCGACGGTGAAGGTCTCGACATGTTTTTCGCCTTCAGCCAAGGCTTGGACCTTGTCGCTGGCGTTATTGATGTCGAAGGTCCACTTGCCGTCGGCGCCGATCTTGAAGGTGCCGTAATCGTTGGTTTGGCTGCTGGCGACGAAGACCGCTTCGCCGGCGTCCTTGTCGGTGATGGTCAGGGTGCCGCTAGCCTGGCTCTGGTCGGCGGTGTCTTCTTTCACTTGGCCGGCGCCGGTGCTCAGTTCTGCCGGGTTATTGGTGCCGGTGACATGGATGGTGACGGTGGTTGTGGTGCCATCGTTCAAGGTGACGGTGATTTTGTCGTCGACCTTTTGGCCCTGGGTAAGCGCGTCGGCGCGGTTGTCCAGGGTGTAGGTCCATTTGCCCGTGGCATCCACGGTGAGGGAGCCGTACTCGCCTCTCAGGTTGCCGGACACAAAGCCTAGGGCGGGATTGTTGCTGTTGCTGGCCGTCAGCGCGCCGCTGGTGCTGGGCTGGGTTTGCTCGATTGCCGAACCGTCGCCGTTGCCGCCAATGACATTGGTGGCTTGGATAGCTTGTTCCGACAGCGGCAGGCGGGCATCGGCCGCATTGCCGCGGGCATCGTGAAGTTCAACCGCGGCATTCTGCGAGCTGTTCAATTGCAGCGGATTGATCGATTCGGCGATGCGGGCGACGCGGACGAAGGTGGAGCCGTCGTTGCCCGGGCCGGCGTCGTTCAGGCCGGCTGCGGCCGGTTCCAGATTGTCGAAGGGGTTGGGCTGGTTCGCGTCGGCGGGCGCATCCAACGACGCGAGGATTTTTTTGGCTTCTTCCGTCAGCGCGGCAACCTGGCTTTCGTTGGCTTCAGCATTGTGGGGGCGCAGCAAGTCCTCGCTCAATTGCATCTGGCGGTTGCCGTCCAGCTCCACGATTTGGCCATCGCCGCGGGTGAAACGGATATCCGCTCCCTCTTCTAGCTGCAGGCGCTCTCCCGGCAGCAGGATGTCGCCTGCTTTCAGGATGCGGATTTTGCCGCTGGCATCAATTGCCTTGACTGTGCCGTGCAGAGAAAGAATTTGCCCTTGAACGTTGGCCATGACGGAACCTTCCTATGACATTTTTGTGATTTCAGCAGGATATAGTCTTTGGCAGGCGGGAAATATTGTACCGAAGCACAATACGATTTCATGCTGATCGGGTTTTTGCGGCGATGGCGTTTCGGAAATTTTTCTTAACTGTTTGAAAGAGAAGGAAAACTGGCAGAAGGAACAGTCTTGGCTATAACCGGAACTGGGGCAGCCTCTAAGCGTTTTCCGCAGGAGCGCGAGCATATCGCCAGACTGAAAGAGGCCATACAAGACAAGGAGCCTATCATGGCGCTGTATCTGCTTTGCCTGGTTTTCTTTCTGACCGACATCGGCGCGCGGTTGGCCTTGCGCACGCGCTCCTGGCGGGTGGTGGAGTTGACCCTGGCGGCGGGCTTGATGCTGGCCTGGCTGTTGTACCCGCATCTGAGCGATTGGGCCGTTCCCTTGTTGCCGACCGAGCAAGGCATGCTCTATTACGCGGTGCTGGTGGGTTTGCAGCTGGGCTTGATGGATGCGGCGGTGCGCACCGGCTTCTGGCGTTGGCGCGAATATTACCGGCTGCAGCGCGCTGGCCAATCCCGCCACAGCGGCAAGCGATATTAAGCTATATGCTTGACGCGTAAGGCCGCGGCAGGCAGACTGCGCGCACTCCCGCATCGCGCCTCTCCGGCGCAGCGGGCCATGCAGGGAAACGGATCGTCTCCGCGATGATCGGCTTCCCACTGATCTTTACTCGTTCTTTACAGGTACCGCCATCATGGCATCGTTCTTTATTCTGTCGCGCCATTTGCTGCGCGATGTGCTCGGTTGCGAGCGCGCCGATTCCTATTCTTTAGATTCATCGTCGTTGTATCTTCCATCCGGTTATTCCGATCTTCCGGACGATTTCTCGCGCCGCGAAGCGCTATGGCAGCGGCATTGGCAGATGCGGCTGGAGAAGGGGGGCGCATGTTGATTTTGCCTTTGCAGTCGCCGCGCTTGATCTTGCGCGATTTCGTTGCGGACGATCGGGAACCCTATGGCCGTTTGCGCGGCGGTTTGGCTTTCGGCCGCCATTACGCAGCGGCTGAAACCTCGCCGGCGTTCAGCGCGCAATTGTTGGAGCGCTTCATCGGCCAGCAGCAGTCGCCGCGCCGCGCCTGGCAACTGGCGGTGATCCGGCGCGATGACGGCAGGCTGATCGGTTCGGTGGGTTTGCGGCTGACCTTGTCGGACGGCGTGGCCAGTTTCGGCGCCGAGCTGGCCGAAGCGGCCTGGGGCCAGGGCTATGCCGAAGAGGCCGCCCGGTTGCTGCTGGATGCGGGCTTCAATCATCTGGGCGTCAACCGGGTGGAGGCTGACACGGCGGAGGGCAATGCCTCGGCCTTGCGCTTGGCTGGCCGGCTGGGTTTTGTGGCGGCGCCGGCGCGCGATGGTCGCGTGTCCTTGGCGCTCAGCCTGGGCATGTTGGGCGCGCAGAGCGAGTGGCGCATGCTGGGCGCGTCCAGTTCGCTGCGTCGCATCGACGGCGGCTGGCGATTGCTGACGGCGGATCAGCCCGGTTTTTACTTCGGCAACGCTTTGCTGCTGGATCACGCGCCGGAACCCGGCAGCCGGCGCGAGTGGGAGCGGCGCATAGCCGCCGCTTTCGCCGACTATCCGGCCATCCGCCATCGCGTGCTGCAATGGCCCGTGGAGAAGTCGGCCGGCTTGGACGCGCATCAAGAGTGGTTGAGCGCCGGCTACCGCTACGATGAAACTATAGTGTTGCTGATGACGGGCGAAACCCTGCGCCCCGCGCCGCTCAGCCCATCCTTGACCATCCGCCCGCTGACCAGCGACGAGGACTGGGCGCAATGGCAGCGCTTGTTTCTGGATACGCGCGAAGCGGAGCATCTGGAGGAGGATTATTTAACCTTCCTGGCCGGACATGAGCGGCGTTATCGACAGCTGGAGGCGGAAGGAAAAGGCCACACCTGGGGCGTGTTCGACGGCAGGGCGCTGCTCTCTTGCGCGGGTTTGTTTCTGCAACCGGGCCTGGGATGCGTGCAGCAAGTGGCCACGGCCGAGCATGTGCGTCGCCTGGGTTTGGCCAGCCAGTTGCTCATCCATATGGCGCAATGGGGTTTGCAACGCGCGCCGCGTCTCCTGGTGGCGGCCGATGCCCACTACCATGCGCTGCAGCTGTATCGCCAATTGGGTTTCGTCGACGCCGGCCGCGAGGCCTCGCTATGCTGGTGGTCTGGCCGGGCGTGACCATTGATGCGCTAATTGCATGCGTCTATCGCTAAATAGCCAGTATTAACTTGACCTTGCGGGCTATCTGCAATGAAACTTGCTCATGCATGCCGTCGCAATATCCAGTGGCCGAAACAGGCCGCCATGCGCGGCTGACAGACTACTCAGGAGAGAGAAAGATGACGGTTTTGGCCACGCTGCGCCAGCAATTCAACGCGCTCAACCACGCGTATCTGCAAGTTCATAAAGCTAAGGAAGACCTGTTCTGGGACACCTATATGGCGGTGTCGGACGACGACGCCGGCTTCGCCCGCGCCGAGGGGGCCTTCAAGGATTTCATCTCCAGCCCGGAGCGGCTGGCTCAGGCCAAGGCCGCCGTCGCCCAGCTGGAGGCCTTGCCGGCCGAGGCCGAGCGCGACGCGCTGCTGCACGGCTTCAAGGGCTGGCTGGCGCTGTTTGAGAGCAACATCATTGAAAGCGATGCCGCGCGCCAGCTGATGACCGAGCTGGTGGAGCTGGAGTCCGAGCTGTTCGCCAAGCGCCGCGCTTACAAGATGCACCACCTCAACGAGGCCGGCGAGCGCGAAGAGGCGACGCTGAGCATGCTCAGCACCAATCTGGGCACCAACCGGAACGAGGCGGCGCGCAAGAGCTCGCTGGACGCCTATCTGGGGCTGGAGCGCTGGGCGCTGGACAACGGCTTCCTCGCCATCGTGAACAAGCGCAACGCGCTGGCGCGCAGCCTGGGTTACGCCGACTACTTCGAGTACAAGGTCAAGAAGAACGAGCAGATGACGCCGGATCAGCTGTTCGCCATCCTGGACGATTTCGAGGCGCGCACCCGCGACGCCAACCAGCGCGCGCTGGACGAACTGCAGGCCAAGCACGGCGCGGACGCGCTGTTGGGCCACAATCTGCGCTTCCACATGAGCGGCGACGTGACCCGCCAGATGGACCCGTATCTGCCGTTCGCCAAGGCGGTGGAGCGCTGGGTGCTGAGCTTCCGCCGTCTGGGCATCCAGTATCGCGGCGCCACCATGCAGCTGGATCTGGTGGAGCGCGAGGGCAAGTATCAAAACGGTTTCTGCCACGGCCCGATCCCGGCCTTCTTCGACGGCGCCCAATGGGTGCCGGGCCAGATCAACTTCACCGCCGAGGCCAAGCCGGACCAGGTCGGCAGCGGCGCGCGCGCCATCAACACGCTGTTCCACGAAGGCGGCCACGCCGCGCATTTCGCCAACGTGACGCAGAACTCGCCGTGCTTCTCGCAAGAGTTCGCCCCCACGTCGATGGCCTATGCCGAAACCCAGAGCATGTTCTGCGACAGCCTGCTGGAAGATGCCGACTGGCTGAAGCGCTATGCGCGCAACAGCAAGGGCGAGGTCATTCCGGATGAGCTGATCTGCGCCCGCATCGAGGCGACGCAGCCCTTCGCCGCCTATGCCGAGCGCTCCATCGCCGTGGTGGCTTATTTCGAGCGCGCGCTGTACGCGCTGCCGGAAAATGAGCTCTCCGCCGAGCGCGTGCTGCAACTGGCCCGCGCCAGCGAGAAGCGCATCCTGGGCGTGGATGTCAGCCCGCGCCCGCTGTTGGCCATTCCGCATCTGTTGAATCAGGAATCGGCCGCCGCTTATCACGGCTACCTGCTGGCCAATATGGCGGTGTATCAGACCCGCGCCTACTTCATCGGTAAGTTCGGCTATCTGACCGACAACCCGGCCATCGGCCCGCTGCTGGCCGAGCACTACTGGGGCCCGGGCAACAGCATCAACCACAACGCCACCTTGGTGCGCCTGACCGGCGAGCCGTTCAACGCGCGTTATCTGGCGGACAGCTGCAACCAGAGCGCGGCGCAAGCTTGGACCGAGGCGCAAAAGCTGATCGCCGAATCCGCCGCCCGCGACTATCCGGCGCAGTATCCGGATACGCTCGCCGCGCATATCCGCCTGGTGCACGGCGCGGAGCTGATCGCCGACAACACCGCCGGCGACGCGGCGATGTTCGACCGTTTCGAAAGCTGGGTGGCCAGCCATTACCCGGCCAGCGTGCATTGAGCTGGAGCGGCAACTCAAACAAACGGCCGGGAGATATCCTGGCCGTTTTTGTTGGGCCTATCCTTCCACTGGCGCGCTGTTTTCTTCGGCTTGCAGCGCCGCTTGCACAGCGGGGCGAGCCGCCACCCGGTGGAAGAAGGCCTGCAGCGCGGGCCAACAAGCCAGATCGATATGGAAGCGCGGCAGCCAGCCCAGGATAGAGAACAGATAGGCGTCCGCCACGCCGAAGCCGGACGGCAGCAAGTAATCCTGCTTGTCCAAGCGGCTTTCCAGCCAATCCAATCGCTGAAACAGCTTGTCGCGGAAGATCTGCAGCGCCGCTTCCGGCAGATCGGAGCGAAACAGCGGCGCGCTGCCGCCGTGCAGTTCGGCGGTGATGAAGTTGAGCATCTCCTGCAGCCGCACCCGCTGCCAGCTACCGTTCGCCGGGGCCAGGCCGGCTTCGGGCTGCAAATCCGCCAGGTATTGCAGGATGGCCGGGCCTTCGGTCAGCGCCTCGCCATTGTCCAGCGTCAGCGCGGTGACGTAGCCCTTGGGGTTGATGTCGAGAAAACTGCCGCCCTCGGCGGTGCGCTTGGTCTGGTTGTTCACCCGGATCAATTCAAAAGGCAGGCCGAGTTCGCGCAGGATGATATGCGGAGCCAGCGAGCAGGCCATGGGGGCGAAATACAGTTTCATCTTGCTATCCTTGTTCTGGTTTTGCCGACGGAGGCGGTGAGGACAGCATCTCTCTAGCCGCCATGGTTGGTAAAACAAGGATTTCAGCCGCGTGCCATCAGCTGAGCTAATGTAATGACAAAGCGGTAAAATGACGAGTCTCCATTTTTGAAACGCGCGCAATCATGATGAATTTGCTGCATTGGCGCCTGCTGCTGGCGGTGGAAGAGTGCGGCACGGTGACGGCCGCCGCCGAACGCCAGGGCATGACGCAATCCGGCGCCAGCCAAGCCATACGGCAGATGGAGGAGGCGCTGGGCATTGTCTTGTTTGTGCGCGATCGGCGGCAAACCTTGCCCACTGCCTTGGGCCAACAGGTGTTGCGCAAGGCCAGGGCGATGCTGGCCGAGCTGGACGGCATCCGCTCGCTGGCGGACGAGGGGCGCGGCTTGCTGTCCGGCCGCGTCACGGTGGCGGGTTTTCCTTCCTTGTTTGCGCGCTTATTGGCTCGCAAGCTGGATCAGTTCCGCTTGCGGCATCCGGGCCTGGAAGTATTGTGGCTGGACGGCAGCGATGAGGAGATCGAGCACTGGCTGGCCTGCGGGCAGGTGGATATCGGCGTGGTGCTGAACCCTGCCGCCGCTAGGCCGACCCAGCAGCTGGGCGAGGACACCTGGCTGGCGGTATTGCCCAATAGCCATCGCCTGGCCCGCCGCCACGCGGGCCAGCCCGTCTACGCGCATGAGTTGGCCAATGAGCCTTTCATCGTGGCGACCGGCGGTTGCCGGCTGCATGGCGAAAGCGTGCTGGAGGCGATGGGCGCGCGCTTGAACGATGTGCGCATGCGGGTGAGGGACTGGGGCAGCGCTTTGGAGATGGCGCGCGGCGGTCTGGGCGCGACGGTGATGCCGGCTTCGGTATTGCCGGATCCATGCCCCGGCGTGCGCGCGTTTGCCTTGGCGGATGCGCCGCCGCGCCGCTTCGCGCTGGCGTGTTCCGCGGCAGGGGCGGCGTCGCCGCAGGCTAAAGCCTTATTGGATTGGTTGAGCGAGCGCTAGGGTGGATGCCCCTCAGGGGCGATCCGCCTTGCCCGTTTGTCGGGCCTGGGAGTGCATTGGCTTGGAGGGGGGACCTCGCATGCGGCGAAGGCGGCCTTACTGCTGTCGGTAGATCAGCCGGCCTTCCAGCAAGAGTTCGGACGGGGTGAGCCGCAGGTTCTGGCTGGCGGCGGCGCGGTCGAAGATGAAGCGTTGGCCCTGGTATTCCACCCAGGCGAAGATGGGTTCGCCCTGGAAGCGGCCGACGATTTCATCGGAGCGCAGCACGTCGGCGTCCGCCGGCAGTTCCAGGCCCTTGGGCGCTTCCGTCTCCACGGTCCAATTGTCGTTGTCGCTGGGTTGCGGATCGTTGCGGGTGGCCGATTTCAACCACAGGCGGAACATCCACAGCGGCAGCATCACGCGATGCACGCGCTTGTCGTCGGTGATGACGCACGCCACCGGAAACACATGCTGGCAGCGTGGGCAGCTGGCGTCGGCGGACAGGAAAATCTTGCCCTTCATCAGGCTGGCCAAGCCTTCCATATGCTCGGCGCCCACCATGGCGCGGCATTGCGGGCAATGCTTGCCGAAGCGGCGCACGCTGTTGCCATTGGCAAAGGTGAGCGGAAGAAAGCGGGAGATTTTGTCGGGTCGTGCCATTGCTGCGGTGTCCGGTTTGCCGATGCGCCGCGGCGGAGGCCAACGGCGGTGATCGGGAGATTATAACCCCTAGTCGCGGCAAGAGAAATCCAGATGACAGCCTAAGGCGTGCCGCTCGCCTGGCTGCAGAGTCCGCGCGTCGTCGCCGGCGTTGGCGGTTTCGATGCAGACAAAGCGCCTCCAGTCTTCGTCGGGCAGGTCCGCCAGCCGCTGCGCCTTGGCCGGAGCCGGGTTCCACACCACCGCGCTGGCCGACCCCCGCGGCTGGATGGCGATATCACGCCGCCAGCCCTCGTCCGCCAAGGTGACGGCATGGCTGGAGTAGGCCACCAAGTCCACTTCGCCGTTGAAACGGAACGGCTCGGCGGGCAGGGCGAGGCGTTGATCGCTGAGCTTGTCGTGGGCTGGGGCGTTTTCCAGTCCGCGCAAACTGACGGCGTCCACATCCGATACCGCGAAATAACTGTGCAGGGCGGCGGTGACGGTGTGCGCGCGCTCGTCATGGTTGAGAGTGGCAAGCTCGATATCGACGCCATCCAGGCCGATGCGATAGGCCAATTCTACGCTCAAGCCCTGGTGGCTGGGACCGCGTAGTTTCACGTGGAACACCGAGCCGTCCCGCGTGATGTCGTCCACGGACCAGACTTGCTGGCGCGCCACGCCGTGCGCCGGCTGGGCGGCATCGCTGGGGTGCGGGCCAAACCAGGGCCAGCATACCGGCGCGCCGCCGCGTATGGCTTTGCCGGGCTGGCACAAGGTGATGGGCGAGACATAGAACAAAGGCGGCTGGCCATCGCGGCGATAATCTAGGATTTGCCCGCCCAGCAAGGCGATGCGGGCGGAGAAACCATCACCTGCCAGTTCGATTTGCGGCACGCCGGGCGCGAGTTCGCTCAGCCGGGCTCCTTGCGGGTAAGTCATGGCGCCATCTCCATCGTGGATTGATGTCAGCGATGATAGCGCCAAACGGACCACTTTCAGTCCACTTTTCTCAAACCGGGTCCAGCCAGCCCAAGCGCCGCCACAGGCCGCGCAGGGTCCACAGCGGACCCACCAGCAGGAATTGCAGGTCCTGTATGAAAGAGGGCTTCTTGCCTTCGCGCGCATGGCCGATGAATTGGCCTAGCCAGGCGGCGATGAACACAAGCAGCGATCCGACCCCCACCGGCGCGCCCATGCCGCGCAGCGTTTCCAGCGCAAGCAGCGCCACGCCGCTCATCAGCGCCATCGCCGCCGCCACTTTGAGGGACAGGCGCGCATACCACAGCCCGGCCAGGAGCCAGAGCAGCCAGGCCCAGGACAGCGGACCGGGAATGGCTTGCAGCATGCCCAGCAGCGACAGCGCGATCAGCGGCACGCATAGCTTGTGCATGGCGATATTGAAGGGATGGCGATGGCTTTCGTCGTAGTCCGTCAGCCATTGATTGAGCGTTTTCATGATTCATCTCCCGTTTTCTGCGCTGGATCAGCCAGCAGCGCCGGCGCTCGCGCTACAATCGGCCATTCCCTCAAGATTGGAGCCAAGGTGTCAGACGCCGCCCAACCCCGCTATCAACGCATCAAGGACTACATCCTGTGCGGCATCCGCGACCGCCATTTCCTGCCTGGCTGCAAGATTCCGCCGGAGCTGGAGCTGGCGCGCCAGTTCGGCGTCTCGCGGATGACGGTGAACAAGGCGGTGCGCGATCTGGCCGAAGCCGGCATCCTGCTGCGCTTCGCCGGCGACGGCACTTATGTGGCGGAGCGCAAGGCGGAATCGCCGCTGCTGGACATCAACAATATCGCCGCCGAGATCGAGGCGCGCGGCCACAGCCACAGCGCCCAGGTGATTGTCCTGGAGGCGATGCCGGCCAGCGAGGAGCTGGCGTTGCGCCTGAGCGTGCGCGCCGGGGCAATCATTTACCATTCTTTGATCGTCCACTTCGAGGACGAGGTGCCGATCCAGCTGGAAGACCGTTACGTCAATCCCGTGTATGCGCAGGAATATCTGCGGCAGGACTACACCGAGCGCACGCCCAATGATTACCTGATGGAAAGCTGCCCGCTCACCGATATCGAGCATAGCGTGGAAGCCATCTTGCCGGGGACGGCGGAGCAGGCGCTGCTGGGCATCGCCGCGACCGAACCCTGCTTGCTGGTGCTGCGCCGCACCTGGTCGCACAAGAAACTGGTCAGTTTCGCTCGGCTGACGCACCCGGGTTTGCGTTACAAGCTGCGTTCGCAGACGCGAGTGAAGAAATAATCGGTATATACAATTAAGCCCTTCTCATCGAGGCTGCCATTCGGCAGCCTTTTTTATTGCCGTGCAACATCAAGGATTTGTAGATTTTTTTACAATTTGCCGGCTTGACAGAGCCAGCCCATGCGCGTAATTGTATATACAAATCATTGCGCGAGACTGCTCATGCCGCCGATTCACGCTCATCGCCCCAGCCTGTGGCTCAATGCCAGGCTGGCTACCATGGACCCGCTCCACGCCGCGCCCTATGGCGCTTTGGAAGGCCATGCCTTGTTGTTGCGCGATGGCCACATCGCGGCGGTGCTGCCGCAGACCGAGGTGGACGCCGCTTCCTTCGACGGCGACGTGTTCGACCTGCAAGGCCGCTGGATCACGCCCGGCCTGATCGATTGCCACACCCACCTGGTGTACGGCGGCAGCCGCGCTGCGGAGTGGGAAAAGCGCCTCACCGGCGTGCTATACCAGCAGATCGCCGCCGAGGGCGGCGGCATCGTTTCCACCGTCCGCGCCACCCGCTGGCTGGACGAGGAGGAGCTGGCGCTGACCAGCCTGCCCAGGCTCAAGGCCTTGATGGCGGAGGGCGTCACCACGGTGGAGATCAAATCCGGCTACGGCCTGACCCAGGCCGATGAATTGAAGCAGCTGGCGGCGGCGCGCCGGCTGCAAGACTCTTTGCCAGTGGAAGTGGCGGCCACGCTGTTGGCCGCGCACGCGGTGCCGCCGGAGTACGCCGGCGACGCCGACGGCTATGTCGATCTGATCGTCGAATCCATCTTGCCGGTGGCGGCGCGGTCGGGTCTCGCGGAAGCGGTGGACGCGTTCTGCGAGAGCGTCGGTTTTTCTCCGGCGCAGACCCGCCGCGTGTTCGAGGCGGCGCGCGCGCATGGCTTGAAAGTGAAGGGCCATGTCGAGCAGCTGTCCAATCTGCACGGAGCGGCGCTGGTGGCCGAGTTCGGCGGTTTGTCGGCCGATCACATCGAATATCTGGATGACGCCGGAGTCGATGCGCTGAAACGCGCCGGCACGGTGGCGGTGCTGCTGCCCGGCGCCTTCTATTTCCTGCGCGAGACCCAAAAACCGCCGGTGGACAAGCTGCGCGCCGCCGGCGTACCGATGGCGGTGTCCACCGACCTCAATCCCGGCACCAGCCCGTTCGCCTCCATCCGTCTGGCGATGAATCAGGCCTGCGTGCTGTTCGGCCTGACGCCGGAAGAGGCGCTGGCCGGCGTCACCCGCCACGCGGCGCGGGCGTTGGGCCGCGCGGATACCCACGGCCGGCTGGCTGCCGGCTGCGTGGCGGATATCTTGGTGTGGGACATCGCTCATCCGGCCGAAATCGCCTACAGCGTCGGCGTGCCGCTGCTCAAGCAGCGGGTGTTCCGCGGCGCGGCGCAATCCATAGACTAATCATCGTTCGGTCCGCCGGACGCCGCGCGCTTCCGGCCGGGACGGCAATACAGGAAGTTTGCACATGGTGGACATGAAGATCTGGACCGGCCGCGTCGATGCGGCCGAAGGCGAGGCGGCCAAGCGTTGGCATCAGGCGGTGCAGGCCTTGCCGGAAAACGGCGCGCCGGGCATCGCCATCATCGGCTTCGCCTGCGACGAAGGCGTGCGCCGCAACCAGGGCCGCGTCGGCGCGGCCGGCGGCCCGCAGGCTTTGCGCAAGGCTTTGGCCAATCTGGCCTATCACCCGACTTTGCCGCTCTACGACGCCGGCGATGTGGTCTGCAGCGATGGCGACCTGGAGGCCGCGCAACGCCGCCTGGGCGAGCGCGTGGCGCAGGTCATCGCCGCCGGCCATCTGCCGCTGGTGCTGGGCGGCGGCCACGAAACGGCCTATGGCCACTGGCTGGGCCTGTCCGCCGCGCATCCGGACAAGCGCATAGGCGTGGTCAATTTCGACGCCCACTTCGATTTGCGCCAAGCCGACGAGGCCACCAGCGGCACGCCGTTCGCGCAGATCGCCGCCGATTGCGCCCGCCACGGCCGTGTATTCCGCTACTTGTGCCTGGGCGTGGCCGAAACCGCCAACACTCAGGCGCTGTTCGACTCCGCCCGCCGTTTGGGCGCCGAATGGCGGCTGGACACGGACATGAACGGCTGGCAGCTGGCCGACATCCGCGGCCAACTGGCCGAATTCCTGGACAGCGTGGACGCGGTCTACCTGACCATAGACCTGGATGTATTGCCGGCGGCGCAAATGCCGGCGGTGTCGGCCCCGGCCGGCTACGGCGTGGACATCGCCGTGGTGGAGGCGCTGGCCGGCCGCATCGCCAAGAGCGGCAAGCTCGCCGGCGCCGACCTGGTGGAATTCAATCCCGCATTCGATATCGACAGCCATGGCGCCAAGGCGGCGGCGCGGCTGGCCTGGAGCCTGAGCCGCCACCTGCGCCGTTGACCATCGCGCGATTCAAGGAAAACAGAGGAGAGAGAACTATGACCGACCCGCGTTTTGACGCATCCCGCCACATCCGCGCCCCGCGCGGCAGCGAAAAGACCTGCAAGAGCTGGCTGACCGAAGCCGCCTACCGGATGATCCAGAACAATCTGGACGCCGAGGTGGCCGAGCACCCGCAAAGCTTGGTGGTGTACGGCGGCATCGGCCGCGCCGCCCGCAACTGGGAGTGCTACGACAATATCCTGGAAACCTTGCAGCGGCTGGAAGACGACGAAACGCTGCTGGTGCAGTCCGGCAAACCGGTCGGCGTGTTCAAGACCCATGAAAACGCGCCGCGCGTCCTGATCGCCAACTCCAACCTGGTGCCGCACTGGGCCAATTGGGAGCACTTTAACGAGCTGGATAAGAAGGGCTTGATGATGTACGGCCAGATGACGGCCGGCTCCTGGATCTACATCGGCTCGCAGGGCATCGTGCAAGGGACCTACGAGACCTTCTTCTCCGTCGCCAACCAGCACTTCGGCGGCAAGCCGCAAGGCCGCTGGATCCTGACCGGCGGCTTGGGCGGCATGGGCGGCGCGCAGCCGCTGGCCGCCACCATGGCCGGCTTCAGCATGATCGCCGTCGAATGCGACGAAACCCGCATCGATTTCCGTCTGAAAACGCGCTACGTGGACCGCAAGGCCACCACGCTGGACGAGGCGCTGGCCATCGTCGAAGACGCCAAGCAAAGCGGCAAGGCGGTATCGGTGGGGCTGCTCGGCAACGCCGCCGACGTGTTCGCCGAACTGGTGGCGCGCGGCATCACCCCGGACGTGGTCACCGACCAGACCTCCGCCCACGATCCGGTGCACGGCTATCTGCCGCAGGGTTGGACCGTGGCCCAATGGCGCGACAAGCAGAAGACCGCCGCCGCCGAGATCACCGCCGCCGCCAAGAAATCGATGGCCGTGCAAGTGCGCGCCATGTTGACCCTGCAAGAGCGCGGCGCGGCCACGCTGGACTACGGCAACAACATCCGCCAGATGGCGCTGGAAGAGGGCGTGCAGAACGCCTTCGATTTCCCCGGCTTCGTGCCGGCCTATGTGCGCCCGCTGTTCTGCGAAGGCATCGGCCCCTTCCGCTGGGTGGCGCTGTCCGGCGATCCGGAAGACATCTACAAGACCGACGCCAAGGTGAAGGAACTGATCCCCGACGATCCGCACCTGCACAACTGGCTGGACATGGCCAAGGAGCGCATCAGCTTCCAGGGCCTGCCGGCGCGCATCTGTTGGGTGGGTCTGAAGGACCGCGCCCGCCTGGGCCAGGCGTTCAACGAAATGGTGAAGAGCGGCGAATTGAAGGCGCCCATCGTCATCGGCCGCGACCACCTGGACTCCGGCTCCGTGGCCTCGCCTAACCGCGAGACGGAATCGATGAAGGATGGCTCCGACGCCGTATCCGACTGGCCGTTGCTCAACGCCTTGCTCAACACCGCCGGCGGCGCGACCTGGGTCTCGCTGCACCACGGCGGCGGCGTGGGCATGGGCTTCAGCCAGCACTCCGGCGTGGTCATCGTTTGCGACGGGACGGATGCCGCGTCCGAGCGGCTGGGCCGCGTGCTGCGCAACGATCCGGGCACCGGCGTGATGCGCCACGCCGATGCCGGCTACGACATCGCGGTGAATTGCGCCAAAGAGCAGGGCCTGGACCTGCCGATGCTGAAATAAGACGCGATGGCGCGTGTGGGCGAATCGACGATTTGCCCACCCTACATGCGGTGGGCAAGCATGGGGGCCCTGCGGGGCTACCGCCTATGATGGTTCGGGCTTGTTTGGTGGCTCCTATTGGGAGCCGTTGACCGCTGGCCAGAATGTCATGCTGCGCTAGCCCCTCTCCCGCGAGGGAGAGGGGTTGGGGAGAGGGGGCAAGCCGCCATCGCCGTAGGGGGACGCCTCGGGGCGTTACGCCCTTGCACACAAGGAGAAATGGCAGTGCAAGCATCAGACCTGATCGGCGAGTGGAAGCTGGACGACTTCATCGTCCACCGTGAAAACGGCGAAGCTTTTCATTGGCCGGGAGAACAAAGCGGCACGCTGATCTACACCGCCAGCGGCTACGTCAGCGTGGCGCAGAACCGCCAGCCCTTGGCGGATCCCAGCCCGGAAGACGTCCAGCGCGTGTCCAATTTCTACACCGGCCGTTGGCGGCTGGGCGATGAGCCGGGCGTGGTTTACCACACCGCCTTGCAGTCCAGCGCGCCGGCGGTGATCGGCCAGACCATGCGCCGCGAGCTGGAAAAATTGCCCGATGGACGTTTGAAGCTTTCCGGGCAAGGACTGAAAGAAAGCGTCACCTTGATCTGGTCCCGTCTGGACTAGAGCAAGCATCAACAGAACATAGAGAAGCCAAGAGAGACAGAAGCCATGAGCATCCTCAACATCGTACCGGGCCAGCTCACCCTGGCCGACCTGCGCCGTGTTTCACGTGAAACAGGTCTGCAACTGCAACTGGATCCGTCCAGCCACGCCGCCATCGACGCTTCCGCCGCCACTGTGGCGCGGGTGTTGTCTGAAGGCCGCACCGTTTACGGCATCAACACCGGCTTCGGCCTGTTGGCCAGCACCAAGATCGCGCCGGAAGAGCTGGAGCTACTGCAGCGCTCCATCGTGCTGTCGCACGCCGCCGGCATCGGCGCGCCGATGGACGACAGCACCGTGCGCCTGGTGATGGCGCTGAAGATCAACTCGCTGGCGCGCGGCTTCTCCGGCATCCGCCGCCAGGTCATCGAGGCCCTGGTGACGCTGTTCAACCGCCAGATCTATCCGGTGATTCCGCAGAAGGGCTCGGTCGGCGCGTCCGGCGACCTGGCGCCGCTGTCGCATATGAGCGCGGTGTTGATCGGCGAGGGCGAAGCTTTTGTCGATGGCAAACGCGTGTCCGGCGCCGAGGCGATGCGCGCAGCTGGCCTGGAACCGATCACGCTGGCGCCCAAGGAAGGCCTGGCCTTGCTGAACGGCACTCAAGCCTCCAGCGCCTTCGCGCTGGAAGGCCTGTTTGCCGCCGAAGACCTGTACGTGTCCGCCACCGTGGCCGGCAGCCTGTCGGTGGAAGCCGCGCTGGGCAGCCGCACCCCGTTCGACGCGCGCATCCACGCCGTGCGCGGCCATCAGGGCCAGATCGACGCCGCCCGCCTGTACCGCGAGCTGCTGGCGCATAGCCAGATCGAGCAATCGCATGAAAACTGCGGCAAGGTGCAAGACCCGTACAGCCTGCGCTGCCAGCCGCAGGTGATGGGCGCCTGCCTGACGCAAATCCGCCAGGCGGCCGAAGTGCTGCGCGTGGAAGCCAATTCGGTGTCCGATAATCCTCTGGTTTTCGCCGACGACAACGATATCCTGTCCGGCGGCAACTTCCATGCCGAACCGGTGGCCTTCGCCGCCGACAATCTGGCGCTGGCCATCGCCGAGATCGGCTCGCTGTCCGAACGCCGCATGGCGCTGCTGATCGACAGCAATCTGTCCAAGCTGCCGCCTTTCCTGGTCAACAACGGCGGCGTCAACTCCGGCTTCATGATCGCCCAGGTGACCTCCGCGGCGCTGGCCAGCGAGAACAAATCGCTGGCCCACCCGGCCTCGGTGGACAGCCTGCCCACCAGCGCCAACCAGGAAGACCATGTGTCGATGGCCACCTTCGCCGGCCGCCGCCTGCGCGATATGGCCGGCAACACCGCCGGCATCCTGGCGGTGGAGCTGCTGGCCGCCTGCCAGGGCATAGACTTCCGCGCGCCCAACAAGTCCAGCGACAAGCTGGAAGCGGCCAAGGGCATGCTGCGCGAGCTGGTGCCGTTCTACGACAAGGACCGTTACTTCGCGCCGGATATCGAAAAGGCGGCCACGCTGGTGGCCAGCGGTCGCCTCAATGGCTTGGTGGACGGCGAGCTGTTCCCGTCGCTGTAAAGCAGGGAGGAAGCCCCGGCTTTGCCGGGGTATTCCGCCGAATGGGCGTCATCGGTTCATGGCGATGGAAAGCAAGGGCAGGCCGGAAGGCTTGCTCTTTTTGTTTGGGTGCTATGTTTAATGTGTTAGCGAACTTGTTCACATCGGGTGAGCAGATGGCGATGATTTTGACGTTTCTGTAGCAGACTAGATGTCAAATGAGTCGTTGTTGAAAATCTCCAGCATTAGTTTTATTTATTTTTGAATAATGAATTGTTTTATGGTTTTGATAGGGTAGTTTGGATTTTAAATTAACAATTGGAGGATTTGCAATGAGTGTTGACCCTGTTGTTTTGGAAACGCTTCGAGTGCAAGAGATACAAGCATGGATAACCGGGGTTGCAATCATCCTAGGCCCACTTTTTGGTGTGTTATTTACTTTTTGGTTTCAAGATAGGAAAGAAAAAATAGAAGCTAAGCACCAGCTTTTTATAGCACTAGTTGCAGAGCGAAAAGCAGTTGTTTCTCTACAAGTGGCGCAATCTTTGAATAAAATAGATATTGTTTTTTCGAACAGTCCGAAGGTAAGAGGTTTGTGGCACCAATACTATGATTTATTGAACCAGCCGCCATCCCCTTCGCGAATTCATAAATGGATAGAATTGTTGTCGGCTATGGCTAGTGATCTTGGATATAAAAATCTTTCTCAAGTTGAATTAGATAAATTTTATACCCCGCAGGGACATATTGATGATGTAGAATTTCAGCAAAAGGTAGCAAAACAATGGTCAAGGGTCCTAGAAGGAACTGAGCATTTTATAGTGAAAGCTAGGCAAGATAATAAAGAGAACGGCTAATTTATTTTTGGAAATAGAATGTTTAGATGTTTGCGTTGACAGTGCGAAATGTAAAGATTCTTCAAGTCTTATCAATATCGAGTCAAGTTGGATTTTAGGCATTGTAGTACTACTACGCGGTACTGTTTGTTCGAGCTGATTCCACCTGACGAACGGGCCTGGGCCATATGCCATATGACCAGCTCCGTAGCGCCCCCTGCGCTCCAACTGCGCAGAGTCCCGTCTGCAAAGTCATTTCCAAGGTCTCTCCTGAACTACATGCGTGCGAATTTTTTTAGATTAGCCCAAAGGTATGCGCTACCGTTGCGGAGCTGTCGAATAGCTGGCGGCTTAACGCCTTGAATGCTTAGAAGACTACCGGAGCTGATGGGGTATGGGGTCGCGTTAGTACCGGGGTTGTTTTAGATGTGTGTTCAATCGTTTTCCCCTTCCCATCATTGCCGCTAGCATCCCTGACCCTTAGCATGTTTTTTCTCGCTGGCGGGTCTGCATGGCGAACCATCGTCCTTATCCTTCTGTCCCACAAAATGCTTTCCGAATTTTCGGTATTTGAGAACAGGAGCTCCGCATGAACAGTCTGTCCAATCTCCGCTTCACCGTGCTGCCGCATCAGCAGCTGTCCGCACGGCAGCGCGATCGCATTCTCAGCTTGTGCTCGCAGGCTTATGAGGAAGACTTTTCGCCTTACCTGGACTTGCTGGCCGAGGCCACGCATTTATTGGCGGAGACGGATGGCGAGCTGGTGAGCCATGCGGCCTGGCTGCCGCGCGAATTGCGGACCGAGGGCCTGGCGCCGCTGCGCGCGGCTTATGTGGAGGCGGTGGCCACCGCGCCGGATCGCAAGGGCAAAGGCTATGGCCGCGCGGTGTTGTCCGCCATTCCCGCGATATTGGGCAACGATTACGACATCGCCGCGCTCTCGCCATCCGAGCCGGACTATTACGCCCGTCTGGGATGGGAGCTGTGGCTGGGAGATTTGTCCTATCAGGCGACTGAGGGCAAGGTGGCGACGCCGGAAGAGGACGTGATGATCTACCGCTTGCTCAAGACCCCGAACAATCTGGATATTTCCGCGCCGCTGGAAACCGACTGGCGGCAAGGGGAGGTATGGTGATGGGGCTGAAATGACTTTGACTTCTGCAATTTGAAATTGAAAATGCCCTTGATATGGCATGCGCTGCTAAAATAATGCCGTTTGATTGATTTGGGCGACGGCGGCATGCTGGTGTTCCGCTGCCGGCGGCCTGTTCGGAGGCAATATGAAATGGCAGGGCAAGCGCGAAAGCGACAATGTCGAGGATCTGCGCGACGAGGCGGAAGAACTTGAACAGGCAGACGACGCCGAAGAGGATGCAGAAGACGAGGCGCAAGGTTTCAGCCGAGAAGATGAGGAAGAGCAGGAACAGGACAGCGCGTTCGAGTCGAACGATTTAGGCACGGCGCTGGTGGTGGGCGTTTTGGTGGTGGCTGGCGTGATCGGCTGGCTGTGGCTGAGCGGCGGCAATGACGATGACCCGGTGTCCCACAGCGCGGCAACGAATGGCGGCAGCCGCGTCTTGGCGCCGCCTGCGCCTGTCGATCATCCAGGCCGGGACAATCAGCAGACCAAGGACAGGGATACCGCCTTCGTCAAAGTGATTCTGGCCGATACCGAGGATGTGTGGGGCGAGTTGTTCCGGCAGCAGAACCTGCGCTACCAACCGCCCAAGCTGGTGCTGTATACCGAGTCGATCAAGACCGGAGGCTGCGGCAAGGGGGAGGTTTCGATCGGCCCTTTCTATTGCACGGGCGACAACAAGGTGTATCTGGACAGCACCTTCTTCCGCCAGATGCGCAAGCAATTGCATGGCAAGGCGGAGTTTGGCCAGGCTTATGTGGTGGCGCACGAGGTGGGCCACCATGTCCAGAACCAGCTGGGGCTTTGGGAGGCGTACGAGAAACAGGCGGCGGGATTGAGCAAGAAAAAGACGAACGCCCTGTCCGTGCGCATGGAGCTGCAAGCGGATTGTCTGGCCGGGGTATGGGGCCATTACGCCAAGCAGCGCCAGTTGCTGGAGTTTAACGAAGTGGCGGAGGGCATCCAGGCCGCGTCCGATTACGGCGACGACGAGATCATGCGCAAGGCGGGTGTGGAAGTCAGGCCGGACGCCTTCACCCACGGCACCAGCGAACAGCGGGTGCGTTGGTTCCGCCGTGGTTTCGACAGCGGCGACATGTCGCAGTGCGACACCTTCCGCGCGGCGCGTTTGTAGCGGGCGGCGCAGGCAAGACGGTGGCGGGATGCCGCAAGAAAAAAGGGCGCGATGCGGAATGGCATCGCGCCCTTGTCGTTGGAAGGCCGCAAGACTGCGCCGGAAGGCCTCAGGCGATGCTGGGCAGCGTGTCGTCGGTGTAGATGTCGCGCCAGCTGGTGTAGCCGATCAGACACATCACCGGCACCAGCACAATCAGCGCCAGGCCAAGCGTGATCACGCTGAGCATGGCCAGCGCGATTTGCAGCAAGGCGCTCAGCACGATGGCAGCCCAGTTCTTCAATACGCCGCGTGAGCTGAGGGCCACCGCTTGGATCAAAGGCACGCCTTTGAACACCAGCAAGGCCGGCGCGTACATGAGGACGCTGTGGATCAGCATGAAGGCTGCGAACGCGTACCAGTAAATGGGTGGAACGGAATGGCCAGGCGTGGGAACCAGGTTTTCCCCGACGAAGTTCTCGACCAGGATCAAGGGCAGCATCAGCGCGGCGAAGCTCAATAAAGGCCGGAGATGATTGCGCCAGCCCAGAAAGAGGTCGGTGAATTTAACGGTCTGATTGTCGCTGCGCTTACGGGCGGCGAGCAGCAGGCCAGCCGTGAACACGGGCGCGATGGCGGCGAGCAGTATGCTGCCGACGACCGGGATTTGCAGAGAGGCAATGTAGATCAGGATATAAAAGACGCACATGCCTATCCAAACCAGCTTTTGCTGTTTGAACAGGCCGTAGGCTTCCTTGAACCATTGCCAAGCATGGGTGGCGGGGACTTTATGGATGGTTGTGCTCATGATGTCATGGAGAGTTGCCGCCGCGATCCGCGCGGCGCGGGCGCTGGATGCTTGAAGAGCGAGCGCTGAGCTGGAAGGCTATCGCAGCGCCTAATGAATGACAAATAGATTCTTTGAAAATAAAAACGGCAGGCTGCCGACAAAGGAGCCTGCCGTCGCGTACCGCGCGCGGTTTACTGAACCTGGGCGAAAGCCTGGGCGACGTAAGGCGCGTTGGCGGTATTGAGGCCGGCCACGCACATGCGACCGCTGCCCACCAGATAGACGGCGAACTGCTCGCGCAGCTTGTCTACCTGTGCCTGGCTGAAGCCGGTGTAGCTGAACATGCCGCGCTGGTGTTTCAGATATTCAAAATCGCGTTCCGGCAGCGCTTCCTTCAGCACCTGCACCAGCACGCCGCGCATGGCCTGGATGCGTTCGCGCATTTCGTCCACCTCGGCCACCCACAGCGCTTTCAGTTCCGGACTGTTCAGCACGGTGGCGATCACCTTGGCGCCGTGCGTCGGCGGGCTGGAGTAGTTGCGGCGCACCGTGGCTTTCAACTGGCCAGACACCAGCGCGGCGTCGGCCGCGTTGTCGCATACCACCGACAGGCCGCCGCAGCGCTCGCCGTACAGCGAGAAGATCTTGGAGAAGGAGTTGCTCACCAGGAAGGCGAGGCCGGCGTCGGCCATGGCGCGGATGGCGTAGGCGTCTTGTTCCAGCCCGGCGCCGAAGCCCTGGTAAGCGATGTCCAGGAAGGGGATCAGCTGGCGTTCTTTGGCCACCGCCACCACCTGGTCCCATTGGGCGTTGTTCAGATCCGCGCCGGTGGGATTATGGCAACACGGATGCAGCAGCACGATGCTCTTGGCCGGCAGCGTTTGCAGCTTGGCCAGCATGGCGGCGAAATCCACGCCGCGGGTGGTCGGATCGAAGTAGGGGTAGCGCTCCACGGCGAAGCCGGCGCCTTCGAAGATGGCGACGTGGTTGTCCCAGGTTGGATCGCTGACCCAGACATTGGAGGTCGGGAAATAGCGCTTCAGGAAGTCCGCGCCCACTTTCAGCGCGCCGGAGCCGCCCAGCGTTTGCAGCGTGGCGATGCGGCCGTTCTTCACCGCCGGATGCTCGGCGCCGAACAGCAGCGTCTGGATGGCGCTGCGGTAAGGGGCCAGACCGTCCATCGGCAGGTAGGTGCACGGCGGCTGCGGCTGGCTGGCCAGCAAGGCCTCGGCCTGCTCCACCGCCTTCAGGCGCGGGATGCGGCCGGCTTCGTCGTAATACAGGCCGATGCTGAGATTGACCTTCTCGGCGCGGGCGTCTTTGCCGAAGGCTTCCACCAGCGACAGAATGGGATCGCCGGCATAGGCGTCTACATGTTGGAACACAGTCTTCTCCTCTTGGTTTGCCGGCGCCCGCGCTCGTGGAGTGGGCGGGTCGCCGAGTCTCGCGCTCAGGCCAGATCGTCGCGTTTCAGGGCCAGGCCCATGGCGATGATCCACGGCAGAATCAGCCAGCCGCCCAGAATGTTCAATAAGGCCACTTTGCGCAGGCGCGGGCTTTTCACCAGCACGGCGGTGGCGGTGGGCACCAGATAGGCGCCGGCCATCGCCAGGACATCGCCCAGCCAAATGGCGGCATTCACCAGATCCGGCCGGTTTTGCCAACTGCCGACGCTCCACAACAGGATGGCCAGCGCCAATAGCGCGAACAGCAGGTATCTCAGCAGCGGCAGGGCATTCATGGCGGCGTCTATTGTATGGCAAACCCATATCGTGCGAGTTTTTCGCGCTGCTGGCAATGGCAAGTTAGACCCAATATCGGGTGGTTTCTGCTGTATATCTATCCATCATTGGCATTTGAATGCTGTTTGTATGCCAAATGCTTGTTTGGTTCGCTTGCTTTGTTTAGGCTGGGACTTTTCAGGTTTGGAGCACGGCGCATGCAGGCGATCATCGATAGCGATCCAGCCCGGCTGGAGCGGGACCGCATTTATCAGTATCTGTCGCAGCAATCCTATTGGGCGAAGGGCTTGCCGCGCGAGATTTTCGATCGTTCGGTCGAGCATTCGCTGTGCTTCGGCGCCTATGGCGAGGATGGCCGCCAGCTGGGTTTTGGCCGAGTGGTGACCGACTGCGCCACCTTCGCTTATCTGGCGGATATATTCGTCTGGGACGAATATCAGGGGCACGGCATTGGCAAGCAGCTGGTGGCGGGCATGCTGGCGCATCCAAAATTGCGCGATCTGCGGCGGATGATGCTGGCCACCGCCGATGCGCACGGCCTGTACGCGCAATACGGTTTTGCTGCATTGTCCAAGCCGGAGCGCCTGATGGAGCGTTTGGAGCAGGGCGTGTACCAGCGGCTGGCTGAGGAAGCGGCCGCCGCGCGGGGCGATTGAACCGAATAGCGCGTGGAGGCGGCAATCATGCGGAAACAGTTCTGGCAAGATCCTTATCAGACCGAGTTGCTCACACGCATCGCCAAGGTGGACGGCGAGCGGGTGTGGCTGGCATCCACCATTTTCTATGCTATTTCCGGCGGGCAGGAGAGCGATAGCGGCAGCATCGCCGGCCAGCGCGTGTTGCGGGCGGAAAAAGACGGGCAGGATATCGTCTACACCCTCGCGCCGGAGCATGGCTTGCGCGCGGGAGACGAGGCGCGGGTGGCGATAGATTGGCCGCGCCGCTATCGGCTGATGCGCCTGCACTTCGCCGCCGAGCTGGTGTTGGAAGTGATCTGCCAGATGGTGGACGGCGTGGAGAAGATAGGCGCGCATATCGCCGAGGACAAGGCGCGGATCGATTTCGCGCTGGATCAGCCCATCACGCCGTGGTTGGAGCGCATCGCCGTCGAGGCGCAGCGCTGGATTGACGCCGATCTGCCCATCGCCAGCGCCTTTTCCGACGAGGCGGCCGAGCGGCGTTACTGGGAGCTGCCGGGCTTCGCCCGTGTGCCCTGCGGCGGCACCCATCTGCAACGCAGCGGCGAAGTGGGGCGGATCGCGCTGAAACGCCGCAATATCGGCAAAGACAAGGAAAGAGTGGAGATTTACCTGGCATCATGATGATTTACGATCTCGCAGCTGTCGGCGCCGCCGGCTGCTGGGCGCTGGGCAGCATGCTCGGCGCCACGCCCTCCCGCCATTTTGGCCCCTTCGCCTTTACCCGTTTGCGGCTGAGTTTGCTGACCGCGCTGTTGGGCGGCTATAGCCTGTTGTCCGGCGGCTGGCACACGCTTGGCGCCGCCAGCGTCAGACCGGTGCTGTTGTCCGGACTGGCCGGCATATTTCTGGGCGACACGGTGATGTTCGCCTCGATGAACCGGCTCGGGCCGCGTCGCACCGGTCTATTGTTCGCCACCCATTCCGTTTTTTCAGTCCTGTTGGGCGTGTTGTTCCTGTCCGAGCGCCTGAGCGCGGCCGCGATGCTGGGCAGCCTGCTGGTGTTTGGCGGCGTGCTGCTGGCGGTGGCCTTCGGCCGGCGCGAGGTGGATGCCCATGTGTGGGAGCGCAACGACAAATTGGCTTCCGGCGTGGCCTTGGGCTTGGCCGCCGCCATCTGCCAGGCGCTGGGCACTTTCTTCGCCAAGCCGGCGATGGTCGCCGGGGTGGACCCGATTGCCGCATCGGCCTTGCGCATGGGCGTGAGCTGCGGCGCGCATTACCTGCTGTGGGGCAGCGGCCTGGCGTTGGCGAAAAGCCGCGGCGCGTATACCCCGCGCATGCTGGGCCAGACCGCGCTGAACGGGCTGGTGGCGCTGGGGCTGGGCATGACCTTGATCATGTTGGCCTTGCAGCGAGCCGATGTGGCGACGGTGGGCATTCTGTCGGCGATGAGCCCGGTGCTGATCCTGCCCATGCTGTGGTGGAAGCTGAAACGCCCGCCGCCGCCCTTGGCCTGGATAGGCGCGGCCCTGAGCTGCGCCGGCACCGCGCTGGTGGTGCTGCGCTGAGTCCTGCCATGCAAAAACCGCGCCGGTTGGGCGCGGTTTCACGTGGAACATGGCGATGGGGTTAGGTCAGCATTTGATGCAGGCGAGCAGGGCGACGTTGCGGGGGCGGGTGCCGCCGGCGATGAAGCAAAGATTGGAGTTCAGAGGACGATTACAATTGTTATCGACGGGTTTGCCAAAAGAATTTCCAGCATAAGCATTCAGTATCTGATTATAAGCATACCCTTTGAGCGTGCTTGCGTAGTCCTGATCCCGAATGGGGTCGGTCTGCATCGCGCGATTGAAATCATCGACTGTCGCATTATTTGAGTTGTTGCCTTCGACGACTAGATCTTGTAAGGCATCTGGGCCAATTGACGCAGTTTGCAGCGATGGGGCTTGCCAAGAGCCGAATGTTCTGCCCGGATCTTTGCCTGCATTCTTGATATCCCAACCACGAATAAACTCACCGCAAAGGTCAGGAAGCACGAAAGTCGAGGTCCCATCGCCGATGCCATAGAGTGTGCTTATTGCTGCAAACAATGCCGGGTAGTCCTTGCGGTTAACAGCCCGCCCATCGGCCACCAGCCAACCTGCAGGAGCATCTTTCATCGCAAAATAGGCCACCATCCCCGCTGGCGCGGCAGCATTCACTTGCGTGGCAGTCGCGCCATCGCTGATCCCATATCCGGCCAGCGTCGTGGCTTTGTCCGCTTTGTTTGCCAACTTGTTGGTGACGGTGGTGGAGAAGTTTTGGTCGCGGCCCAGAGCATCGGCCAGCTCTTTCAGCGTGTTCAAGGCATCGGGCGCACTGGCTACTAGGCTGTCTATCGCGGTTTTCAGGTCGCTCTTGCTGGCACCATCGGCAATGCCATAACCAGCCAAGGTGGTGGGTTTTTGGCTGCCGCCCCAGGCGATGTTTTGTACCGCTTGCAGCAATTGGTCCTTGCGAGATGGATCAGGATTTTGGCCGTTGCTCTTGATGACGGACAGCACCTCTTGCTGGGTGGATTGCACGGCGGATTGGACGCCATTCAACCACTCCGAGGTGACGATGGTGCCGAAATCCCCGGTGGCCGGGTTGCCGTCATGGAACAGGCCATCGGGGCTGGTAATCGATTTGAGCTGGTCTTGCATGAAAAGCGCCTCCCGCAGGTAAAGAGAAATCGGCCGCAGGGGCCGATGACAGATGTCGCTGATTGAGAATGGCGTTGATTGTGAAGGAGGGGGCAATGATGGTTCAGAGGAAGGATGTCAGTGCGTGACCATGATGAGGAGTAGCTGTCGCAAGGCGAACTTGTCGTGAACCACTCCTATCTGCATGGGGTATTAAGTCTTAGTACTTGATGCTTGCAAGTAAGGCAACTGAGCGCGGCTTAGTTTCATTGCCTCCGTATGGAGCTGTTTGTCCCCAGCCTGAGCCAGCGCCTCCGGCGACATCCGCAGCGCCTATGGTGCCTGCAGAAATAACTTTGCTGCCAAGTCCATGCTGGTGTAGCGCAATGTCCGAGTCTGCCCAGGTGCCAAATGGGCGGTTGACATCTACGTTGCGGCCATCATCCCAGCAGCGCTGGAACTCTCCCCGAACGTCATAGGCGAAGAAAGTATTGTCATCGTTGTCTGTAAAGGAAATAGAGCCTGCCATCCATTTTCCCGGGACGACCATCAGGCCGTTATGTATGGCCCAGGCACGTAACGCTGCATATTTCCCGGTAGCAAGTAATTTTTGAGGCCCACATTTGATGTAGCCAGGACGGGCTGTTGGCTGCGTGTCCAGCAGCAGGCTGCCTATCAGCGTGCTGGCGTATCCGGTGTAATTTGCTCCGTTGGCGTTGAATATCTGCCAAGTCATCACGCTGTTATAGCCATCATGCCAGATCGGGCCGATATCCTGAGTTGGCAGTGGCATATCCTGTGTCAGGCGAGTCATGGCATTGCTTAT
This sequence comes from Chromobacterium sp. IIBBL 290-4, assembly GCF_024207115.1. Lineage (NCBI taxonomy): Bacteria > Pseudomonadati > Pseudomonadota > Betaproteobacteria > Neisseriales > Chromobacteriaceae > Chromobacterium > Chromobacterium sp. IIBBL 290-4. Next base: position 1,695,217 of record NZ_CP100128.1, read on the forward strand.
GCCATAACCTGCCAGTGTTCCGGCCTTGTCGGCTTTGCCTGCAAGCAACTTGGCGATGGATGACGCAAAGCTGGCGTCGTTTCCAAGCGCAGCGGCCAGTTCCTGCAAGGTGTTCAAGGCGCCTGGCGCGCCGGCGATCAGATTATTGATGGCGGTTTGCAGATCTGTTTTGCTAGCGCCGTCGTTAATGCCATATCCCGCCAAAGTAGTGGGTCTCTGGCTGCTGCCCCAGGCGATATTGCGCACGGCCTGCAGCAATTGGTCCTGGCGGCTGGGGTCGGTTTTCTGGCCGCTGCTTTGGATGACCGAGACTAATTCCTGCTGAGCGGATTGCAGCGCCGACTGGGTGGTTTGCATGCCGGTTTGCATGCTATTCAACCAGTCGGCGCTGACGATGCTGCCAAGCTCGCCGGTGGAGGGGTTGCCGTCGCGGAAAGTCTGGCTGGGGGTGCTAGAAGGTTGGATGGGGTCTTGCATGGTAAGCGTCTCCCGCAGGTAAAGAGAAATCGGCCGCAAGGGCCGATGACAAATGTCGCCGATTGAGAATGAGGGCGATTGTGCGGGAGCGCCTGTCCATCTTGCAGTGGACGGGTGTCAGTTAGGGTTGGATGGATCGCAACTTATCCTAATTGATCCTATCTTCTGTTATTTGAATAGAAAAACGGGGCGTGCAGATGTTGTGGTGGCCGAGAGGCTGGCATGGCATTGGTGATGAACCCGGTACTGCTCCTGCCCATGTTGTGGTGGAGGTTAGAACGCCAGCCGTCGCTGCCATTTGCCTGGATTGGCATGGTCTTGAGCGGCACCGCGCCGATGATGTGGCGCTGAGCCCAGTTATGTAAAAACCGCGCCGATTGAGCGCGGTTTCACGTGGAACAAGCGATTGGATCAGATCAGCATTTGATGCAGGCGAGCAGTGCGACGTTGCGGGGGCGGATGGATCTTATAAATCCCGAAGCGCTCGGGCAGCTCGTTGTTGTCGAGTTCACAAAGTGTAGATTTACCCCACTGGCCTGAGCGACTTCGTATCCAAGAGCAACTAAGTCATTTGATGACCAGTCTATAGCGCCCACTGTTTGAAGACCATCATCGTCAACTAGGATTTGTGACGAAATCTGAGTTGAGCCTATCTTTCGGTTAATGTCTACCCCTCTTCCCCTATCCCAACCTCGGATAAACTCCCCGCAGAGGTTGGGCACAGTAAAAGTCGTGGCTCCAACGACGTCATAGGTACTATTCAGCACAGCACCAAGTGCAGGGTAGTCTTTGCATGAGTAGCTTTTCCCATCGGCCACCAACCATCCTGCCGGGGCATCCTTCATCGCGAAATAAGCCACCATCCCCACAGGCGCAGCGGCATTGACTTGCGTGGCAGTCGCTCCATCGCTGATGCCATATCCAGCTAAAGTCGAAGCTTTGTCGGCCTTGCCGGCGAGCAGCTTGGCGATGGAGGCTGCAAAGTTGGAATCATTGCCCAGCGCGGCGGCTAGCTCCTGCAAAGTGTTCAAAGCGCCTGGCGCGCCGGCCACCACGCCGTCGATGGCGGTTTTCAGGTCACTCTTGCTGGCGCCGTCCGCAATGCCATATCCCGCCAGCGTGGTGGGCTTTTGAGTGCCGCCCCAAGCGATGTTCTGCACGGCCTGCAGCAATTGGTCCTGGCGGTTGGAATCGGTTTTCTGGCCGCTGTTCTGGATGACGGACACCAATTCCTGTTGCGCGGACTGTAGTGCGGACTGGGTGGTTTGCATGCTGTCTTGCATGCTGTTCAGCCAGTCGGCGTTGACGATGCTGCCAAGCTCGCCAGAGGCAGGATTGCCGTTGCTGAATTTCTGGCTAGGCGCGGGCAGGGGTTTGATCGGGTCTTGCATGGGGTGCTCCTGTTGAGGGATGGATGTTTGGGCGCGAGGGGATGACGCCACTTTCCAAGCGTTTTCCCGCGAGAGCGTGGGCTACGCGCTTGATGTGTCGCTGCTAAGGGGCTGGTGGCGAGATGTCCGGTGGACCGCTGTTAGCTGGGAAAGCGTGAAGGCTGGCGGTTGAACGGGAGGCCGAGGAAGGCTGGGGTGCAACGCAATGCCGAAGGTGGATTGGCTTGCCGGCGGGGATGGAGCTTGCGATGAGGGATCAAGATGCGGCCGTGTTGACCGCTCCGATGGGCCTAAGCCTGGTAGGCGAAATAGACGTAGGTGTGGGCGGGCTTGAGATCGTTGATGAGGTCTTCCAGCCTGGGGTCGCCGAAGGCAGTGAGCCGTTCGCCCGCCAACGATTGGCCGGCGCGGAAGCGGTAGGTTTGCATGCCCCCCTTGCTGCCGTGGACGGTGACGCGCCATTGCCAGATCACTTGGCCGGACCACACCTGCTCGCCGGCGCGGCCTAAGCCTGCGCGGAAGGGCTGTAGTTCGGAAATGTCGATATCGTAGCCCAGGCTTTTGGCCAGCTGGATGAAGTAGTTTTTCGACAGGCCGCCGGTTTCCGCCAGCTTGCCGCGCACGCTTTGCAGTCTTTGCTGATAGGTGGCGTCCGGCGGCGGCGTCAGGCCGCATATCCGCTCCCAGTCCGGCAGCAAAGGGCCGGGTTGCAGCGCCGTGACGGCGCCGGCCAGTTGCGTGGAGGATAACTGCGCGCGGTCCAAGGCCGCGCCTTCGGCGGAGAGTTCCGCGCTGAGCCGCGGCGCGTCCGGGCTATAGCTGGCGGGCGGCAGCAGCTGGCTCAGCAGCTCGCGGTTGGATGGGCTTGGCGTCATCACTGGCCTCCCAGCGGGCTGATGGCCACCTTGCCCAGCCGCAGCCACTCAACCTGTCCGGTGGACGCGGCGGAGACGTTGGCGGCGGGCGCGCGCAGCAGGCGGTCGCGCACGCCGGGCAGGTTGGAGATCAGCGTTTCCAGTTGGCTGCGGTACAGCGGTTTGCCTGGCTCCAGCGCGGCGAAGTGTTGGTTCAAGGCCTGATTGAGCTGGATAGTGAAATCGTTGAGGCTGACGCCGTCCAGCGCCACCGCCAGGTCCAAGTCGACGGGAACCGGCTTGGGCAGAATCACCCGGCAGGTCGCGGTGACCGGTTTTTTGTCCAGGATGGCGCGTTCCGCCGCGGCGCGGATGGCTTCCGAGGCCTCGGCCTGCACGCCGGTGACGGCCACCACCACCTGCCCCAGTTGCTTGGGATCGAGCGGCAGCACATAAGCGGCGCCGACGCCGTCCACTTCCATCGCCCAGCGGCGATAGTCGTAACGGTTGCCGCCAGCCGGGGGGCGGCGGATCAGCTCCAGCAGGCGGTCAAGCAGCGCCGCGTCGCTTTCCGGGTCGGCGCCGCCGTTCATCTTGAGCAAGGTCGCCGGGCTTCTGACACCGGATGGCGCTTGCATCAGTTCCACCGGCAAATTGTCCGGCTGGCTGCCGGTCGTGCCGGCCTGGCTGGCGAGAATGGGGACGATGGCCTGGCCGTTGGCGTCCAGGCGGTCCGGCGCGGGATTGCCTTGCGGGTCGGCCGCCTGGGTGACGTAGAGCTGGTCGCCGACGCGGACTTGCAGGCCGGCGGGGACCATCGCGCCCGCCTTGCCATCGATTTGCAGCCAGCCGGAGGCTGGGGTGGCCCCCTTGCGTGAGAGGCCGCGCAGCCGGGCGTGCTGTTCCAGATTATCGCTGTCGGCGGTGTCGGGGAAAATTTGGCGGGCGATCCAGCTCTGGTGCTGGTACAAGCCTTCCACGGCGCTGGCGGTGACGCTGGCGCGGACAAAGTTGTCGCTGTCGGGGGTAAGGGCCGCATCGGCGCGCAGGTTTTGCAGGTCGCGCAGCCAGGCGTCGCGCAGGGCGGCGAAATCGGGCGTGGACAGGGGCATCAGGCTATCCTCACTTGATGTTGGAAATGGCGGGTGCGGCCGCCGGCATCGGCGACCTCGATGTCGAGCAGCAGCCGGCCGGAGCCTGGGCGTTGCGACGACACTTGAATGCGGCTGGCGCGGCCGTCCTGCTGCAGCGGCTGCAGGGCCTGCTCGGCGTATTGGCAGGCCAGCAGGTCGATGCGGCTGCTGTCTTTGCTGCGGGACAGTTCGTGCAGGCGCGAGCCCAGCGTCGGGTCGGCCCACCAGCCGCCCAGCGGCGTCATCAGCCGCAGGTAGACGGCGTTGGCGAGGGTGTCGGTGGAGCCGCCGGCGTAGTCGCCGGTGAGGGGGTCGAGCAGGGGATCCATGGCTATTTTCCTGGAATGAGGTAGGGCGCGGCAGAGGACGCCGGTCAGTGGCGCGGCTTATTTGGGCGGGCTGGTCGGGCCGTTGGGCGCGTCGTGGGTGTGGCTAGCCAGGCTCTTGCCGCTGGCTTTGACATCGCCGCTGGCGTTCATCGAACCGCTCAGCGCGATGTCGCCGGTGACGCTGGCGCCGCTGCCGCCCTGGACGGCCAGGCCGCCGTTGCCGCTGATCTGGCCTTGCGCCACCAGCTGTTGGCTGGTTTGCAGCGTGGGGGTGGTGAAGGCGGCCTGCTTGCTGGCGTTGACTTGCAGACCCTCGCAATCCAGTTGCGCGTTCTTGCAGCTCAGATGGAAGGTATCGCAGCTAACTTCTATTATCTTGCCGCGTTTGAGCACGATCTTGCTGCCTTCGTCGCTATACAGGGCTACCTCGCCGGGTTGCAGCGATTGCAGGCGGTAGCTGCCGTGTTCGGTGGCGATCACCACGCTGTGGCTGCTGCGGCCGCCCAGCGGCAACACCATGGCCATGCTGCCGGGCGGCGGGTTGGAGGTGTAGCCGTAATGCTGGAACAGCTCGGCGTCTTGCAGCCGCTCGCCGGCCAGCGCGTCGGCCTGGGCCAGCTGCACGCCGCCGCCGCTGTCCACATGGGTGAGCGCGGCGCGGAAACCCTGGCGCACATTGCCCAGCGCGCGGCGGATGCGTTGATCGACTTCATGCCACATGGCGTTCTCCTTTAGTGCTTTCCGGCGCGCATGGCCGGAATCCAGCATTTGTCTTCTTTCAGTGTCAGCCGGGTGACGCTGCCGACGCCGCGGCCGCCTTCGAAGGTGCGCGCCATCAGGAAATAGACGCCGTTCAGGCCATGCGGCTCGCTTTCCACTTCGATGCGCTGGCCCGGCGTCCACAGCCGGCCGCCGCTGTCGCGGTGCCCGGCCACGGTGGCTGCGAGCGTGTAGCCGGCCAGCCGGGCGTCGGCCAGCATCTTGTCGGCGCGGGCGGCCAGCTCGGCCAGGCTGGCGGCGTCCGGCTCCACCTGGATGCGTGGTTTGTGGTAGCAGACATCGGAATCGAAACTCTGATGCCGCATGGCGTGGCGGCCGGGGGTCTGCGCCTGGCCATGGCCCTGGCCCAGCAGCGTCAGCTCGGAATAGCGCTGCGCGTGGGAACGGGTTTCGGCCAGGCTCAGCACATTGTTGCCCTTGCCGTCGCGGCGCAGGATCAGCCGCGCGGTTGGCGGCCGGCTGTAGTCTGGCCCGCCCACCACCAGGGTGCCGTCCGGGTCGAACCAGGCGGCCAGGCCGTTGATCTGGGCCGCGCGGCTCAGCACGTCCCAAGCGCTGGTTCCGGGGTCGACATTGGTTTTCTCGATCTGGCCCTTGGCCTTGGCATCGACGCGGATGCGGGAGATGCCCAGCGGCTTCACCACATTGTCCAGCACGTCTTGCAGCGTCATGCCTTTGGCGGTGAACAAGGGCGCGCTGCTATCGATCAGATGGCCGGCCAGGTCGCGCCCGGACAGGGCGAGCTGGTGTTCGCCGGCCGCCACGCTGTGGCTGATGTCGTCGATGCGGCCCAGCAGCACGGTTTCGCCGCCGACTTGCACTTTCACCATCGCGCCGGGCTCGACCTCGGGCGGGAACACGCCGCCGGGCAGACCCAGCGATACGTGCCAGCCGTCGGCGGCCATGGCCAGGTCGGAATCGATGGAGTAGTGCGTCCAGTCGCCGTGCTGGCGGCCGTTGATTTGCAGGCTGACGGCCTGATTAGCGGGCGTAGCCATAGACCAGGGTTCCTGCGCTCAGATGGTTGGGTTGGGGCAGCTGCGGATTGAGACGCAGCAGTTCCTCGGCGCGGCCGCTGTCGCCATACCACAGGTGAGCCAGCTGGCGCAGGCTGCAGGCGGCGTCCACTTTGCGTTTCAGCAGCGGCGGCTTGGCGGCGATCAGCGCGGCAGCGCCTTGCTGGACCTGCTGGCCCAGGGTGCGCAAGCCGTCCACCAACGGATAAGCGTCCTCGGGCGGCAGCGCGGCGCGCCATTGATCAATGCTGGTTTGCAGCGAGGAGCGGACATCGCCGGCGATCTCCTCCAGCGCCGGCGGCGTCAGCGTGGGCTTGCGGGTTTCTCCATCGAAGATGCCGGCGGCGGCGGAAGCGAGCTGAGTGGAGACATGCAGCTGCAGCATGGCGTCGATGCGGCGCTGGTCGTCGGACCAGACCGACAGCGAAGCGCCAGCGGCGAAGGGCCCGATGTTCTGGCGCACCGTCGCGGGCAGGTTTTCCACTCGGCGGCGCAGCGCCTTCCAGTCCGCCAGCGTGGCGGAAGGCAGCTCCGCCGCGGCTTTCAGCGCCGGCAGCGGGCCGATGTCCAGTTGGATGCCGAAGCGCCAATCGGCAAGCGAGTGAATCAATTGCCCGGCTTGGGCGACGAAGGCCTGAGGATAGGACAGCAAGTCGGTCGCCTGGGCCGCCGTCTGGTTGGCCATTTTGGCTAATTGTCCGACCGTGGCGGTGAGCTGCTGGCGCAAGGCGGCGACGCGGCCCAGCGCGCCCTGGGCGGTGGCGACCAGGCCCTGGGCTTTGGCGAAGGCTTCGCCGGCGATCTGGCGCAGCTTGTCCACTTGGCTGGAGATGGCATCCACCTGGGGCAGCGTTTTCTTGGCGGCGAAAAACGGGTTGCGGGGCGTGGCTTCCACCCAATTGACCTCCACTGTGCAGGAGTCCGGCGCGTCGGCGTCGTGGTGGATCTGATAATCCGTCACCAAGGCCTGCGGCATGCTGCCGAACACAGGGTGGATCAGCTCGCCCGGTCCGGCGGCATCCAGCGCGGCGACGAACTGGCGCAGCCGGCTTTGATAATCCTTGCCCCAGAACATGGCCGACAGCGAAACCTTGCGCGCCTTGCGGCCCAGATCCTCCACATCGGCCCCGTCCTTATACGGGTATTCATGCATGGCCTGGTCGCGCTGCGCGCTGTCGGCGCTTTTCAGGCAATCGAAGCGCACGCCGCGAAAACTGGCGTCCACTGGCGCGGGGGAGGCGCCGAGGCTGGCCGAAAGGTTGAGGCTGAACATCAATTCCTCCTTTGCTGTTTGCTGTTGGCGGCGTTGACGGCGGCGACGATATTGCCGTTCTGGACGTCGACGGTGATGTGGAGGGGTTGGTGGAATTGCGTAATGGCTGCCGAGAACTGATTGACCAAGGCCTGGAGTTGGGGCAACAAAGATGCCGCAGTGCCATCCCCTTTGCCTTTCGGCGGCAGGGGCGGCGTCTTGGCTGCTGCGGGCTGGGGCGCCGTCGGTTTGGCGACGGCCGGCGGGCTCGCAGCGGCCATGGCGCTTGTTTTCGATTGCTGGGCCAGCGCGGCCGAAGCCGGTTTGCTGGCTGCTGTTTGCTTATTGTCTATTTTGTTGCCCAGCATGGACCCGGCCTTGTCTCCCAAGGTTTCGCCCAGCCATCCTCCTAGCGCGCGCCCTGCCATGGTGCCTAAAGCGACTCCGACAGGTCCTCCCAGCATGCCGATTGCGCCGCCCACGACGCTGCCGATGGCGGAGCCGCCGAGATTGCCTAGCTGTCCGCTGACGGCGCGTACTTTATTGCCGATGGTTGCGTTGGGATCGGTCAGCATTTGGTAGGCGCCGATGGCGCCAGTGGCAAGCCCGAGCACGCCTGAGGCTTTGCCTGCCATCTTGAGGCCGCCTTTCAGAACGCTGCCTAGCACGCCGCTCGATTTCTTCAGCGCGTTGCCGCCGGGGCCGGCCAGGCTACGAAGCTTGTCGGGCAGACTTTTGCCGGATTGAACGGTTTTCTGAAGGAATCCTTTGGTTTTGGTCGCCAGTTTGCTGAAGATGCCTGGACTGCTTCCTGATGTGCTTGCGCGGCTGGGCGTGGAGGCCCGAGGCGGCGGCGAGGCTTGAGCGGGTTTGGCCGGAGACGACTTTTGAGCGCGGGAGTTGGCAGTTTTTGCCGTTGAGGGGGACTTCTTGGAGGCGGGAGTGTTGCTGGAGCCCTTGCCTTTCTTACCGCTGGATTTGGATGGAAGGGAGGGCGGCGAGGCATCGGCTCCGCGCGTAAGCTTGCCAACGATGGAAACGACACCCGCTAGCGCAGAGCCGAATGTCAGCAATGCGGCGGCGCAGTCCAGCAATGGGGCGACGATTTCACTGTAATTGGCCTTCTGGTCGCCAAGTATTTGGCTGGCTTTCTTGTTCTGCTCGCTGTTCGCCAGCGCGCTTTGCTGGCTTTGGTCCTTGAATTGGGCGCTTTCCCGCATCATTTGGACATTGTTGTCGTAACGATTCAGATTCTCTTGGCTTACGCCGGTCTTCTCTACTTTCTTCAGCAAGTCCGGCAGCCACTTGCTTGCATCATCGGGATGATAGTCGCTAGGCTTGGCGGCGGCTTCAGCCAAGGCAAGCCGCAGGTTCTTGTTGATTTTGTCGGCGTCGGGCGCTTGCGTCGCCTGGTCTTTTTCGTTCTTTTTATCGCCGCCTGATGCGACGGCGGCCTCGGCGAGCTTCTGCGCGCTGACGCCTAGCGCCTGCCCGCCGTTGACCAATTGCGGCAGTATCTTTTCGGCATCATTGAGCTTGATGCCATTCTGTAACAGCGTGGTCAGGGCTGCCGCCGCATCATCTCTGCCGCCGCCGGCGGAAACGATGATTTTGTCCAGCTGCTCCATGCCTTGTTTTCGCCCAGACATATCGCGTTCAGGGAAGGCAAGGTTCGCGAGCTGGCGCAATTGGTGATCGGCGGCATCGGCCTTGCGCGCCATATTGACCATGCTATCGCCGGCTTTTTTAGCGTTTTCCGGCAATTTACCAAGCTGCTCCGCTGCGTCTTTGCTTGTCGCCCAGGCGCTTTCCTGTTCTTTTCCTGGCATCTAACCATCCTTTCAATTTTGAAAAACAGGCGTCCCTGTCACCCCATCGTGGCGACGAGGGACGCTTGCAAGCGGTTTGCGGCTTGTAGATAACCGTCCAGCTCAGACTCTGTCAGCTGTCTGATCTGGGGTTCGGTCAGACCGTAGCGGCCGAGGAGGAGGATGGCTTCGCGGTAGTCGGAGAGGCGTTTTTCGCGTTTATCCGCTTTTTTTTAAGCGCATTGCGCATGTCGATCAGCAGTTCGAAGTCATCGTCCACCAGATTCGCCGACAGGAAATCGGTAGTGATGGCCTCCGCCGGCATGTCGCCTAGCTTGGTCAGGCAGCGCGCGGTCAGCGCCAGATTGAATAGAAGGTTGGAGTCGGCGCCGACTTCATCGATGGCGGCGATGCTGTCCGCGACCATAGGCAGCCGCAGGTCCACGTCATAGTGCATTGCGCCTTGGTACTCCACGCCATAGCGCAGGCGTGCTTGCATGGTCTTCATCATTCCACCACCTTCCGCAGCGACATCAGCTTGATATCGCGGCGCGCTTCATTCTCTACGCCGTACTTTTCGCCGACTTCCAAGCTGAAGCAATCCAGATAGCTGGTGCGCTTGCCGCCCGGGGCCAGCGGGAATTCGGTCAGTTTGGCGCCTTCTATCGCCTCCCAGTCCAGATCGCCGGTCAGCGGAATGGACACCGTGACCGACAGGTCATACTCGGTAACGCCGCGGGCGAAGCCTTTGGCGCGGCCGCTGGAGTTCATGGTTTTCACCAGCTTGCGGCCGGTTTTGCTGCTGACATTGAGGTCGATGACGTCGATTTCCTGGCCGTTGACTTCCAGGATGATGGAACCTACGTATTCTTTGAGAGCCATGAGACTTTCCTTTTGGATTCGGGAGGGGCCGGTCGGGCATAGGCCTGGCCGGTGGGGATGTCGCGTTCAGTGGGGGCCAGACGGCGGGGCGTTTGCGGCGCTGCCGTCTGGCCGCGTTGGCTTACAGCAGAAGGTCGATGCGGCCGGCGAAGATGTGCAGGCCGTTGACCACGTCTACCGGGATCTTGGCGTCCAGACGGTTGGCGTCCTGCAGATCGCGTTCGACGATCAGGCCGGCCTTGTTGGCGTCCACCTGTTCGATGATTTCCAGCTCTTCCAGCTTGTACAGCACGTCCAGGAGCTCGGAGCGGACCTTGGACGGCGTGCGGTCGGACAGTTTTTCGCGCGGGAAGCGCAGGGCGATGCGTTCGCGGCAGGCTTTGCGCACATAGTCCAGGGTGCGGATGGTGGTGATGTCCAGCAGCGAGACATCGTCCACGCCTTGCGCATCCTTGGTATAGGTGCTGAGGGCGCGCACGATCTGCACGCGGTTGCCGGCGGAGACTTCCAGCGGGGTGAGGCCGTTGTAGAGCGCGTTTTCCTGCTCGGTGCGAGTGGTGCGGGAGGACAGGTCCACCACGTCCAGGCCCGGCAGCTCCAGCGTGTTCAACGGGCGGGCCGGATCTTCCTCGCTGGCGATCACGGCGGCGTAAGCGGCGGCGATGTCGCTGGGCAGTTTGACCGAGCCGCGATACCAGGCGGCGGTGATGCGGCCGCTATCCAGTTTTGCGGCGATCGTCGAGGCGTCGGCCAGCGCGCCGGTGGCGGCGATCACGCCGATGGCGCCGCGTTGTTCCAGCGGACCGGACACGAAGTCCAGATGGGTGCGCAGCGCGGTCAGGGCGGCATCGTTGGTGTACGGATTGGCGATGATTTGGTGGCCGCCGCTGGCTACCGCGGCCAGCGCCGGGGCGATGTCCGGGTCGCCTGCGCCGCCCTTCATCGGCACGACGGTCACGCCCAGGCCGGCGATCTGTTCTTGAACCTTCACCACGATGGCGTTGCCCAGGCTGCCCTTGTTGCGGGCGGTGAGGGTCAGCACTTCTTTGGCTGCGGAGGCTACGATCGGCAGGTCGGTCAGCTTGGACAGCGCGGTTTGCACATTGGCGGCGATCTTGGCTTGGTCGTCGCCGGCGGCTACGGCCACGTCGATGCGGACCGTGCCGATGAACACGCTGAGCAAGCCCGCGGACGTGGCCGGGCCGCTGAAGGTCAGAGTGCCGGATGCCGCGATGCCGGCCGCGTTGTCATCGACGGCAACCATGGTCAGTTGCAAATAGGGGTTGGCGTTGATCGCGGCGCGCGCCATCAGGTGGGCGATGGAGCCGCGGCCGAAGGCCTGGGCGGCTTGTTCGTCGCTGAAAATATCAATCGCGGTCAGCGCCAGCTGATTGGCGGTGTCGGAGAAACGCTGGCCGATGGCCAGGACGCGTTGCGGGTTGCCCGGCAGCGTGCGCACCGCCAGCTTGGTGTTGAACTCGAAGTACTTGCCCGGCTTGCGGATCGAGGCCGGAATTTGGTCGAAGCTGATGTTGGGGCTGGCCATGAGGAAAGACTCCTGGTTTGGCGGTTGGGAAGATGGCCGCGCCGGACGGCGCGGCGAGAGGGAAATAGGCCGACGCGTCAGTTTTTGGGCGCGTTGACGGTGTCTTGCGTCTTGGCTGCTGCGGCGCCATCGAGGCTGTAGTTGAGCTGCACGCTTTGGGCTGGCTTGGCCGGGTCCTCCAGCTTGCCGCCGAAGGCGCGGAACAGCGCGTCCGGATCGGCATCGGTTTGCGGCGCCGGCCAATGGCCGTTATCCAGCGCCTCGTCCAGCCAGTAAGTGCTGAAGTCGCAGGCCACCAGGCTCCAGGGCTGTCCTTCGCGGGCGGCTTGCCCCAAGGGGCGGACTTTCTCCGGCACCAGCGGATTGACCGGCAAGCCAAAATCTTGCGACACCAGTAGCCGGCGCGCGGCGTAGACCAGTTGCCAGACGCCGGCGCCGGCGTAATTGGCGTCGGTCTGCAGGCGATCGCCTACGATGACGGTAAACAGCGCATTGGCCTTGTAGCGCAGGCGCTGGCTGTTGTGCGGCTGGCTGGAGGTGATGCCGCCTGCCACGGTCCATAAGGCAGGCAATCTCGCCAGCGCTTGCGGATTGATGGTGGGGCTGGATTGGCCCGGGGTGAGCCGGCTGGCGTAATCGCCGTGGGCCAGCTGCAAGCCGCACAGGCCGGTTTCATCCAGATCGGCCGCCACTTCGCGCACCATCCGGCCCATGCCCTGTCGCAGGCGGTCGGAGATGGCGGATTGCAGGGTGATCAGCATGGACATTGAGTTTTCCTTGCGGGAAGGGATGGGGGAAGTGTGGCGGACGCCGGGGAGAGAAGGCAGTTGAGCGGTGTCAGTGGATCAGGCGTTTGAGCAGTTCGCCGGCCAGGGTGACCAGCAGGGCGGAAAGCGCGCCGGAAACGGCGCCGCTTTTGGCGGCTTGCACTTCGACATCGCGCAGGCGGCTGTCCAGTTCTTCCAGTTTCTTATCTTGTTTGGCCAGGTGGGCGACGATCATGTCGAGCTTGCCCTCTATCCGGCCCAGGGCCATGAGATTGTCGTGTTCCACGTGAAACCTTTCGTCAGCGCTCGGCTGCTTGCTGGCAGATGACGCAGCGGGTGCTGTGCGGCACCGCGGCGCGGCGAGCGGCGGGAATGGCATCGCCGCAGTCTTCGCAGTGGCTGAGTCCGGCTTGTTGCAGCTGCCGGAAATGCTTGGCCAGGGCTTGTTCGCGAAACTCGATCTCGAGCTCGCTGGCGCGATCGAAAAAGTCGGTCATGGATGAGGCTCCGGGGGAGAGAAAAGCTGTCTCAGCGCGATGAGGCGCTGCTCGAGCTGTTGGCACCAGACGCCGTAGTCGGCGGCATGGGCGAGGAGGTCGGCTGCCGGTAGCCCGCTTGCGGGGCCGGCGGCTTGGGGGGAATTTCCAGCAGCAAGGGGCTGGGCGCCGGGCAGATCGGCTGAATAACCGAGGAGCTGGCGGTAGAGGCGCAAGCTGTCAGGGCCAAGGCCGGTATAACGAGGGCCATCTTGTGTAATGACATGGTCTATCCTTTGCGCGGCAAGGCGCTGCTGTTGTTGCAAGGCGTGCTGTTGACGCAGCAGTTCGGCTTCCAATTGGTTGATGCGCTGCTGCCATTTCTGCTGAGCGAGCAGGGCCTGGGCCTGCTGATGCTGCAGGCTTTGGCTATGCTGGGCTTGCAAGATGGCGATGCGGGTTTGCATCTGGTTTTGCCCGTCGTGCGCGCCATGTCGCCAACCCGCGTAATAGCCGCCGCTGGCGGCAAGCGCGGGCAACAGCAGCCGGATGGCCAGCCTCGAAAAAGGAAGGGGCATAGTGGGCTCCGTCAATGGATATGTTCATGGAATGAAAAGATGCCAATGCGGTACTGGCGGGCGCGCCTCAGCCTTCTGGAGGCGGCAGCTCGAAGTGCGCGAGCTCCGGCCACGGGCTTTCTGGATGGCCATGCCAGTGCAGGCCCAGATCCTGTCCTATGTCTGCCATGAGCAGCCAATGCGGATGATCCGGGTAACGGACCGGCTTGCCGGCGGCCAGGGGGACGACATCGAAGGCTTGCGCGGCGGGCGAGCCGAACAGCATGGCGTTATGGGCCGACTCGCCGGGCCGGGCGTGAGTCAGGATGGGGCCGGGCAGCGTGCGGCCGAATTGGTATAGCCAGGCTTGCTCTGCGGCGGAGCGCCAAGTGCAGACGAGCAGGGGATCGAGTCCATGATCGCGGCACCGGCGCAGAAATGCCTCGGCGAGAGGTTGCAACCGCGGATGCAAGTCGGAAAGAGCGCGGCTGGCGATGATGTTCTCCTTGGCGGCTAGTGCGTGATGCTTTGAGTCGGCGTCTTCAGTACGCGCCAGATCATGCGGTCGCTGAGGTGGTAGCGCATGGCCAGCACGCTGACAGACTCGTTCGCGCCCAGGCCTTCAATCAACAGGGCGTCGAAGTCGTGGATCAGTTGTTGGTTGCGGGCTTGCCGCAGCGCCTGGCTGCAACGCGGGATATACAGGATGTCCCCGCCGAAGTGCTGGGTCAGCTGCTCCGCCGCGTCTTGGCCGATGACATCCACCAGCGCGGCAAAGCGTAGTTGGCCGGCCTTGCTTTGGTTCTTGGAAAAGGGCAGCGTGGTGCCGCCCAGCGCCTGAACCAGTTGAAGAGTGCGCGGCATGCCGATCAATTGGGCGACCAGCTGCATGGTGTGGGGCAAGGCGGGCAGGGCTTGTTTGGTATTCATCGCCGGAACTCCTGTAATCTTCGCTTGTTTCGAAGACTTTTAGTTCTAAATTAGTTATAATTCGCCAAGGTGCCAAATCGACAGGCAAAAAATTGCGTCGGCACAATTTGGAACGCACTTAAACAAAAACAACTAGAATTAATTCTAAAATATAGGGTTAAACTGTTTTGTAGAACTGATTGAGCAGTGTTGCAGCCATTTTATTCGGGTATTTAGAACCGTACAAGCGATGACGTGTCACTACCGATGTCAGTTCCATTAGACAATATGACAAAAAAATAGTACTCTGGAGCGTCGCGCCAGGCGTGCTTGCTTACTGAGGGAGTTCTAAATGGAAGGCGCTCTGCAGCAAACGGAGTTTCGGCAGCGACTGGAGCTGCTGATCGGCTTGGAAAAGCCCTATGCCTGGGCTGCCCGGATCGGGATCAACAAAGGCTCCTTTACCAATATGTGGTACAAGGGCGGAGTGCCCCGGCAGGCGACGGCGCGGCGGATCGCGGACAGCTGCGATGTCCGGTTTGAATGGCTGATGTTTGGCGAAGGCGCGATGCGCGATGCCGCGCGCGCGCGCGAAGAACCGCGGCGCGAGGAGCCCGTGGCAGCCGATTTAGAACGACAACAGGATAAGATCCCGGAATATTTTGTACCGGCGGATGTCGGACAAGAGTTCTGTTTTATTCCCAGATATAACTTGAAGGCCTCGGCCGGCTTTGGTTCCAATGGCGATGATGAAAGACCAATGTTCTATATGGCATTTCGTCGCTATTGGGTAAAGAACTACCTGAACGCCTCGCCCAGCGACCTGGTGGTGATCAGCGTCAAGGGCGACAGCATGAGCGGCGTGCTGGAGGATAGGGATACGATTCTGGTGAATACGGCGGAAAGTTCGCCGGGAGAAGGCTTGTTCGTGATCCGGATCGGCGACGATATCTTTGTCAAACAATTGCAGCGCCTGCCTGGCGGCGCGGTGCAAGTGAAAAGCGCCAATCCCTTGTATGAGTCGTTCACTGTGGACCTGGGCCGCTCCGCCGGCGAGTTCGAAGTGATAGGCCGCGTGGTGTGGTTTGGCCGGCAGATCGGGTGAGCGCCGCGGGGCTTGCAGGGTGTAAACTGTCCGCTTGTTAGAAAGGCAGATCCGTATGAAGCAATTTATCCATGCCAGTCTCAGCGAGGCGAAGTCCGCGCTGGACCAGTTGTTGGCCAATCCGGCGGCGCTGGATGAGGTGGCCAAGGCCGCCGACGCGATCATTGCGTCCCTGTCGGCTGGCGGCAGGGTGTTTTCTTGCGGCAATGGCGGCTCCATGTGCGATGCGATGCACTTTGCCGAAGAGCTGACGGGGCGCTACCGCAATAACCGTCGCGGCATGGCCGCCATCGCCATCAGCGACGCCAGCCATATCAGCTGCGTGGCCAATGATTTCGGCTACGACGAAATTTTCGCCCGCTATCTGGAAAGCCATGCCCGCGAGGGCGATGTGCTGTTGGGGCTGAGCACCAGCGGCAATAGCCGCAACATCATTCGCGCGGCCGAAACGGCGCGCGAAATGGGGGTGAAAGTCATCATTCTGACAGGGCGCGCCGGCAGCAAGCTGGAGCCTTTGGCCGATGTCTATGTCAATACGCCGGGCGGCCAGTACGCAGACCGGGTGCAGGAGCTGCACATCAAGGTGCTGCATATCCTGATCGAGCTGGTGGAGCGTCATTTCTGCCCGGAAAACTACGCTTAGTTTCCCGCTTGGCGAACAGCCGCCCTAGCTGACTCAAGTCAGCCGGGCGGCTGTTTTCATTGAGGATTCAGGAATTCGCCGATGCGCCGGTATACCAGGTCGCAGACCTCCGGCACCAGGTTTTGCATGTTCAGGAAGGCATGGATCTGATCGTCCAGATGCAGCGACTCCACCGCCACGCCGGCACCACGCAACTTGTCGGCGTAGCGCAAGCCTTCGTCGCGCAAGGGGTCGAAGCCGGCGGTGATCATCAAGGTGGCGGGTAGTTTGGCGCTGAACTCGCCGTAGAGCGGAGAGACGCTGCGGCGATCTTCCGCATGCTGGAAATACTGGTCGAAATACCAGGCCGTTCTCGCCTTGGTCAGGAAGAGCCCTGTTGCATTTTCGTCAACGGACGGCTGGCTCAAGGTGTAATCGGTGCAAGGATAGACCAGCACCTGGCGCGCAATCTCCAGCGCGGCGTCGTGCTGCGCCAGGCGGCTGACGCTGCTGGCCAGCGCGCCGCCGGCGGAATCGCCGGCCAGGGACAGCTTGCGGACATAGGGCAGCCCACGCTCGTCCAATACGCCCCACACGCCTTTGGCCGCGCCATAGGCGTCACGCAAGCCGGCGGGATAGGGGCTTTCCGGCGCCAGCCGGTATTCCACTGCGACGACGATGTGCTGGCTAGCCGCGGCCAGGCGGCGATTGATGGCGTCGTAGACGCTGACGCCGCCGACCATATGGCCGCCGCCATGCAGAAACAGCAGCACGGGCAGCGCCTGCTCGGGCGCGGGATGGTAAATCCGCACCGGAACCGGATACTCGGCTGACAGGATCAGGTCATCGTTGACCCATTCGATCGCGGGACCGGCGGGCACAAGCTCGCGGGTGAGTTCCGCCAGCGCCTCGCGCGCGCCGATGGCGGTGGGTTTATAGCCGGCGGCGAGCTTTTGTTCAACCTGCCGGTTGAATTCGGCCAGCCATTCGGCCAGCCTGGGGTGGAGTTGACGCATCTTCGTTTCTCGTTAAGGAATGGGCGCGGATGAATGGCATAAAATTATACCTTTGTCATTTTGCGCGCAATCGCGCGCGCCAGCCTCAACCAAACAATAAATCCAATAAACCCGGCTTGCTGCGGCTATGCAATTGCGGGCTGTGCAGCAGCAGGTCGTCGATCAGCGCGCTGTCGGCATGCGGCTGCCTGGCCAAAACCGCATCGGATTTGCCGCTGGGCGCCAGAGACAATTGGCCGCCGTCTCTTCGCAGCCGATAACCGCTGGAGCATGCCGGGCAGAAGATTTCGGCGCCGTCGGCGGCGCTGCTCGGCACGGCGATGATGGGGCCGCACGCCAGGCAAGACTGCATGGGGATGCCTGGCTCGCTATGGCCCAACACATGCTCCAGGCGGCCGCGATGCGCCAACTGGATGAAATGATCGCCCAGCTCGGCGTCGAACTGGCTGCCCAGGCGGTCTTGGATGATGGCCAGCGCCTGGGCGGCGGGCATGCCTTTGCGATAGGGCCGGGTGCTGGTCATCGCGTCGAAAGCGTCGGTCAGGCCGACGATGCGCGCCACCAGCGGGATGTTCTTGCCGGTCAGCCGCTGCGGATAGCCATTGCCGTCCGGCGTTTCGTGATGGCACAGCACCGCGTCCAGCACCAGTTCGGCCAAGGGGTGGTCTTTCAGCAATTCCGCGCCGACGCGCGGATGGGTCTTGATCACCGCGTACTCTTCATCGCTGAGCTTGTCCGGCTTGTTCAGCACCGCGTCGGGCACGCCTATCTTGCCCAGATCGTGCAGGAAGCCGCCGAGCGCGATTTTTTCCACTTCCGCTTGCGGGAGCTGCAGCGCTTCCGCCAGCAGATAGCTGTATCGCGATACGCGCCATAAATGGCCGCCGGTATAGGCGTCTCTCGCCTCCACCAGCATGGCCATGGTGTACAGGGTCTTCAGCATGTCTCGACTGGCTTGCATTTCAACCTCGTCCGGACGTGGGTTCATTTTCACTATGGCATATGCGGCGCGATTCGCCGTTGGCCCGCGCAAAAATGCTGCGCTGGCGAAGATGCAACCTCATTCGAGCGTTTAATCTAATTTTTAGCATTCTGTCACAGCATGCCATGTACATGCGTCACATTTCCTCTCTATCTTGATGCTTGCGGCATTTGTTGAGTGAGTTTAAATCCAAAAGAGATAATCATAGAGAGGAGTATCATGAAACATTGGTTGCTATTGGGCGTGGCCTTGTCCGCGCCGGCTTGGGCGGCGCAAGAGCAAGTGACGCCGGATGCCCGCTACGCGCATGTGTTGTCGCCGTCCGGCCCCTTGAGCAAGGCGGAATTGCTGAAGCAGGGCTTGCCCAAGACTCAGGCCAAATTCAAAACGCTGGCGACGCCCGGCGGCGCGACTTACACCTATGTGCGCTGCTACTACCGCACCTCTTCCTCCAACACTGCGCCGACGACCGATTATGTCTGGGCGCTGGACGGCTCCAGCGGCGACTACTACCGCTTGAACGGCCATTGGTGGTCCAGCGGCGCGCTGGAGTGGAAGAATATGTTCTACAGCGATGTCAGCCAGGATGCCTTGCGCTCGGTATGCCAAGGCACCTTGGCCAAAAAGGGCATTCAGCAACAGCCGGCCATGGTGTTCGCCGCCGACAACGCGCTGTCGTTCAATTACACGGTCTGGACCAACGATGCGGCGGGCCAGGGCGGCAAGATCAACAAGATCATCGCCTTCGGCGACAGCCTGTCCGATAACCAGAACGTCTTCAACGCCTCGCAATGGACTTTGCCCAACCGCAACAGCTGGTTCATCGGCCACTTCAGCAATGGTCCGGTCTGGGTGGAATATCTGGCGTCGCGCTTGAATCTGCCGCTATACAACTGGGCGATCGGCGGCGCCGGCGTCACCACGCAGAAGCTGGTGATCCCGGGCGTGGTGGAGCAGGTGCAGTCCTGGCAGCAATACATGCAGCAAGCGCCGAACTACAATCCGGCGACCACGCTGTTTACCTTGTGGATAGGCGGCAATGATCTGGTCAACTACGGCAGCACGCCGGAAAAAGTGATCGCCGGCGAAAAGCAGGCGCTGACCAATCTGATCGGCGCCGGCGCACGCAACATCCTGTTGCTGAAGCTGCCCGATGTGTCGCGCGCGCCGGTGTACCAGCTGAAGGGCGGCGCGGCGACGGTGGCGGCGCAAGTGCTGTCGCTGAACCAGCAGCTGGATGCGTTGGCGACGTCGCTGAGCCAGCAATACGGCGTGAACATCCGCGTGTTCGACAGCTATGCCTTGTTCAATGACCTGCTGACCAATCCAGGCAAATACCAGGTGAGCAATACCACCCAATCCTGCCTGAACATCAACAAGGACTCGTCGCTGAACTACCTGCAGAGCCAGTCGCCGCGCGCCAATTGCGGCAATGCCGATGCCTTTGTGTTCTGGGATACGCTGCATCCGACCACGCACACCCACCTGCTGTTGGGCAATGCGGTGGCCGATTTCCTGAACGCGCCGGGCACAGGCTTGGCGGATTTGAAGAAAACCCGCTGAGCGCAAGCGGGCCGGGCTTGAGCAGGCGGCGCGTTCCAGGCCAGGCTTCGCCGCTCTGCAATGACCTTCCTGGCCCGCTGCATGCGGCGGCGCTTGGTGCGCCGCCCATCAGGGCTTACAATTTCAGTTTGAACCGGCCGCGGATCGCACCGCGGCCCGGCCGAACCGTAATCGAAAGCCCTCATGTCCACCCTGACCGAACTACTCAGCCGCGCCGCAGCATCCCGCGCCGAGCTGATCGCGCGCCTAGCCGCCGAAGACACCAACTGTTACCGCCTGTTCCACGGCAGTGTGGAGGGCGTGCCTGGCCTCACCATCGACCGCTACGGCGAGCAGATCCTGGCGCAAACCTTCCATCAGCCGCTGCAAGAGGCCGAGCTGGCGGAAATCCGCGCCTTCTATCAGGCCGCCTTGCCTGAGCTCGCGCTGGTGTACAACGATCGCAGCGACGCGAACTCCCGCGTCCGCAACGCCTTGCCGCTGGCTGAGCAGGCGGTGGCCGAGCAGGATGTCGCCATCCGCGAAAACGGCGTGGCCTTTCATTACCAGGCTCGCCACAAGGGGCAGGACCCCTGGTTGTTCCTCGACCTGCGCGCCGCGCGCCGCCGCGTGATGCAGCTGGCCGAAGGCAAGAGCGTGCTCAATCTGTTCTCCTATACCTGCGGCGTGGGCGTGGTGGCGGCCAAGGCCGGCGCCAGCTTCGTGCTGAATGTCGATTTCGCCGAATCCAGCCTCAGCGTCGGTCGCGCCAACGCCAAGCTGAACCAACTGGCCAGCCGCCCGCGCTGCCTGCATAGCGATGTGTTCGCTGCTGTGCGCCAGCTGTCCGGCATCGGCCAGCCCGACCGCGTGCGCGGCAAGCGCATGCCTCCCTTCCCCAAGCTGGAGGCGCGCCAGTTCGATCTGGTGTTCCTGGACCCGCCGCGGTATTCCAAGAGCCCCTTCGGCGTGGTGGACCTGGTCAACGACTATCAAGCGCTGTTCAAGCCGGCTTTGCTGGCCACCGCGTCGGGCGGCATGCTGATTTGTTGCAATAATGTTGCAGAAGTGGACGGCGAGGCCTGGCTGGAATCGCTGAAGCGCAGCGCCGCGAAAGCGGGCCGCGAGGTGCGTTCGGCGGAGTGGATCGAGGTCGACGCAGACTTCCCCAGCGCCGATGGAAAACACCCGCTGAAGGTGGTTCTGCTTAGTGTTTGAGACGCATTCTCAAATGGAAAAGCCGCGGAGACGCGGCTTTTTTTATGGACATTGTCCCGTCCTGGAATAAGTTGACACTTTTTCGCCGTAACGAAGGAGAGTCACATGGAATCAAGGATTAAACGTACCCAGCAAGACTACAGCCTGGCTTTTAAACTGTCGGTCGTAGAGCAGGTAGAAAAAGGCGAACTGACTTACAAAGAGGCGCAACGCCGCTATGGTATTCAAGGTCGTTCGACGGTGCTGGTATGGTTACGTAAGCACGGTTTGCAGGACTGGAGTGCCCAGCCCTCCCGTAGCGCCCAGGGGATCGCGATGGGGAATCAAGGCAACAAGCCGCTGACGCCAGAACAGCGGATCAAGGAACTGGAAACCCAACTCAAAGAGGCCAATGAGAAGGCGCAGCTATTCGAAGCGATGCTTGAGGTCTTGAAGAAAGACTACGGGGTGCGCGTAGTAAAAAAGCCTTCGGGCAGGTCCTTGCCCAAAGGCTCGTCCAGGGGTTGAGCGTGGGCCGGGCCTGTCGATATGTCCAGCTGAGCCGCCAGGCCTATTACAAGCGCCGCCAAAGCGAAAGCCATCGTGCCGAACGGAATGGCAAAGTGATCGCGTGGGTGAGGGACGTGCGCTTGCGCCAGCCCCGACTGGGAACGCGGAAGCTGCACCATGTGCTGCAATCGCGAATGGCGGAAGCGGGGATCAAGCTGGGACGGGACGGTTTGTTCGATCTGTTGCGTACAGCCCGCCTGCTGGTCGTGCCGCAGCGGGCGTACCATAAGACCACACACAGTCACCATCGCTTTTACCGCCATCCTAATCTGCTCAAGGCCGGGCCGCACCAAGTCGTCCCGACGGGGCCGGAGCAGGTCTGGGTGGCGGATATCACCTACTTGCCGACAGCGCAGCGGTTTGCTTACCTGAGTCTCGTGACTGACGCTTACTCAAGGAAAATTGTTGGGTATCACGTGCATGACAGCCTGCAGGCGGAGGAAGTCAGCGGAGCCCTCAAAATGGCCTTGCGGACGCGACGTTCACGGCAGCCGTTGATTCACCACTCCGATCGCGGCATTCAGTATTGTTCGGCCTACTATCAGCAGATCCACGAACGACACGGGCTGATGTGCTCAATGACGGATGGCTACGATTGCTACCAGAATGCCCTGGCAGAGCGGGTGAACGGCATTCTAAAAGGCGAACTGCTGCTGCATCGCCCAGCCGATTTGCAGCAGGCGAGGAAAATGGTGGAGCAGTCGGTGAGGATCTACAACCAGGAGCGCCCTCACCAGGGCTTGAAATACAAGACGCCCGATGAGGTACATCGGGCGTCTGTCGCGAGCATCTGACCAGCGCATGCGGCGCGCTGGCAGGTGTCAACCTATGTCAGGACTGGACACATATTGCAAATGCTTTGAGCTGTTTTTGGTTTTTGTATTTAAAATTAGTGCTTTATTTTAAATCTATTTACTTGGTATCCTTGCGTTTACAAAAGCCGGCCGCAGGCGTGATCGATCGATGACGCGGCAGAGCCAGGCATAAAACAAGGTATCGGGACCATGAAAACTATAATCGCCATCACGTTGCTGGCAGGCACGTTGGCGAGCGGCGCGGCGACAGCGCAGTCGGAGCAACCTCCCAGCGAGGCGCTCGACGGCGTGCTGTCCGCCGGCAAGCCGCTTTCCGAAAGCGAAGCCGCCGCCGCGGCCAGCCAATCCAAGCCTCAAGCGGGCAGCGCCACTTACACCTATCTGCGCTGTTATTACCGCCTCAACCCCGCGGCCAATCAGCCGCAAACCAGCTATGTCTGGGCCACCGACCCCAGCAGCGGAGACTATTACCGCGTCAACGGCTATTGGTGGTCGGGCAGCCTCGTCGCCTTGAAGAATATGTTCTACAGCGACGTCAGCCAGGACACCTTGCGTTCGGTCTGCCAGAGCACGCTGGCCAAGCAGGGCATCAATCGCCCGCTGGCGCTGACGGCCGCCGCCAACAACGCCTTGTCTTACAATCACACCATCTGGACGCTGGACAGCGCCGCACAGGGCAGCGGCATCAACAAGATGATCGTGTTCGGCGACAGCCTGTCCGACACCCAGAACATGTACGGCGCTTCGCAGTGGAAGCTGCCCACGGCCAAAAGCTGGTATATCGGCCGCTTCAGCAATGGCCGCGTCTGGGTGGAGCATCTGGCCGATCAGCTGAGCCTGCCGGTGTACAACTGGGCGATAGGCGGCGCGGCCGCCGACCAGCACCTGGTGGTGCCGGGCCTGCTGCAGGAAGTGGAGTCCTGGACCCAGTACATGCAGAAGGCGCCGAATTATCGGCCGGAAAACTCCTTGTTCACCATGCTGATAGGCGGCAACGACCTGCTGAACTACGGCCGCACCGTCGATCAGGTGATCGCTGATCAGAGCAAGGCGCTGGAGAAGGTGATCGCCGCCGGCGGCCGCAATATCGTGGTGTTGAACCTGCCGGACCTGTCGCGCACGCCGGCCGGCAGCAGCGGCGGCAAGGCCGCGCAACTGGCGCAGCAGGTGAAGGACTACAACCTCAAGCTGGCCGCGCTGGTGGCGAACCTGCAGCAGAAATACGGCGCCAGCCTGCGTCTGCGCCAGTTCGACGCCTACAGCATGTTCAATGACCTGCTGACCAATCCGGCCAAGTACCAGGTGAGCAATGCGACGCAGTCCTGCCTCAATATCGCCGCCAACGCCAGCCTGCCCTATGTGTCCGGCCAAACGCCGCGCGCGGAGTGCGGCAACGCCGACGCCTACGTGTTCTGGGACAATCTGCACCCGACCACGCACACCCACCTGCTGCTGGGCAACTTCGTCGCCGATTTCGTGCGGCAGCAAGGCTACCCGCTCTCTTTGCAGGCCAAGATGAAGGCGCGCCGCCGCTGATCCCTGGGTGTTGCCATGCACGCAAACCGCATGCTGATGCAGCATGCGGTTTTTTCTTGTCTGCGCGCCATGGGCAATGCTTAACTATGCGTCCGACATTCTTTCAAGCCCGCCATGTTCACCTTTCCTTTGGATAGCCGCGAGCTGTTCGCCGAGCGCCGCCGCCAGTTCGCCGGCTGGGGCATTCCCCGCGTCTGCATGGACCGGGTGGAGAGCCGGGTGGTCGATGTATGGCGGGACGGCGAGGGCGGCTGGAGCCGCGAGTGGGCGCGCGAGGCGGAACAGGCGGTTGAGCGCCGGCGCTGGCTGCTCGCCGCGCATTTGTACGGCGCGGCCTGTTTCCCGGTCGCCAATACGCCCTTGCGGCGCGAAGCGCAGCGCTTGCAAGTGGCCTGTTTTCTGCGCGCTTCGGCGTGGTTTCCTTGCCGGTTCGAGCGTTTGGAGCTGCCAGGCCTGGGCGCGGCGCACCTGTACCAGCCGCATGGCGAGGGTGCCTGGCCCTTGGTATGCCTGAGCGGCGGCGTCGATACCGGCAAGATCGCGCTGCATAGACTGGCCTTGGCATTGGCGCGGATAGGCCGGTTCCGGGTCTTGGCCGTGGATATGCCGGGAACCGGCGAGAGTTCCCTGCCGCTGCGGGCGGATTCGGAAGGCTATTATCGCGCATGGCTGGCACGCTTCGCCCAGGGCGGCCCGCGCGCGCTGTTGGGCATCAGTTTCGGCGGGCATTGGGCCGCCAAGCTGGCGCTCGGGGGCGAGGTGGACGCGGCGGTCAATCTGGGCGGTCCGCTGATAGGCGCCGCGGAGCTGGATGCGGACTACGCCGCCGCCTTGCCCAATGGCATGAGCGGCATTGTCGCCCATGCGCTGGGCTTGGCCGCCATGCCGTCCGCCGAAGAGGCGCTGGCCTTATTGCAGTTGTTTTCCCTGCGCCGGCAAGGGCTGCTGGATGGTTGCGACGCTGCGCCTTTGCTGGCGGTGAACGGCGAAGCCGATCCCTATGTGCCCGCCGCCGAAACCGAGGTGTTCCGCGCCTGGCCGCAGGCGGAGGTCTGGCGATTTTCCGGACTGGGCCATTGCGCGGCGGAAGCGCTGCCGCGGATCTTGCCGGCGCTGATTGCCTGGCTAAGAATGCGTTTGCATGGCGATACGCCGCTCAACCGGCTGGCTTGGCGCGCCAGCCGGGCGCTATTGCCGCGGTTGGCGTAGACGGCGGGCGGCCGCTAAGCTTGGATGGGATGAAGACCACCTTACGGGGCCCGCGCGGCCCCGCCCGCATTGAGAAAGAACGCCCGTGACCGAAACCGCCGCTCCGCTGGTCCCGAAACCCTGCCCGAAATGCGGCGCGCCCGGCATGCTGGTGAAAGCCGGCTCGCGGCGGCTGTGGGTGCAGTGCAGCCGCTATCCGGAGCGGGGCAACTGCCCGGCCATCGGCGCGCAAGCGGACAACAAGAAGGAAGCCATTCTGAATTGGAATCGGCTCAAGTAGCGCTTACTGATTGGCGCGCACCCAGCGGTGCCATTGCGCGAACAGCTCCGGCGTGATGGCGGCGATGACCGAGCGCTTCCAGACCACGTCGCTCCAGTAGTCGTCGGTGTTCAGTGTGGCCAGGGTGGCGCCGGCTTCCTCGGCGATGACCGCGCCG
The DNA here is from genome assembly GCF_024207115.1 of Chromobacterium sp. IIBBL 290-4. Classification (NCBI taxonomy): domain Bacteria; kingdom Pseudomonadati; phylum Pseudomonadota; class Betaproteobacteria; order Neisseriales; family Chromobacteriaceae; genus Chromobacterium; species Chromobacterium sp. IIBBL 290-4. Next base: position 1,720,425 of record NZ_CP100128.1, read on the forward strand.
GCGGCGTAGTCCCACAGCCTTTGGCCGCCATGCAGATAGAGATCGTAGCGGCCGGCCGCCAGGAAACACCAGTCCAGCGTGCTGGAGCCCATATTGCGCTGGCTGCCGCAGGGCGACACGCTGCCGATGCGCGCGGCCAGCTTGCCGGAGCGCAGGTATTTCACCTCGACGCTGGCGATGGCATCGCCCATGCAGTTGTTGATGGTTTTCAGCGGCAGCCGCTCGCCGTTTAGCCAGGCGCCGCGGCCGCGGCGGGCGTAGAACATCTCGTCCGACACCGGATTGTAGATCACGCCCAGCTCGCTTTTGCCATTCACCACCAGGCCGACCGAGATGGCGAAATAGGGCAGGCCGTTGACGAAGTTGGTGGTGCCGTCTATCGGGTCCACCACCCACAGGCCATCCGGGTTGGCCGTCCATAGCGCGTCCTGCTCTTCGCGCTCCATTTCTTCGCCCAGCACCGGATGCGGCAGGATGGCGGGCAGGCCGCGCTGCAGCGCCTGCTGGCAGGCGAGGTCCGCTTCGGTGAACAGGGTGCCGTCGTCTTTTCGGCTCTTGCCGACGCGTAAAAAGCGCGGCATTACCTCGCGGGCGGCCACGTCGCGTACCAGCTGCATCACCTGTTCCAGCACCTGCATCCTGTCTCTCCTGCAAAAATGCGTCGTCGCGGCGCAAAAGCGGTTTGCCGAATGAAGCAAACCTAGCAAAATACCGGTATCAACAGCGACTTTCAATATCTCATGCCCAGGTTTTATCTCGATGCCGACCTCGCGGTCGGCCAGCAACTGTCTTTGCCCGATGCTGTGGTGCGTCATATCCAAGTATTGCGGCTGAATGCCGGCGACGCCATCACCTTGTTCAACGGCCGCGGCGGCGAATACCACGCGACGCTGACGGCGGTGATGAAACGCGACGCGCAAGGCCTGATTGAACGTTTCGACGACGTTTCACGTGAAACGCCGTTGTGGCTGGGGCTGGCGCAGGGCATCTCCAGCGGCGACAAGATGGAGTTCACGCTGCAGAAGGGCGTGGAAATGGGCGTGGCGGTGTTCCAGCCCATCGCCGCCGGCCGTTCGGTGGTGAAGCTCAGCGGCGAGCGCGCCGACAAGCGAGTGGCGCGTTGGCAGGAGATCGTGATTTCGGCTTGCGAGCAAAGCGGCCGCAACACGGTGCCGCAAGTGCTGCCCATTCTGAGCCTGCACGAGTGGCTGGCGCAGAAACAAGAAGCCGAGGTGCGGCTGGTGCTGTCGCCGCGCGGCGACAAGAGCCTGGCCGAGCTGGCCGAGCGTCCGGCGCGCAGCTGGCTGATGGTGGGGCCGGAAGGCGGCTTTTCCGGGCCGGAAGAGGACGCGGCGCTGGCGGCCGGCTGGACGCCGTTGAAGCTGGGGCCGCGCATTCTGCGCACCGAAACCGCCGCGCTGGCGGCTGTCGGCGCCATGCAGGCGGTGTGGGGGGATTACCGCTAGGGTGCGTCACCCCGCAGGGGCGACGCACCAGCCATCTTGCCGCATGCGAATGATCGGCGCGGGATTCAAAGATGCGGTTGGGTGTTGATGGCGAAACGCCCCGCAGGGGCTTCCGCCCTACAGGAAGCGCAGCGGGTCGATCTTCCACTTCTCAGGCGTTTCGTGTTTGACGATTTTGTCGCCGCCGCCGGCGCCCATGCCGCGCGACAGGTCGACGATCTCGGGCGGGATATGGGCATTGCTCTTGGTGCTGAAAATGACCTTCACTTTAGGCGAGACAAGGTTGTTTTCATTCTGCTCCACCACCACGCCTAGCCGGCCGCTCTCCAGCCGCACCAGCGTGCCGATAGGATAAATGCCTATCACCCGCATGAAGGATTGCACCAGCTGCGGATTGAAGTGGAACTTGGACCATTCGTAGATTTTGCGCAGCGCGTCGGTAGGCGGCATGGCCTTGTGATAGCAGCGGGTGGAGGTGAGGGCGTCGTAGACGTCCACAATCGCCGCCATCTGCCCCAGTTGCGAGATCTCCTCGCCCTTGAGGCCGGCCGGATAGCCGCTGCCGTCGTGGCGCTCATGATGCTGGCCCGCCACCAGGATGGCGGTCTCGGAGATGCCCTTGGTGTTGTTCAGGATTTGCTGGCTTTCCACCACATGGCATTTCATCACCTGGAATTCCTGCTCGGTGAGTTTGCCGGGCTTGTTCAGGATTTCATCGGGCACCCGCATCTTGCCGATATCGTGCAGCATGCCGCCGATGCCGGCGTGGTGGATGATTTCCTTGCTCATGTTCAGGCCATTGCAGAAGCTGACCATCAGCGCGCCGACGCTGACCGAGTGCTGGAAGGTGTAGTTGTCCTTGTCCTTGATGCGGCATAGCGACAACAGCGCGCCGCCATTGCGCAAAATCGATTCCGTCAGCCGCTCCACTTGCGGCTCCACCAGCTCCAGCTCCACCTGCTTGCCCATCCGCGCATCCTGCAAGATGCCGCGCACGATCAGGTTGGCTTCGTTGTGGATCAGCTGGGCGCGGCCAAACTCTTGCGCGGCCTCGACTTTTCTTTCGACGGCGCGATGCTGGCTGGCGATCTCCAGCAACTGGCTTTCCAGCTGCTCGCGCACTTCGCCCGCCGTGGGCGCGGAAGGCAGGTCCAGTCCCCTGTTGGTGTCGATATAGACTTCATGGATGCCGGCCTCGACGATCTTTTCGATTTCGCTGTCCTTGCGGACCAGGAAACGGTTGACCAGAAAGGGGTGGGACATCCAGTCGCAATTGAGGTCGTGGATGTACATGCCTACCCGCAGTTCGCTGATATCGATGCACTTGATCATTGCGCGTGTTTGAGAAACCGGACGGTAAGGTGGAAACAGGCTGCGCGCCATCCTTCGCTGGAGCCGCGCGGTTTTCTACAAGCATCAACCTCAGCCGTCCGATTTGCAAGTATCGGACACAGCCATTTGCAATTCGACGCGGTCGCCTTGATCCATGGCAGAAGACGGGCGCCTTATGCCGATGCGGGCGAGGGCTTGGCCGGAACGGTCTTGTCGAGCCTGGCCAATTCGGTATATAGTCCCGCAGTTTTGTTCGGAACGGCAGTAATGAGACAGGCAATACGACAGCGACGACCAGCATACGCACCCCGCGCGGGCGCGGCGGCGGCGTTGCCGTTTGGCGCCGCCGTTCCCGACGTTCCCGTATTCCAGAAGAAAAGCCCCTGAAGCCAGGGGCTTTTTTTTCGTCCGCACAACCGCCAACACGAGGAAAGCGACCATGGCCAATCCCCTGTACCGGAAACACATCATCTCCATACCCGACTTCAGCCGCGAGGAACTGGAATTGGTGGTGGATACCGCTGGTCGCCTGAAACAGAACCCGAGAGGCGATTTGCTGAAGGACAAACTGGTGGCCAGCTGCTTCTTCGAGCCCTCCACCCGCACCCGTCTGTCGTTTGAAACCGCGGTGCAGCGCCTGGGCGGCAATATCATCGGCTTCGCCGACGGCGGCAATACCAGCGCCAAGAAAGGCGAGACGCTGGCCGATTCCATCAAGATCATCAGCTCCTATACCGACGCGGTGGTGATGCGCCATCCCAAGGAAGGCGCGGCCCGTCTGGCCAGCCAGTTCTCCGCGGTGCCGGTGATCAACGGTGGCGACGGCTCCAATCAGCACCCGACCCAGACCCTGCTCGACCTGTTCACCATCCGCGAAACCCAGGGCCGGCTGGATGGCCTGACCGTGGCCTTCGCCGGCGACCTGAAATACGGCCGCACCGTGCATTCGCTGGCGCAGGCCTTGTCGCTGTTCGGCGCGCGCTTCTACTTTGTGGCGCCGGAAGTGTTGGCGATGCCGGACTACATCTGCGAAGAACTGGACGAGAAGGGCATCCAGTACACGGTGGTGGATAGCCTGGAAGAGGTGATCCCGGAAGTGGACGTGCTGTACATGACCCGCGTGCAGCGCGAGCGTTTCGACGAGGCCGAGTTCAAGAAGATCCAGGGCCAGTACGCGCTGCGCGCCGAGATGCTGAAGGGCGCGCGCGCCAATATGAAGGTGCTGCATCCGCTGCCGCGCGTGGACGAGATCGCGGTGGATGTGGATGCCACGCCGCACGCCTACTACTTCGAACAGGCCAAGAACGGCGTATTCGCCCGCCAGGCGCTGTTGTCGCTGGTGCTGAACGAAACTGTGTAATCAGGCAAGGAAAAGGACAAGATCATGCAATACACCCGCACCGTCGAAGCACTGAAGCAAGGCACTGTGATCGACCATATCCCGGCCGGAGAGGGCATCAAGATTCTGCGCCTGTTCAAGCTGGCCGAAAGCGGCGAGCGCGTCACCGTGGGCCTCAACCTGGTGAGCCGCCACATGGGCAGCAAGGACTTGATCAAGGTGGAGAATGTGGCCTTGACCGAGGAGCAGGCCAACGAGCTGGCGTTATTTGCGCCGCAGGCCACGGTCAATGTGATCGAAAATTTCGAAGTGGTGAAAAAGCATAAACTTATGCTGCCGGAGGAGATTGAGGGCATTTTCTCCTGCCCGAACTCCAATTGCATTTCGCATCAGGAGCCGGTAAAGAGCCACTTCTACGTAAAAACACTTGCTCATGACACAAAAATGAAATGCAAGTATTGCGAAAAGGTGTTCACTAGGGATATTGTTGTAGAAGTGCGCTGAGTCGTACAAAGGGTGAGAATAGAGAAATATCAAGAAAAACACTGCATTCGACAGTGGCAGTAACAAAACCGGGAAGCGCCGCAGGCAACTGCGGCGCTTTTCATTTTCTGCGAAACTGTGTCGAACTTGCCCGCTTCCGCCGCCGGCGTTATCGTCCCGCCCATGAACGCACCTCATACCTCCCGCCCTTGGCAGACCCTGGCGCTGGCGCTTTGCGGCGGCGCGCTGGGCGCTTTGCTGGTGTCCGGCTTCCAGGGCCTGCTGCATGCGCTGGAATGGCTGATGGCCGGCCGCAGCGGCAGCCTGGTCGATATCGCCCGCCAGTTGCCGCCCTGGCAGCGGGCCTTGGCCCCGGCGCTGGGCGGCCTGTTGGCCGGTGTGATCTTGGAGCAGGGCCGCAAGTGGCTGAGCGGCGCGCGCGCCGGCGACTATCTGGAAGCGGTGCGGGTGGGCGACGGCTATCTCAGCCTGCGCCGCACGCTGCTGAACAGCCTGTCCTCGCTGAGCACGGTGGCCAGCGGCGGCTCCATCGGCCGCGAAGGCGCGATGGTGGCGCTATCCGCCCTGGGCGGCTCGCTGCTGACCCGGCTGGCGCCGATGAGCCTGCCGCGCCGCCGTTTGCTGACCGCCTGCGGCATCGCCGCCGGCTGGGCCGCCGCCTATCACGCTCCCCTGTCCGCCATCGCCTTCGTCTGCGAGGTGGTGTGGCGCCGGCTGGCCTGGCGCGCGCTGCCGGCCTTGTCGCTGTCCGCGCTGGCCGCCAGCTTGACGGTGGGCCATCTGTTCGGCCTGGCGCCCTTGTACCAGCCCGCGCCGCTGCCGGCGCCGGACAGGCTGGCGCTGGCCGGTTATTGCCTGTTGGCGGTGTTGCTCGGCGCGGGCGCGCCCTTGTTTCTCATCGCGATGGAGCAAGGGCGCAGCCTGATGAGCCGGCTGCCGGTCCGCTTGCCGCTGCGCATGGCGCTGGGCGGCGCGATCGTGGGGGGGTTGGCCTGGTTCTGGCCGCAGATGTGGGGCAATGGCTACAGCACGGTTTCCTGGCTGCTGGTCAACAATGCGGCGTGGCAGCTGGTGTTGACGCTGCTGGTGTGCAAACTGGCGGCGACCGCCGCCACCAGCGGCTCCGGCGCGGTGGGCGGCATTTTCACGCCGATGTTGTTCGCCGGCGCGGCGGGCGGCGCCTTGGCGGGGCAATTGCTGAATCTGTTGCTGCCGGGATGGCTGCCGCCGGGCGGCGCGGTGCTGGTGGGCATGGCGGCGTTTCTGGCCGCGACGGCGCAGGCGCCGGTGTTGGCTGTGCTGATGCTGATGGAGCTGACGGGCGCTTACCGGATGCTGCTGCCGGTGGTCCTGGCCGCGCTGCTGGCGGCGAGAATCGCCCGCCGCCTGGGCGGACGGGCCTTGTATCGCGACGAGGACGAAATCAGGCGCTAGGGCCGGCGCTGCTGTCGTCGATGAAGCGCTGCAGATAGACCAGGTCCAGCCAGCGGCCGAATTTGAAGCCTACCTGCGGCAGGCGGCCTACCTGGACGAAGCCCAGCTTCTCGTGGAAGCGGATCGAGCCTTCGTTGTCGGCGTCCACCGCGCCCAGCATGGTGTGTTTGCCCAGCGCCTGGGCGCGCGGGAACAGCGCTTGCACCAAGGCGGTGCCTATGCCCTTGCCGCGGGCGTCCGCGGTCAGGTGCACGCTGTGCTCCACGGTGAAGCGGTAGCCGGGGCGGGCGCGGAAATCGCCGAAGCTGGAAAAGCCCAGCGGGCGGCCGTCTTCTTCTTCGGCCAGCAGCACCGGGTAGCCGGCGGCGGCGCGGTCCTGGAACCACACCGCGAACTCGCCCGGCGTCAGCGGATCGTCGTTGTAGACGGCGGTGGTGGTCGCGATCACTTCGTTGTAGATGTCGAGTATCGCGGCCAGGTCTTCTAAATTGGCTTCACGAATCTGCATGATCTGTCCTTGCTTGAGGTCGTTGGGGCCTTGGCCAGGCCACTGCAATTAACGTGCCAGTTTTAACTGGTCGTCGAAGGTTTCTTGCGCGGACTGCGCTTTTTGCGCTGCGGCGCGGGCGTTTCCACTTCCGCCGCAGCCGTTTCGCTAAGCGGCGGCGTCTCGGCGGCATGGGCGTCCGCCTCGTGCTTCAGCCGAATCTCGCTGTGCAGCTTGGAGCCGTTGCGGCTCTCCTGCACCGTCAGGAAATCCAGTTTTTTCACCATTTGCGACAAGCGGCCATGGCCCCAGTTGCGCGGGTCGAAAGAGGGGTCGTTCTTGGCCAGGTAGGAGCCGACGGCCGACAGCTCGGCCCAGCCGCTGTCGCGCGCCACCGCCTCGATGGCGGAGGTGAACATGTCTTGCAGCGGATGGCGTTCCTTGGCCGGCGCCGGTTTGGCGCGGGCGCGGGAGGCGCGGGTCTTGGGTTTGTCGGCGGCGGGCTCCGGCTTGGGTTTGGCTGGCGGCGCCGGGCGCAGGATCTCGGTGAAGACGAATTTGTCGCAAGCGGCGATGAAGGGCCGCGGCGTTTTGGACTGTTCGCCCAGGCCGATCACCGTCAGCCCGCCTTCGCGCAGCCGCGTGGCCAGCCGGGTGAAATCGCTGTCGGACGACACCAGGCAGAAACCGTCGAAATTGCCGGTATACAGCAGGTCCATCGCGTCGATGATCAGCGCCGAATCGGTCGAGTTCTTGCCCTTGGTGTAGGCGAACTGCTGGATGGGCGAAATGGCGTACTGGTGCAGCACTTCTTTCCAGCCCTTGAGCTGGGTGGTGGTCCAATCGCCGTAGGCGCGCTTGACGATGGCGGTGCCGTATTTGGCCACTTCGGCCAGGAGCTCGGCGATCAGCGACGACTGGGCGTTGTCTGCGTCTATCAGCACCGCCAGTTTGCGGTTTTCCATTGCTTCTTTCATGAATGGCGATGCCCCATGCTATGCCGGGGCTTCCATCGCTGTCAAAAGGGCGGCTGCGGAGTGAGGCGGCGCGCGGTCTGCATCGCCTTCTCGACGATGCGGTCGATCTCGCCGTTGCGCCTCATCGCGGACAGCGCGCGATTCAGTTGTTCGATGAAGTCCTGCTTGTACGGAAATCGGCCGGCGTCGCGGTCGGTGAAGCCGACATAGCCTTGCTCCTCCGATATCGCCGCGCCCTCCATCAATTGGCCGGTCTGGTAGAGCTTTTGCTGGCGCAGCCGCTCCAGCTCCAGTTGAATGGCCAGCCTGTCGTTGAGATAGCAGTCCAGGTGGCCGCGTATCACTTTCAGCAGATTGGTGCGGGCATCGGCGGCCTCCTCCAGGGGAATATCGCCTTGTTTGACCAGGCTCCAAAACGCCTCGCCGCCGGGGCGGAAGCCGGCGTTATTGCCGAAGCGCAGGCCGCGGTAATCGTCCGGCCAGGCGGGGCGAGGCTTGGCCATCCGCTCCGCTCGGCAAAATACCACCACTTGTTCGGTCAGCAGCGGCACCGAATAAGGGCGGATATAGGGCCGGTCCTGCGGTCGGTAATAGGGCGGCGACAAGGCCAGCGCCTGGCCGGATTCCAGCTCCGCCAGCCCGCGTTTCCAGGGCACCGGCTTCAGCTCGATGCGGTAGTCGCGCAGCTTGCCGGAGGCGGCGCGCAGGATGTCGTTGTACACGCCTTCCGCTTGGCCGGATGCTTCGTAGGAATAGGGCGGATAGCCGTTGTCGGTCAGGATGGTGACCGTTTTCGGCGGCGCGGCGAAGCAAGCGGCCGGCATGAGCAAGGACAACAGGATGGATCGCATGGGCGCGGAGGAGGCGAAGCAATAAACCCTTTATAGCCTTTGCTGGCTTAAGGCATATGGCATGGCTTTTGCGTTAGCCGAAACAGGGCATGCAGAGAGGGAGCGGCGATGACTGCGACAGCGAAAACCAGCGATATGGTGGTGTTCAATTACCGGCGGCCGGTGCGGGCGCGGCGGGTTGTGTTGAGCGGCGGAACGGGGTTGTGGCTGGTGGAGATGCTGGATCGCGCCTGCCAGCTATGGGTGTGGCAAGACGAATGGCAGGCGGCCGACGCCGCGCTGGAACGCGCGCGCCGGCTCAGCCTGATGCTGGACTGATTACTTCTTGGCGATGGTCTTGCCGTAAGTTTCCGCCGCGGACTGCATTTTCGGCAGCAGCGACTTCTCCGCCGTCTTCAGCGTTTCGCCGGCGATGCCGTTGACGATCTGCGGCTGCAGCTTCAGCATTTTCTGACCCGGCGCGCTCTTGTAGAACGCGTTGATCTGCTTCAACTCATCGGCGCTGAACTGGGCGCTGAAGTTCTTGACCACAGTCTGTTCGAACTGGGTCTTGACCGCGGCGGAACCGAAGTAGTCGGTCGCCAGTTTGTGGATGCCGTCGCCATAGCCTTTCAGGCCGGCTTGCGCCTTTTTCTGCTGGGCGTCGGACAGCTTGATCTTGTTCTTGAGGAAGTATTCCTGCAGCAGCGGCAGCGCGCTGGCGGTGGTGCGCTGCGCCAGATCGGGCAACATATTGTCCAGATTCAGCGTGGCGGCCAGCTCTTTGGCGGCGGTTTCCTGGGCGGCGTCGGCATGGGCCAGCAGCGGCAGGGACAGCAACAGGGCGGCAACGCCAGCCTTGAGCGCGCGGGAAGCGAACATGGCAAATCCTTTGATCTGATGAAAGATGTCGGACCGGCAGTGTGACACCCTGCGGGCCTCAGGTCAAAGCGGCGAAATGCCGGGTCAGCGTTTGGGGATGGGGGGCAGCGCGCTCAGCCAGCCTTGGTATTGCGCCAGATTGTAGCGGTTCACCAGCGAGACCGGCACTTTGATCAGGCGCTCGGTCGGCTGGCGCAATTGCAGCTTCTGGCCCAGCAGCACCGCTTCGCGGCCGATCAGATAGGGCGATTGGCTGGCCGAGGCGATGATGCGGCCGGGACGGCGCAAGGCGCGTTCGATATCGGGCGAGCCGTCCACGGCGCCGATCAGCAAATGGCCATGCGTTTGCGCGTCCAATGCTTTTTCCGAGCCCAGCGCCTGGCGGTCATTGGTGGCGAACAAGGCGTCGATGGCGGGGTAGCGCGCCAAATCCTGTTGCATCGCCCTTTGGCCGCCCAGGCTGGAGCCCAAGCCATTGCCGCCGTCCAGCGCGTGCATCTTGGGAAAGGCGGCCAGCGCGGCGCGGCAGCCGGCGATGCGGTCGCTGACCGAGGACACCGGCGGGCCGCCCTGTATCAGCAAATTGCCCTTGCCGCCCAATTGCTCGGCCAAATAGCGGCAGGTGATTTCACCCGCCTGGCGGTTGTCCGACTTCACCGTGCCGTCCACGCCCGGCGCGTCGACATCCACCGCCACTACGGTGATGCCGGCTTCGCGGGCGCGCTGAACTTCCGGCGCGATGGCCTGGCTGTCCACGGCGCCGAGCAGGATCAGGTCGACCTTCTGGGCAATCAACTGGCGCATCTGCTGTTGCTGCAGCGGCAGGGTGAAATTGGCGGACAGCGAGGTGATCTGCGCCGAGGGGTTGAGATGATGCGCCGCCTGTATCGCGCCGCGAACCAGCGCTTGATAGAAGGGATTGTCCAGCGCGCCCACCGAAATGCCGATGCGGGACGGCGCGGCCCAGCTGGGGGCGGCGCTAAACAAAAACAGGATGGGCAACAGGCGTAGCGAAAACATGGCGGACTCGAAGACAAGATGCTTCAGTCTAGACCATCCCGTCTGGCTTGGGATTCAGGCGGCGGGCTCCAGCCGGGCGGCTGCGCGAATGGCCAGTTGCGCCAGCAGCGGCCAGCCTTCTTCCCAATGGCGGTGGCCGGAGTCGATATTGATATGGCCGGCGTGTTGCAGCCAGGTAATCGGCGTTTGCCAATAGCCGGCCATCCGCGCGGCGCGGGCGGTTTTGCAGAAGGGATCGTTGCTGCTGGCCACCACGCGGGCGGGAAAGGGCAGCGGCTGGCGCGGCAGCGGCGCGAAATTCATCAGCTCGGCCGGCGCGAAGGGGCGCTCGACATCGGCCGGCGCCACCAATAGCGCGCCGGCGATCTTGTCCGCTTGGCGGGCCGCATAGTGGGCCACCGCGACGCAGCCCAGGCTGTGGGCGATCACCAGCGCCGGCTTGCTGCAGCGGGTGAGGGCGACATCCAGGCCGTCCAGCCAGTCTTCCAGCTGCGGCCGCGCCCAGTCGGCGTTATCCACCCGGTGCGCGCCCAGGCGGCGTTGCCAGTGGCTTTGCCAGTGCAAAGGGCCGGAATTGTTCCAGCCAGGCTGGATGATCAGGTCGAACGATGACAGGGCGGCGAGCATGTCGGGTTTTCCGTTATCGGGATGCTCGACTGTATCCTGCTAGTAATGGCATGAAAAATAATAAGAAATTGTTTTTTTATTATCTTGAGGAATAAGTTGGGCGGCGGATCACGCCGCCCACTCGCGCCAAGTCAGCCAGAGGCGCAGGTCGAACTCCAGTTGATGGTAGTCCGCCAGCATGTGGCAGCAGAGCTGATAGAAGGCCTTGTCGTGGTCGCGTTCTTTCAGGTGAGCCAGCTCATGCACCGCGATCATCTGCAGGAAGGGGAGCGGCAGCTCGCGGAACAGCGAGGCGATGCGGATTTCGTTTTTGCTTTTCAGGCGTCCGCCCTGCACCCGGGAGACGGAGGTATTGGTGCCCAGCGTGCCCTTGAGCGGGTGCTGCTTGTTGTCGAACAACACCTTGGCCGGCAGCGGCGCGTGTTTCATATGGCGTTGTTTGAGATCGGCGATGAATTCGTACAGCGCTTTGTCGGTCTGGATATCGTGGCGCGGCGGATACTTGCGCTGCAGCCAGTCGCCCAGTTCGCCGGAGGCGATCAGGGTGCGGACTTGCGCCAGCAGCGGCGCGGGGTAATGGGACAGATATTTCAGCTCGGACATGGGCGCATTGTACGCGCTAGCCGATGCGAGGTGTTGCCGCGTCCGCGAGGCGGCTCAAGACGTCAGCGCCGCGGGGTCGTCCCATTGGAAGCATAGCGCGGGCTGAGGGTTGCCGGCCGGGGTGAGGGTGTCCTTCTGTTCCGTCACCGTCCCGCCCAACGCTTGGTAAAAGCGGCAGGCCGATTGATTGGCGGCGAAGGTCCAGAGAAACAGAGGGCGGCCCGGGGCGATGCGCAGGCATTCCGCCGCCGCCGCGGCCAGCAGCAGGCGACCGATGCCGTGGCCTTTAAACTCCGGCAGCACATGCAGATTGTCTAGATAGACGCCGCGAGCGGGCTCCGTGTCTGGCAACAGGCAGGCGAAGCCGGCGGGCCTGCCCGCCAGGTAAGCGATGCGCGTCCAGGAAGACGCATGCTGCGCCAGGCGGTCTTTCCACATGGCCAGTCGCTCGCCGGGCGCGATCTCGTCCAGATAGGCGTCCGGCAAGATGCCGCGATAGGCGCTTTGCCAGCTGGCGACATGAAGACTGGCCAGCAGGTCGGCATCTTGAGGCGTGGGCATGCGCAGCGAGATGATGGGATCCATGCTGATTCTCGGTTTGGTTTCACGTGGAACAGACGCGCATCCGGCCTTGATCGGATTTTTATATGGACGGCTGCTCTTTTTGCCGCAATTTTAGCGCGGTCTTTCTAGCATGGGCCTATTGTCAAACCCAGTCGAGCCGCTTATGTCCGTCCCTGTGCGAACCGCCTTGCGCCGCAGTTGCCGCGAAGCCTCCGGCGTGGTGATCCTCAGCCGACTGCCGATGCGCGACGCCGGCTGGCAGACTTTGCGCCAGCGCCGCCAGTTGGCGCGCATCCGCGTCAATCATGGCGGCTTGCCGCTCAGGCTGAATCTTTGGCAGCGGCTGTGCCGCTGGTGCGGCGCTTATTTCAAGCGCAGCGGCGCGATCAAGATGTTTTGAGCGTCATTGGCCAGCCACAGCTGGCCGTCTTGTATGGTGGCGGTCAGCTGCATGCTGCGTTCGGCGATGGCGGCCAGCGCTTGCAGCGCGTCGAAATCGATGCGGAACACCGACAGCTTGTCCAGGCGGGCGAGCTTGTTTTCGATCTGGCTCCACCACACTTCGCTGGCGCGGCCGCCGTAGCTGTACAGCGCTACCTGCTCGGAGCGGCTGCAGGCCTTCTTCAGCCGCTTTTCGTCCGGCTCGCCCAGCTCCACCCACAGTTCGATTTCGTCGGCGTAATTCTTCTGCCACAGTTCCGGCTCGTCGTCGGCGCTCAGGCCGCGGGTGAAGCTCAGCGTTTCGCTGGCGTGCAGCGCGAAGGCGACGATGCGCAGCATCATCCGCTCCAGCGTTTCGGAAGGGTGTTGGGCCAGCGTCAGCGAGTGGGTGGCGTAATAACCGCGATCCATGTCGGACAGGGTCAGGTTGGCTTTGTATATGGTGGCGGTCAGGGCCATGGCGGTCTTCGGCTAAATTTAAGGCCCGCGCAAATGCGTCGGGCCATGGATGATGACAAACTGCCTGATTTTAAACGTTCGCCGGCGGCGGCGCCATGCTCAGGGCGTGGGCTGGCTGCTGCATTCCAGCTGTTCGCCGCGCCAATTGACGCTGGCGTCGCGGCCTTTGATCCAGAACTCGATGCCCTGTCCCAGATAACGCGCGCCGCTGCCGCTCAAGCCCTGGTGGACAATCACCAGGGTATTGCCGCGCTCCAGTTTGGCGGTGGCCGGATGGGTGCGGTAGAACGTGGCCAGAATGGTGGCGGATGGGCCGCCCTTGCACAGATAACGCAGCGGCGTCAGCGACGGCGCCAGATTCCAGGCCGCCTGCAGCTGCGAAATGTGCAGAATGTAGGTGTCGCCCAGGCACATGTGCGGGTCTTCGTTCTTCAGGCAGTCCTTCAGATTCTTGACCCAGCGTTTTTGTTCGGAGATCAGTTTGGGATAAGCGTTGCCGCCGGCTTGCTCCGCCTTGGCCAGGGCTTGGGCGTAGACTTTTTCCAGGCGATTGTCGAGCCGCGTCAGGCCGTCATCCTGGCAGACCATGCTTTCCACCTGGTTGGCCGGCTGGTCGCAATGAAAGTCGGTGGCGACCGGCGGCAGCGCCGCTGGCGCTTCATCGACGCTTTTGGCGGCATCGGCGGAGGGGCGGCTCGAGCCGTTGGCATGCAGATGGTCGTTCTTGGAGGCAAAGGCCAGAACGGGCAGCGCGAACAGCAAGCCTATCAGCCGGGAAGCGGCAATGGACATAATCTTTCCTTGAATGCGACAACAGGGCTGGTGGGCGGAGTCTGGGCCGATCAGACGCGGTTGGCAAGTTCCCAATGCAGGCGATTGCCTGTAAACTGCGGCGCTCCCGTGCGAGTGCCAGTCCCGCGCGCCGGTCTCATCCTCGAGCTCAACCCCGTTTTCCCGTCTGCCTGGATTGGTCGCCTTGCTGCGATGGGCCGTCGCAGGAGCATATTATGTCCGAACTTACCTTCGCCGATCTAGGCTTGGCCGACCCGTTGTTGCGCGCGGTTTCCGATACCGGTTATACCACGCCCACCCCGATTCAGGCTCAGGCCATTCCGCAAGTGCTGCAGGGCGGCGATCTGTTGGCCGCTGCGCAGACCGGCACCGGCAAGACCGCTGGCTTCACGCTGCCGCTGTTGCAGCTGCTGATGCGTTCGCCCAGCCACCATGCCGGCCGCCCGCGCGCGCTGGTGCTGACCCCCACCCGCGAGCTGGCCGCCCAGGTGGAGGAGTCGGTGCGTACTTATAGCAAATACCTGCCGCTGAAGTCGCTGGTGATGTTCGGCGGCGTCAACATCAATCCGCAGATCAAGGCGCTGCGTTCGCCGGTGGACATCCTGGTGGCGACCCCGGGCCGCCTGCTGGACCACGTGGGCCAGAAGACCGTCGACCTGTCCGGCGTGGAAATCCTGGTGCTGGACGAGGCCGACCGCATGCTGGACATGGGCTTCATCCACGACATCAAGAAGGTGCTGGCCAAACTGCCGGCCAAGCGCCAGAACCTGCTGTTCTCGGCCACCTTCTCCGATGAGATCAAGGCGCTGGCCGACAAGCTGCTGGACAACCCCAAGCTGGTGGAAGTGGCGCGCCGCAACACCACCAACGAGCTGGTGACGCAGAAGGTTCACCTGGTTGACCGCGACAAGAAAACCGACCTGCTGATCCACCTGATCCGCGAGCACAACTGGTTCCAGGTGCTGGTGTTCACCCGCACCAAGCACGGCGCCAACCGCCTGGCGGAAAAGCTGGACAAGATCGGCATCCCGGCCGCCGCCATCCACGGCAACAAGAGCCAGAACGCGCGCACCCGCGCCCTGGCCGATTTCAAGAGCGGCGAGCTGCAAGTGCTGGTGGCCACCGACATCGCCGCGCGCGGCCTGGATATCGACCAGCTGCCGCACGTGGTCAATTTCGAATTGCCCAACGTGCCGGAAGACTACGTGCACCGCATCGGCCGCACCGGCCGCGCCGGCACGCCGGGCGAAGCGCTGTCGCTGGTCTGCGTGGACGAGTTCAGCTTCCTGCGCGACATTGAGAAGCTGATCAAGATGTCGATCGAGCGCTTTACCGTGCCGGGCTTCGAGGCCGACCTCAACGTCAAGCCGGAGCCGATCCCGATGGGCGGCGGCGCCCGCGGCCGCGGCCAGGGCGCGCCGCGCGGTCAAGGACAAAGCCGCAGCCAGGGCCAAGGCCAGGGCCAATCCCGCCACGGCAGCGGCAAGCCGCGCCATCAGACCGAAAGCAAGCCGGCCGGCCATGGCCGCAACGGCGGTCCGCGCCAGGGACAGGGCCAGGGCGCGCGCACGGAAGGCGGCCGCTCCGCCAAGCCGGCGGCGCCCAAGTCGGCCTTGTTCAGCCCGCCTAAGAGCCGCTGACGCCGATGCGCCCGACCGCTAGTCGGCTTCGGGCGCAATCGCATTGCTGAGGGGCGCATTGCCGGTTATGCTCAACTTAATAGACCGCGTGATCGATACCGATCGACAATAAATGGCGGCTGTCAGACTTTGCAAGAATCGGGAAAAGAATGCGATACCACGGCCTGCTGCTGGGTATCCTGAGCTGGGCCGCCTTGGCGGCGGCGCCGGTTGAGGCTGCCCCGCGCCTCAAAATCACCCTGTCCAATCAGGAATGGCCGCCGTATATGGGCCAGGAACTCCCTTACGACGGCATCTTGTCGCGGCTGGTGAAGGAAGCCTTCGCCCGCGGCGGCGTCGATGTCACCTTCCGCTATTACCCCAATAACCGCACGCTGCAATCGGCCCGCAACGGGCAGGTGGACGGCAGTTTCGGCTGGGCGCCCACCGAGGAGCGCAAGCGCGATCTGCTGTATACCTTGCCGGTGTTGAATGCCCGCATGGTGTTTTTCCAGCGCAAGGACCACAAGCTGGAATGGAGCCGCTGGGCGGATTTGAAGGGCGCGCGCGCCGGCGTGACGGTGGGCAACTACTATTCCGACGAGTTCGACGCGCAGGTGAAGTCCGGCGTGTTGACCGCCGATACCGCGCCGGACGATCTGATCAATTTCAAAAAGCTGCTGGCCGGGCGCGTCGATCTATTCCCTATCGATTTGGAAGTGGGGCGCTATTTGCTGGCCCACCATTTCACCGCTCAGCAGGCCAATGCGGTGGAAGCGCAGGGGCGTTCCTTCTGGAACGCGCCGCTGCACGTGGTGATCTGGCGCAAGCATGTCAAAGGGCAGGAGCTGGTGGAGCGCTTCAACCGCGGGTTGAAGGCGCTGCAGGATAGCGGCGACTTCGAGCGGCTGGTGACCGAGACCCGGGAAGCCTGTCTATTGCCGCACAGCTCATCGCCCTGAGTTCAAGCCAGCGTTTTGCGCAGCACCTGCCGGCTGGCCTGCTGCTGAAAGCCCAGCTTGCGGTGCAGGGCCATGGAGGCCGAATTGCTGTCCGCCACCATGGCGGACAGCCGCTGTTGTCCCTTGGCCTGCAGATGCAGCGCCGCCCGGCCGTACATGGCCTGGGCGATGCCGCGTCCGGCGCAGCTTGCCGACACGCCGACGCCGTTGATGTGTCCTGTCGCAGAAATATCCAAGAAAGCCTGGTAGCCGCCGTTTTCGTCCGCCCATAACTGCGCGGCGTCCAAGTCGCACTCGGCCCATTCATCGCGCAACCTATCTATTTCCAGCCCTGGCGCGTGCGGCGTGGCTTCGAAACAGCGGTTGTAGAGATCGGCGAGGCGCCGCCAGTCGATATGCGCGGTCTCCACCATGCGCCAGCCTGCGGGGAAGGCGCGCAGCGGCAAGGTCGCGCTATCCGCTTCCAGCGTCAGAAAACAAAAATGCGCCGCGAAGCCGTGCTGCGCCAAGGCTTGAAGCTTAAGGGCTTCGTCCGGCTCCGCGCTGAAGTGCAAATAGCGCGCGCCGGCTAAAACGCCTTGGCGCACGCATTCATCGATCAAGGCATCGTAGCTTTGGCGGCTGGCCGCTTGCAGCGGGCCGCCATACATTTCGCCGTTTTTGGCGATGCCGGCGCTCACCCAGGCCAGCATGCCGACCACCTGATCGCCATCCAGCAGCATGCGCGCGAATTCTCCTTTGCCGCGCATCGGGTCTTCCAGTTGTTGGCGCAAAGCGGCTGTCTGTTCTGCGCTAGGCGCGGGATAACGTAAAGCAGCCAGCTCGGCTAGCCGTGAAGGATCGTAGGGATGCAGCGTGAGCATGTTGAGGGCGAAGAGGGTTTTGATACTTAAATGCTATCATCATTTATCGGTCAGGCGCGCGCGGGCGCTTTCCAGCAATTGGCGCGATCGATCCGCATCATTCACCAATCTGGCCAAGGCCAGGCAGCCCACCATCAAGGCCAGGTCCAGCAGGGCGTCGCCTTCCTTGCCGTCTTGGGCGCGCGCCTGGGCCAGCGTGGCCGTCAATTGGCCGACTTCTCCGGCGATCCGGCCGCGCACCGGCGCGCCCTGGCGCGCCAATTCGCCGGCTAGCGCGGCCAAGGCGCAGCCGGAATCGGGAAAGTCGCGATGTTCGATATTCAAATACGCGTCCGTCACCGCGGCGAGTCCTTCGCCGGCGGGCGCTTGCGCCAGCAGTTGCCGCCAGCGGTCGTTCTGCTGCCGCAAGGCCTCGCCGCATGCTGCCGCCACCAGTTCTTCCTTGCTGCCGAAGTGGGCGTAGAAACCGCCATGGGTGAGTCCCAGGTCCGCCATCAGATTGGCGATGCCCACTTGCGCCAAGCCCTCGGCACGAAAGCGCAGGGCGGCGATGGAAACAATGCGTTGGGCGATTTCCGCCTTGTGGTCGCTGGGGTAGCGCATGCGGTTCCCTCCTGCCTTGGTTTTATATGATCCCAATCATGTAAACAATGTTTATAAGAATCAGCCGGATAAGAATATGGCATCGCCTAGACTTTGAAGCGAAGGCCATCCTGCTGCTATCACTAATAAACGCGGTTAGCCAAACCGGAGTGGAGGGCCCCATGCCATTGCCTCTCAGCGTTTTCCATTTGATCGTCCATCACGGCAACGATGCGGTGCTGGTGACGGAGGCCGAGCCCTTGCATGAGCCCGGCCCCGCGATCATCTATGCCAATCCCGCCATGTGCGAGCTGAGCGGCTATCCGCTGGACGAGTTGCTGGGCCAGTCGCCGCGGATGCTGCAGGGCCCGCTGACGGATCCGGCGACGCTGGTGCTGTTGGGCGTGGCGCTGCGCGCGGGGCGGGAAACCAAGGTGGAGCTGTTGAATTACCAACGCTCCGGCACGCCGTATTGGGCGGAAATCCATATCCTGCCCTTGAGCGACGAGACGGGCAGCATTCGCTACTTCGCGTCCATCCAGCGCGACATCACCGAGAAGCGCACGCGCCAGGAGTCTTTGTATCGGCTGGCGGTGGCCGATGACATGACCAATCTGTTCAATCGCCAGATGTTTTTCGATGTCGGCGCCAAATGCATGTTGCTGACGTATCGCCAGAATACGCCGCTGGCGGTGGCGGTGCTGGAGCTGGTGGATTTCCGCCGCCTGCAGGAGAGCTATGGCCAGCTGGTGGGGCACATGATCTTGCGGCTGGTGTCGCAGGCCTTGCTGGCGGCCATCCGCGACAGCGATATCGCCGGGCGGCTGGACAATAACGAGTTTGGATTGTTATTGCCGGAGGCGAGCCCCGACACGGCCCAGATCGTGCTGGATCGCATCAAGCAGCAATTGGCGCAAAGCTGGCGCGAGGCGGGCCTGCCGTCGGGCGTGAGGCTGTCTTTGCGCTGCGGCGTGGCCAGCGCGGGCGACGCCGATGAAAATCTCGAACAGGTGTTGCAGCGCGCGCGCGCCTCGCTGCAACAATTGGCGGAGGCGAGCAGTTAGACGGCCAGGACGGGCGCGCATGGATTTCATGTGGAACGGCGGCTAATCTAAAAAGCATAAAACGCGGCGCGTCAGCCGCGGAATAATCGGATGGGACACCGATGGGGGCGTTTTCGGCAAGTCTGAAAGGGGAGGCTTGGCGGCAAGCGGGATTGGCGATTGCCTACGCGCTGGCCGTCGCTTGGCTGTCGCGCGGATTTCCAGCGCTGACCGCCTATGGCTATTGGCAGCCGGGTTTGCCGCTGGCCTTGGCGGCGCTGTTGCGGTTCGGCGGACGGTGTTGGCCAGCCTTGCTGGCCGGCGCCGCATGGCTGGCCTGGCGGAATGGGCTGGCGGTGTCGGCCGCCGCGCCGCAAATCGCCGCCATGTTAGGCGCGGCCTTGCTCAGCAGCCAGGCTTTGCGCCCGCGCGCGTCTGCGCTTTCCCATCTGCCGGGCGTATTGCGCTACCTGTTCGGCGCGGCCCTGTGCGGCAGCCTGTTGTCGGCGCTAGGCTGGTTTTTCGCGCAATTGCCCAGCGCCGATCCCGCGCGGGCGGCGCAAGACGCCCTGCGCATCGCGCTGGGCGATATGGCCGCCATGGCCGCGCTGCCGCCCTTGCTGCTGCTGAATGGCCACTCCTGCATGGCGACGCCGGAGCGCCGGCGCGAAACGGTTGCGGTTGGGATGCTGACCTTGTGCTTGTCCTTGCTGGTTTGCGTCTGGCTGGACGGCCGGGACGGCCGCTACGCCGCGCTGCCTTATTTGTTCATCATGCCTTTGCTGTGGCTGGCTTTCCGCAGCCAGCAGCTGCTGGCCCATGTCCTGTCGCTGGCCATCGTGGCGTTCGCGCTGCGGGGGGCGCATCTCGAGCGCGGCGCGCTGTCCATCGTCGGCGAGCGGGCTGCCTTGTTGAATGTGGCGCTGCTGGCATTGGTCCAGTCTGTGGCGCTGCTGGTGTTCGGCGCGCTGTTGGCCGAGCGCCGGAGCGTGGAGCGCAGCCTGATGCAGGCGAACCAGTCCTTGGAAAGCAAAGTGGCGGAGCGCACCGCGCAATTGGCGGAGAGCGAAGCGCGGCTGCGGCTGCTGGCCGACGCCGCTCCTTTTCCGCTGGCGATGAACCGCCTGTCCGGCGGCGAGCTGAACTATGCCAACGCGCGCGCCGAAGAGCTGTTCGATACGCGCATTGAGGCCTCCGGCTCGCAGAAGGTGCAGGACTTCTACGCCGATCCGGATGAATGCGAGCGGGTGGCCCAGGTGCTGCGGGCGGGCGGCCGGGTCATGGACCGGGAGGTCCGGCTCAAGGGGGCGGGCGGCCGGGAGTTCTGGGCGCTGATCTCCTGCGCGGTGGTGAAGAGCGACAAGGTGTGGCATGTGATCAACAGCATCAACGACATCAGCGAGCGCAAACGGCTGGAGCAGAGCTTGCGGGACGCCAATACGGCCTTGCGCCGCCAGGTCGGCGAGATCGAGCATCTGCAGCAGGGCCTGCGCGAGCAAGCGCGGCGTGATCCGTTGACCGGGTTGTTCAACCGCCGCCATCTGGACGACATCCTGCCCAGAGTGCTGTCCCATATGCTGGCACTGCATCGAGAAGTGGCGGTGCTGATGGTGGACGCCGACCATTTCAAGCGGGTCAACGATACCTATGGCCACCGCTGCGGCGATATCGTGCTGACGGCGCTGGCGGCCTATCTGAGCGACCACTTCCGCAGCGGCGACATCGTCTGCCGCTACGGCGGAGAGGAGTTCTTCGTCTTGCTGCCCGGCGCTTCGCTGGAGGCGGCGCACGCCAAGGCGCAAGGACTGTGCGACGCGGTGCGCGCCATGCCCATCCAGGCGCAGGGCCATGCGCTGACCGTGACGCTGTCGGTCGGCCTCGCGCTCAGCCCCATGCATGGCGAAGACGCCGAAAGCGTGGTCCACGCCGCCGACGCCGCCTTGTATCAGGCCAAGCAGACCGGACGGGACCGGGTATGCGTCGCCGCGCCGCTTCAGTCGCTGCTGTTGGGCGAGGGCTGAGCGCGCTGGCGCAGAAACCAGGCCAGCGCGCCGAACAGCAAGGCGGCGATCAAGGTATCCTCCACCCGCTCCAGCGCGCCGCTGGCCAATTGCGCTGTTGGCAGCAAGGACAGCACCAGCGCGGTCAGCAGCGCGACGAAAACACGGAAGCTGTGCCGCATGGCGATCAGCATCGTCATCTGCAACGCGGCCAGCGCCAGCACATGCCATAGCGGCCCCAGGCTCAAGGCCCGCAACAGCCAGTACAGCAAGCCGCTGAGCAGCGCGCCGGCCAGCGTGCCCATGGCGCGCTCGCGCGCCAGCCACAGCATCCGCTCCGGCGACGGGTCGGGAATGGCGATGGCGGCGATGGGCAGCCACCAGGCATGGGCGCTATGCATCCAGCCGCCGGCCAGCCAGGCCAGCAGGCCCCAGGGCAGAAGATGCCAGGCATAGCGGCGGACATCGGCGGCGGAGGCGGCAGGCAAGACCCGAAACCAGTCTTTCAGGCCGATTCTGGCCAGCGTGCCGCCATAGGCGGCGCCCAGCAGCATCCAGCCGGCCTCCTGCCAGGGCGGAATGGCCGCGGCCGGGGTCATGTCGCCCAGCAGCAGCGCGAACACCCAGAACTGCACGCCCTTGTGCAGGCCATGGCGGGCGCTGCAGGCCAGCAAGGCCAGGCTGGCGGCCAAGACGGCAAACATGGGCAGCGGCCAATCCACGCACAGCCGGCCTATCAGGTAGCACGCCGGTATCGCCAGCCAGGATGCCGGCTGCAAGCGCCGCGCCAGCATCATGCACAGCGCGCTGTAATTGGCCGCCAAGGCGAATACGAACACGCCGGCCCCCAGGCCGCCCATAGTCAGCGCCGCGGCCGGCGCGAACAGCAAAGCGCTGAATAGCGCGGCTTTCAGGATGCGCCGGCGCTGGTAGCGGACCCAGCCCAAGCTATGCAGCGCGTATTTCTGGTAAGGCATGCGGTCTCTCCAGGCTGTCGCCTTTGGCTGACTATGGCGCGATGGCGGGCCGCAGGCAAGGCGGCAGGGCCGCGCCGCGCATGCTAACATCGGCGTATGGAACTTTATCGACTGTTGCAACAACAAGGCTTTGGCGGCCGCAAAGAATGCCGCCAGCTGATCGAATACGGCCTGGTGGAAGTGAACGGCGAGGTGGTGGACAACTATCGCGCCCAATTCGAGCTGGCCGACATCGCTAGCCTGACGGTGGACGACGAGCCGTGGCCGGTGGTGCGCGGGCCGCTGTATCTCTTGCTGCACAAGCCGGCCAATTACGAAACCTCGCACAAGCCGAATTGCCACCCCAGCATCTATCGGCTGCTGCCGGACCAGTTTTCCAATCTGGACATCTGCGCGGTGGGCCGGCTGGATGTGGATACCACCGGGCTGATCCTGCTGTCCAACAATGGCCAGTTCATCCATGCCCTGAGTTCGCCGAAAAAGCTGGTGCCCAAGGTCTACCGCGTCACGCTCAAGCATGAGGCGACGGAAGAGCTGATCGCCCAGCTGCAGAGCGGCGTGTACCTGAACGACGAGGCGCGCGAATTCGCCGCCGACAGCATCGAGCAGCTCGACGCGCACACCATTCTGCTGACCATCACCGAGGGCAAGTACCATCAGGTGAAGCGCATGGTGGCGGCGGCCAGCAACCGCGTCGAGGCGCTGCACCGCGAAAGCCTGGGCGCCATCGTGCTGGGCGACTTGCCGGCGGGCGAATGGCGGCATCTGACGGCCGAAGAATTGGCGGCCTTCGGCTTCTGATCGGAACGGAAACGCAAAAACGGCGAGGAGCGCGTCTCCCCGCCGTTTTTTTATTGCGCCGCGGCTTCGGTCATCGCCGGCCGCGGCGTGGGGCTGCTCGGCGCGGCCAGGTGCGCCCAGATGCCCTCCATGTCCGGCGCGATGTGGCCGGCCAGCTGGTGTCCGTCTGGATAGTCGCCGCCGTTCTGGCGTCGGAACGGGATGGGCGTCTCGTCGAACAAGCCGGCCAGCCGCTTGCGCCAAGCATGCAGTTGGTCTGCTATCTGCTCGCGGCTCAGCTGGTTGACGCCATAGACCGCGTGGGTGGGCAGCACGTCCATGCCGGGGTAGAACAGGCAGCCGTGGGTGACGGGGAACAGCAGCTCCTGCAGCGGGCCGTTGATGCCGCGCGGACCGTAGTCCCGTTCGCCGCCGCCCACCATCGCCGCCAGCAGCGCCCGCTTGCCCTTGAGCGCGCCGTCGCCATAGCGCAGCCGGTTGCCTTGGTTCTGGTAGCCATAGCCGAAGCCATAGGCGTATACCCGCTCGAACCAGCCTTTCAGAATGGCCGGGATGCCGTACCACCATAGCGGAAACAAGAAGATCACCGCGTCGGCGGCCAGGAGTTTGCGCTGCTCCTCGGCGACATCAGGCGTTTGCGCGCCGTTGGCGTAGGCGTGGCCGGATTCGTCGATGAAGGACAGGCGGGCGGGGTCGGCGCGCGCCGGAAAATCGTCGGCGTCCAGCACCGCTTTCCAGCGCATGGCGTAGAGATCGGATTGCAGCACTTGGTGCCCTTGCGCCGTCAGCGTTTCCACGGCGGCGGCGGCGAAGCTGCGGGTCAAGGAGCTGGGCTCGGGCTGGGCGTAGACCAGCAATAGGGTGCGGCGCATGAGCGGACTTTCAGTGGGGTGGCGATGGCGCCAGTGTGTCCTGGCATGATAAATAAGTGAAATCGATGATTTTCTTGTGAGCTATCTGTTTCATGGATACCAAGCGCCTGGATTTGAATCTGCTGCATACGCTGGAAGTGCTGCTGGAGGAGCGCAATGTGACGCGCGCGGCGGCGCGGCTGCATCTGAGCCAGCCAGCCGTCAGCGCGCAACTGGCCCGTTTGCGGGAACTGTTCGGCGATCCGCTGTTGCTGCCGACGCAGCGCGGCATGCGTCCCACCGCCAAGGCGGAGCAGTTGCTGGCGCCTTTGCAGGCCTCGCTGCAGCAACTGCGCGCAAATCTGCTGGCGAGCCAGGATTTCGATCCGGGCGCAGCCAGCATGACCTTGCAGCTCGCCTGCACCGATTACGCCCAGGCGGTGGCGGCGATTCCGCTGATCCAGCGCTTGCGCCAGCGCGCGCCGGGCATTCGGGTGGCGATGCGCCATCTGGAGGCGTCCCGCTTGCAGCGCCAGGCGGAGAGCGGCGAGGTGGATCTGGCTTTGATCAGCCCGGATTGCGCGCCACCGGGCTTGCATGCCAAGCCCTTGTTCGAAGACCGCTACGTCTTGATCGGCCGGCCGGAGCATCCCGTCTGGCGGCAAGGCCTGACGCTGGAAAACTATCTGGCGCACGAGCATGTGGTGGTGTCGCTGGGCAGCGGCGATTTCAGCACCGCAGTCGACGTGGCGCTGGCCGAGCAAGGGTTGGCGCGGCGAGTGGCCTTGTCGGCGGCGTCTTTTCTGCTGGTGCCGGAAATCGTGGCGCAAACCGATTATCTCGCCTTGCTGCCGGCGCGGCTGGTGTCGGCCAGCCGGGTGCCGCTGCGGACGGCGGCCTGCCCGTTTCCCTTGCGCGGCTTCGGCGTGGCCATGGTCTGGCATCCGCGCAACCATAGCCATCCCGGCCAGCGCTGGATACGGCAGCAGTTTTCCGAGTTGATGGCGGAGGCCGCCGCGACATAGCGTCGCCGGACTTATTTGGCGGTTTTGCCCAGCCGTCGGTACAGCGTGGCGCGGCTGATGCCCAGGGCGCGTGCCGCCGCGCTGGCGTTGCCGCCGCAGCGCCGCAGCAGATCGGCGATGGCGCTGTCCGGCACCGCATGGCCCTGGTTTTCCATATCGGCGCGCAGCAAGGCCGGCAGATGGCGCATTTCCAATTGCGCGCCGTCGTCGGCCAGCGCCAGCAAGGTGGCCAGCAGATTGGCCAGCTCGCGCAGATTGCCGGGCCAGCGGTAGCCGCGGAAGGCTCGGCCGAGCTCGGCGGACAAGGCGATGCCGCGACGCGCCGCGCCCATCTCGTCCAGCATGCGCTGCGCGATGGCGGCCACGTCGCCGCGCTCGCGCAGCGGCGGCAGGCTGAGCGGGTAATGGCACAGGCGGTAATAGAGGTCGGCGCGGAACGCGCCTTCGGCCACCTTGGCGCGCAGGTCGCGGTGGGTGGCGCAGATCAGCCGGATGTCCAGCTGTTGCGCCGGCCCGCCGCCCAGCGGCGTCACTTCGCGCTCCTGCAGCACTCGCAGCAGCCTGGCCTGCAGCGCCAGCGGCATATCGCCTATCTCGTCCAGGAACAGCACGCCGCCGTCCGCCTCGCGCAGCCTGCCTTTGCTGCCTTGGCGGCTGGCGCCGGTGTAGGCGCCGGGCAGGTAGCCGAACAGCTCGGCCTCGATCAGGCCTTCGGGAATGGCGGCGCAGTTGACCGCGATGAAGGGCTGGCCGCGGCGGCTGCCGGCGGCGTGCAGGGCGCGCGCCAGCCTGTCCTTGCCGGTGCCGGTTTCGCCGAGGATCAGCACCGGAATATCGGCCTCCAGCTGCTTGAGCGCGGTGGCGCACAGTTCGGGCGGCGCGCCGTCCAGCGGCTCAAGGACGGCGGCGGGGGGCGCTTTGGCGGGCTGGGCGGGCCTTGCCGCGCGGGGGGGCGACGCAATGGGCGCGGCGGCGGGCGGCTTCAAGCGGGCGGAAAAGCGCTGTGCGCCGATCTGCAGCGCGCCTAGGGCCTGGCCGTGGCGTTGCAGCCAATGCTCCAGGCTTTGGCCGAACAGCGCGGCGAAATGGCGCGCCTGCCAGCGGCCGGGCTCCAGCCCGCACAGCGAGAGCCCGGGGCGGTTGGCGGCCAGCAGCCGGCCATCGCCGTCGAAGGCCAGCTTGCAGGCCGAGGGCGCGTCCAGCAAGCGCGGATCGGCGTGCAGGCACAGCAGCCAGCCGTGGCGGGCGGCCTCTTCCAGCAGGCGCGACTCGATCTGGCCGCGCGCCGCCTGCAGCGCCAGAATTTGCGGCTGGCCCAGCTTGCGGCTGGCGCCGCTGATGTCCAGCGCGCCCAGCAACTGGCCCTGCGGCCCTAGCAAGGGCTCGGCGGCGCAGGCCAGCACGCGGTTGCGTTCCAGATAATGCTCGGCGCCGCGCACCAGCACGCTGTCGATGGCGGCCAGCGCGGTGCCGATGGCGTTGGTGCCGCGCGCGGCTTCGCTCCAGTCCATGCCCGGAGTCAGGGCCAGCTGTTCCGCCTTGTTCAGAAAATCGATGTGGCCGCTTTCATCCAGTATCAGGCCGCGGCTGTCCGCCACCACCAGGGCCAGTTGCCGGCTGGCCACCTGTTCGAACAGGCCGGCCAGCGCCGGCGCGGCGGGCGCGAGCCAGTCCTGGTTCGCTTCTTGCCGCTGGTTCAGCTCCATCGCCGTCAGCTTGTCGCCGCCGCCGCCGCCCGCCGGCAAACCCAGGCCGCGGCAACGTTGCCAGGAATGCAGGATGGGCGGCGGCAAGGCCTGGCCGGGCAAGGGCTGATCGGTGAAGAAACGGCGGCGGATCTCGTCCAGCGGCAAACGGCTGACAGCGTTCATGCGCGGCTCCTGGCCTGTCTCGCCGTGCTGAGACAGGTGTCGCGGCGCGAGACAGTTTGATTGGCGTTTCGGTCGATTATCGCCGCATCTGCGCGCATGGCAATGCATTGATTTGAATGGACTATTGTTGCGGTGCGAAATGAGAGGCCGCAAAGCGTTGCGGTTTCAGGCGGTCTGCTATTTTGCAATGCAAAAATCATAATTCTGGCACGCTGCTTGCGCTGTTGCGAAATCCGCTGAACGGATAGCCACCATCCACCAGACGAGGAGACTGAAGATGGCAAGCCTGCAACCTGGATTTCAATTGAAGCCGCGTTACGCCAACTATATCGGCGGCCAGTGGGTGCCGCCGGTGAACGGCCGCTATTTCGAAAACGTCACCCCGATTACCGGCAAGACACTGTGCGAGATTCCCCGCTCGGATGAGCAGGACGTGGAGCTGGCGCTGGACGCCGCCCACGCCGCCCGTTTCAAATGGGGCCATACGCCGGTGACCGAGCGCGCCATCATCCTGAACAAGATCGCCGACCGGATGGAGGCCAATCTGGCCCTGCTGGCCGAGGTGGAAACCTGGGACAACGGCAAGCCTATCCGCGAAACCCGCGCCGCCGACATCCCGCTGGCCATCGACCATTTCCGTTATTTCGCGTCCTGCGTGCGCGCGCAGGAAGGCAGCCTGGGCGAGATCGATGCCAACACCGTGTCCTACCATTTCCACGAGCCGCTGGGCGTGGTCGGGCAGATTATTCCCTGGAACTTCCCCATTCTGATGGCGGCGTGGAAGCTGGCGCCGGCGCTGGCCGCCGGCAATTGCGTGGTGCTGAAGCCGGCCGAGCAGACGCCCTTGTCCATTCTGGTGCTGATGGAACTGGTGGGCGATCTGCTGCCGCCTGGCGTGCTCAATGTGGTGAACGGCTTCGGAGTGGAGGCCGGCAAGCCGCTGGCCAGCTCCAAGCGCATCGCCAAGATCGCCTTCACCGGCGAAACCGGCACCGGCCGGCTGATCATGCAGTACGCCAGCCAGAATTTGATCCCGGTGACGCTGGAGCTGGGCGGCAAATCGCCCAATATCTTCTTCGATGACGTGGCGGCGCAGGATGATGCCTTCTTCGACAAGGCCATCGAAGGCTTCGTGATGTTCGCGCTGAACCAGGGCGAGGTGTGCACCTGCCCCAGCCGCGCGCTGATCCACGAATCGATCTACGACCGTTTCATGGAAAAAGCGCTGCAGCGCGTCGCCGCCATCAAGCAGGGCAACCCGCTGGACCCGCAAACGATGATAGGCGCGCAGGCCTCGCAAGAGCAGATGGACAAGATCCAGAGCTATCTCGCCATCGGCCGCGACGAAGGCGCCAAGGTATTGGCCGGCGGCGCCCGCGCCCACCTGGACGGCGATCTGGCTGGCGGTTTCTACATCCAGCCCACGGTGTTCCACGGCCACAACAAGATGCGCATCTTTCAGGAAGAAATCTTCGGGCCGGTGGTGTCGGTGACCACCTTCAAGGACCGCGACGAGGCGCTGGCTATCGCCAACGACACCCTGTACGGCCTGGGCGCTGGCGTGTGGACGCGCAATATCAACAGCGCCTTCTTCATGGGCCGCCATATCGAGGCCGGCCGGGTGTGGACCAACTGTTACCACGCCTACCCGGCGCATGCGGCCTTCGGCGGCTACAAGCAATCGGGCATCGGCCGCGAAACCCACAAGATGATGCTGGAGCATTACCAGCAGACCAAGAACCTGCTGGTCAGCTACGGCGAGGACAAGCTGGGTTTCTTCTGATCGCTGACTGATCAGCCGCCAATCACACCGCCCTCTGGGGCGGTTTTTTTGCGTTTTGCGTATACGGTGGCTTTCTGCCTGAAAAGTGTCATGCTTTTTATACAAGCAAAACATTGGGCGATTTATCCATACCGGCTAGAGTATGAATTCTTTTGTAATTTAAAACATGAAATACATTATTTATTTACGTAAAATATTTCATTAATTATGCTTTTGGCAATTCAAGGGGCGTGTCGAGCGCGAGATGCGGCTGGGCATGGCGGAGAGCGGCCAATGACCGCGCCAAGCGCGGCTGCGGGGTTTGGATCTGAGTTATCGCCGGACGCGCATGGCGGGATGCGCGCTAGCGGCCGTCCGCAGCCAGGGTGCGGATGAGGAGAGGCGTTCGGAACAGGGTGGAGGAGCGCTGGCGTGGCGAGGGCTGTGAGGGGAAAGCGGAGAGGGGAAATGCCGCGCGGCAGCGGCCAAGCGCCACCGCGCGATCGTCGTTTAGGCGGAGAGCTGGTCCAGAGACCGCTGCAATTTCACGCTGATCTGCTCCAGCGACTGCATCTGGGCGACGATGCCCGCCTCATCCAGTTGGCCGCTGGCGCCGGCCGAGGCCAGTGCGGTTTCGACATGGCGCTGCAGCTGCGCCAGCGGCGCGCGCAGCGGCTGGCAGGCCGCGCCGAACAGCGTGGCGCCGTTTTCCTCGAGCCAGGCTTCCAGATCCGGCGCGGGCATGGGCGAGCCGCTTTCTTCAATCGCGTGATAGGCGCGTTGCTTGTAGATGACGTGGGCCAGCTTCTGCAGCGAAACCTGAGACTTGCGCTGCACATCGCTGACGCTTTGCAGCACGCGATCGGATTCGTCGGCCAGGCTGGAAAAGCGCTGGCGGAAGGATTCGACCGAGGATTGCACCTCGCCGGCCACGCCGCCGGCCGCGCTGGCTTGTTGCCGCATGTCTTCTATGCGCGAGGACAGAGACTCCAGCACGCCT
Organism: Chromobacterium sp. IIBBL 290-4; assembly: GCF_024207115.1. Lineage (NCBI taxonomy): Bacteria > Pseudomonadati > Pseudomonadota > Betaproteobacteria > Neisseriales > Chromobacteriaceae > Chromobacterium > Chromobacterium sp. IIBBL 290-4. The sequence continues at coordinate 1,749,538 of NZ_CP100128.1, forward strand.
TGCACCTGGTTGGCGGTGCTCTTGCTGCGTTCGGCCAGCTTGCGCACCTCGTCCGCCACCACGGCGAAGCCGCGGCCGGTTTCGCCGGCGCGGGCGGCCTCGATGGCGGCGTTCAGCGCCAATAGATTGGTCTGGTCGGCGATGGCCGAGATATCGGCCAGCGAGCTTTCAATCCCTTGCCATTCGCGGGCCAGCATCTGGCTGGCGGTATCCATGCTGGCGACGCTGCCGGCGATGGTGTCGAGGTGGCCGGACAGTTCGTCGGCGCTTTTCAGGCTGTCGCGCGCGCCGGCGGCGTTGTCGCGGGTGATGCTGGAGACGGCGTCCATCGATTGGCTGATGACGGACAGATCGCGCTGGCTGCCGGCCAGATCTTCGCGCAAGTGGGGATTGCTCAAGGAGGCCAGCTGCGACGACAGGCGGTTGCGGCGAATATAGCCTTCATTGTCGGCCATGGTCTGGATGGCGACGCTGACGTTTTCCAGCGAGCTGGACAGGATGCCGGGCAAGCCCTGGCTCAGCGGGCGGCGGTTGAAATTGCCGGCGCTGATCTCCTTGAAGCAGGTGTTGATTTCCTTGAAGTAGGTTTCCACCAGATCGAGAAAATCGTTCAACTGCCAGGCCACCTGGCCGACTTCGCCCATTTCGCGGGTTTGGGTGCTGCGATGGTGCAGTTCGCCGCAGCAGGCCAGGCCCAGCTGCCGGGTCAGCGTATTGAGCAATAGCAGGATCCGGCTGCCTTTGCTCCATACCCAGACGCTGAGCGCTATGGTGCCGGCCAGCAGCGCAGCATTGACGATGGCCTGTCCCAGCGGCGGCAGCAGATATTCGTCCGCAATGGAAAGCAGCACCAGCAGGTTGAAGCCAATCAGCGCGATGGCCAGGTGCGATCGCAGAAAGGGGGTGGGTTTGCGCGTGGAACTCATCCGGAGACTCCTTTGGCTTTCAGAACATCGGCGTTAAGCCCGAGGATGAAGTCCTGATAACTGCAGTTTTTTTCTTTGAGCACGTTCAGCAGCCAGTCGCGCGAAACGTCCGGCGCGCTGGCCTTGCCTTGCGCGGCTTCGATTTTGCGCATTTCGGCGTAAATGGGCTCGATGGCGGCGATGGCCTGCCGGCTGGGCGGACGTCTTACCGAGTAATAGCCTTTCAACTGGCCGCGCAAGTCGTAATCGGGGGTGACATTGGCCAGCACCCAGTAATAGTTGCCGTCCTTGGTGGCGTTTTTCACGATCGCGAAAAACTCATGGCCGGATTGCAGGGTTTGCCACATCAGCCGATAAGCGCCGCGCGGCATGTCGGGATGGCGGATCAGATTGTGCGGCTTGCCCAGCAGCTCATGCTCGGCGTAGCCGGCGATGCGCATGAACACGCGGTTGGCGTAGGTGATATGCCCGCTGGGGTCGGTCTTGGTCACGATCAGTTCGTGAGGCGCTAGCATCACTTCCCGCTCGCGGCCGGTGGTGGGGTGGTTCATGGTGGGCGCTTTTCGAAATGCTATTTATCGATATGACAAAGGTCATTGTCTGGCGGACGGCCGCCGCGGGCAAGTCGGAAGGTGACAGTGTCTCTGCGGCGCGGGGCCTGCGTCGTTTCTAACCATAGCGGAATGAGACGCAAAAAAAAGCGGGACCGCGTTTGCAGTCCCGCTTGAGCGGATCGCCGGCGCAGGCCGGAAAGGCGCTTCCGCCAGCGCGGGCGGACGGACGGTTTACAGCTTGAGGATCTGCCGCACGCTGTTGGCGCAGTCGCGGCCCTGGGCGATCAGTTTGCCGAAGGCGTCGCTGGCCAGATCGTCATGGCTCAGCCAGCGGGTTTTGCGCGTCAGCTGATATTGCAGATGGATGCCGTCGGCGGCGTTGCGCTGCTTGACGGCAAGGTCGAACCAGGGCGAATTGACCTGGCAGCTGGATGCCGGCTGCACGGCGCGGGCGCCTTTCAGCCAGATGCTGCGCTCGACGATTTCTGCATCGCCCAAATAGACGTCTCCCTGATTGCCGTTGCTGCGATAGCTGGCGAAGTGGTTCCAGAGATAGGCCAGATCCGGGTCGTAAAGATACATGCCGGAAATCTTCTCCACCGCGCGCGCGTCGTCGCTGCGGGTTTGCACGTTGTAGCCGTTTTGCAGCTGGTAGGCGGTGGCGGCGCGCTGCACCTGGCAATTGACCGGCTGGTTGCCGATGCCGTTGCACATCGAGGTATCGCTGCTGCTGTCGCCTTGGTAACGGTCGCGAACGGCCACTTGCACCAGTTGCTGGCCGGAAATCATGCTGTCGCTGGCGATGCTGGCGCTGCCGTCGCGGCGCAGCGTTTCCACCCTTTGCACCTGCACCACCGGGGCGGGGGCCTCGGCGGGAATGGTTTCCTGCCGGACGGCGCCGTCGGCGGAGTAGACATAGGTCGGCCGGTCCTGAATATCGGACGGGGTGTAGCCCGGCAGATAGAAAGGATTGGTCGGATCCAGCCACAGGGTTTTGCCGCCCAGCGTCCCGCGCACGATCATGTGGTTGACGGTGCCTATGCCCGGCAGCAGCGGCACCGGCGCGAAATCGCCGCGGAAAACCAGCGCCGGTTCGGCTGGCAGGCCGGCCGCGCGCAGCATGGCGGTCAGCAAGAAGGCCAGGTCTTTGCAATCGCCATAGCCGTGCTGTTCGATCTCGGCCAGCGTGAACGGAATGAAGCCGCGCTCGGCCAGCCGGGTATCGTTCAGATAGCGATAGCGGTTATTGATGTGTTGCAGGAAGGCGGCGATCTGTTCCGCCGGCGGTTTGCCCTTGGCGGCTTCCACCGCGGCGGCGGCGGCCGGCGGCAGCGGCGCGGCCAGGATTTCGCGGTAGCGTTGGCTATAGATGCCCAGGTGGTCGTTCAGCTTGTCGCTGGTGGAAATGCTGAGACGGGGCCAACTGCGCAGGTCGCTGTTGTTCCACTCATTGGTGTAGTTCTGGTAGTGCGGCTTTTTCAGGGCGACTTGCAGCTTTTTGCCGCCGTCGCTGGATTCGATGGCGAAATTGTCGGCCTGCTCGCCGCGCCACAGCAGCGGGCGGTTCGATTGCAGCTTCAGCGTCAGTTGGTCCAGCCGCACCGGGCCGATGTAGGCGTTGAAGGCGTAGAGCAATTCCTTGCTCAGCGGCGGGCTGACGATGTGGTGGCGGAAGCGGTAGCTCACCACGCTGCCGACCGACAGCTCGGGGAAGGTCAGCCAGGTTTGCTTGTCATGGCTGATCCCGGCGTAGGGATTCGGCGCCATGCGGGTTTCCACCTGCGACTTGTCCAGCTTCACCACTTTGCCGTCGGCCTGGCGGACTTCGCCGGATTCTATCGTCAGCGTGTCATTGACCGGGTAGGTCAGGTCGATGCGGGTCAGCTGGTCTTTGCCGGCCGGCTTGAGAATGGTGTACTGGTAGCTGACATCGCAGTCCAGGCTGTTGTCGGCGTTATGGACGCAGTCGGTGCGCTGGCTGAGGGCCAGCGGGGCTTCGCTGACCGGCTGCAAGGCCGCCAGCGCGGCCGGGCAGGCCAGGGCCAAGCCGCAAGCCAGCGACAGAGTATTGCGGTTAAAGCGCATGAAAGTCTTGCCTCCGTGACATCGAGGGGGTGTGTGTCAATGAATTTGGCATGATTGCCGGCGCATGGCAATCCTGAAAGAGAACGCGCCCGCTCATCGATGCGATGACGGGCGCGCGGGGAGGAGTCAGGGCGTGGTGACGAAGCCCAGTTTGGCGATGCCGTTTTGCTGGGCGGCGGCCAGCGCCTTGGCGACGATCTCGTAGCGCACGGCTTTGTCGGCGGACAGGTGCAGCTCGACATCCGGATTGGCGCTGGCCGCGGCCTGGAAGCGCTGCGCCAGCGCGGCCTCGGCCACCGGCTGGTCGTTCCAGAACAGTTTGCCGGACGCGTCTATCACCAGGCGGATCTGTTCCGGCTTGTCCTGATGCTGGGCCGCCTGGGCCTGGGGCAGATCCACCTTGACCGCATTGGTCAGCAGCGGCGTGGTGATGATGAACACCACCAGCAGCACCAACATCACATCCACCAGCGGGGTGGTGTTGGGTTCGGCCATCGGCGCGGATGGCCCCTGGTTGAAACTACCGAACGCCATGGCCGTCTCCGGATTGGGTCAATAGCTGCGCGTGCAGATCGTGGGCGAAGTAATCCAGTTCCTGCGACATCACGCGCTGGGCGCGGGTCAGCGCGTTGTAGGCCAGCACCGCGGGGATGGCGGCGGCCAGGCCGGCGGCGGTGGCCACCAGCGCCTCGCCTATCGGGCCGGCGACCGCGCCTATGCTCATCTGGCCGGCGTGGCCGATGTTCACTAGCGCGTGATAAATGCCCCATACGGTGCCGAACAGGCCGATGAAGGGCGCGGTGGAGCCGATGGAGGCCAGCACGGTCAGGCCGGCTTCCTGGCGGGCGTTTTCCTGCGCCAGCGCCTTGCGGATGGCGCGGGTCAGAAATTCATCCACGCCGCAGGCCTGGCCCAGCGCGCGGCCGGCCTGGCTTTGGTATTGCTTGAGCGCGGCGAGGCCGGCGCGGGTGAGGTTAGCGAATTGCGAGCGGCTGTGTTGCAGGCATTGCTCGGCCTGGCCCCAGTCCGGCGCGTTCCACAGGCGGCCTTCCAGCGCGCGGTTGGCGCGGCGCAGCTGCCAGGTTTGCGCGCCGCGCACCAGGATCAAATACCAAGTCAGGATGGACATCAGGATCAGGGACAGAAACACTGTGATCAGGATGGCGTCGCCGTGTTCGAAAACAGTCAGGAAGTTCATGTGCGTGCGGATTGAAGTGAGAATTCGATGGGAACGATAAAGGTGTAGTCAATGGGCTCGCCGCCGCGTTTGGCCGGGATGAAGCGCCAACGGCGCACCGTGGCCAGCGCCGAGCGGTCCAGCCGCGGGAAACCGCTGCTGTGGTGCAAGGACACATCGAGCGCCTGCCCCTGGGCGCTGACGCGCACCTTGAGCTGCACCGTGCCGGTTTCGCCTTCCTCCATCGATAAAGCGGGGTAGGGCGGCTTGGGGTTGCTCAGATAGCCGCCTTGCGACAGCGGCGGGGTGACTTCCGCCGAGCGGCCGGCGTTGTCGGATTGCGCCGGCGGGCCCGAATCGGCGCGGGAGGCGGCGGCCGGCGCGACGGCGTGGCTCGGGCTCGCCGCCGGGGTTGCGGGCGCTTGCGGGGTTGTGGCGGCTTGGGTCGGCGTGCTCGGCCGCGCCATCGGTTTCGCTGGCGCGGGGGCGGCTTTGGGCGGGCTCTTGGCCGGCTCGACGGTCTTGCGCGATGCGGGCGGCGCGGCAGGCTTGGCCGCGGCGGGGCGTTCCGCCGCCACCAGGCTGGCCAGCAGCGGTTGAGGCGGCGTCGCCGGCGCGTCTTTCTGCCGTGCCCCGCTCCAGCCCAGCGCCAGGACATGGGCGGCGCAGACCGCGACAAAGGCGCTGATTTGCAAAGAGGGGACGGATTTCATGCTTGTCATGTTAATACAAATAATTCTCATTTACTACAAAAGACCGTATCGCCAGCCTTGCAATTGTTCGAATCGGCAGCATATTTATTGCCAGGCTGGCTCCGCGCCGGCGTCCACTCACTAATGGAATACCGAATATGCAGCAGTTCGACGGAACCACCATCGTTTCCGTCCGTCGCGGCGAGCGCGTGGCGCTGGGCGGCGACGGGCAAGTAACCCTCGGCAACATCGTGATCAAGTCCACCGCGCGCAAGATACGCAAGCTGCACGGCGGCAAGGTTTTGGCGGGTTTCGCCGGCGGCACCGCCGACGCCTTCACACTGATCGAACGTTTTGAAGCCAAGCTGCAAAAGCATCAGGGCAACTTGCTGGTGTCGGCGGTGGAACTGGCCAAGGACTGGCGCACCGACCGCATGCTGCGCCGCCTGGAGGCGATGCTGATCGTGGCCGACAAGGATCATACGCTGATCATCACCGGCAACGGCGATGTGCTGGAGCCGGAGCAGGGCATCGCCGCCATCGGTTCCGGCGGCGCCTTCGCCCAATCGGCCGCGCGCGCGCTGTTCGAGAACACCGAGCTCGCGCCGGATGTGGTGGTGAAGAAATCGCTGGAGATCGCCGGCGACATCTGCATCTACACCAACCACAACCATCTGATCGAAACCCTGGGCCCGGACGACGCGGCCTGATCCCGAATGCAAGACCCGGCCGCGCTGGCCGGGCGGAGACCGTCATGACGCAAATGACCCCGCAGGAAATCGTCCACGAGCTGGACCAGCACATCATCGGCCAGCACAAGGCCAAACGCGCCGTCGCCATCGCGCTGCGCAACCGCTGGCGCCGCCAGCAGGTGGCCGAGCCGCTGCGCAGCGAAATCACCCCCAAGAACATTTTGATGATAGGCCCCACCGGCGTCGGTAAAACCGAGATCGCCCGCCGTCTAGCCAAGCTGTCCGGCGCGCCCTTCATCAAGGTGGAAGCCACCAAATTCACCGAAGTGGGCTATGTCGGCCGCGACGTGGACACTATCATCCGCGACCTGATGGACGTGGCGATCAAAGACACCCGCGAAGCGGCGATCAAGCGCAACCGCGCGCGCGCCGAGGATGCCGCCGAAGAGCGCATCCTCGATGTGCTGCTGCCCCAGCCGCGCAAGGCATCCGGCTTCTTCACCGATGAGCCGGCGGCAGAGGAGAAACAGGAGGACGGCGCCACTCGCCAGAAATTCCGCAAGATGCTGCGCGAGGGTAAGTTCGACGATAAGGAGATCGAACTGGAAATCGCCGCGCCGGTAGCGCAGATGAACGTGATGGCGCCGCCGGGCATGGAGGATTTCGCCAGCCAGCTGCAAGGCATGTTCCAGGGCATGGGCGCGGGCAAGAAGCAGACCGCCAAGATGAAGGTGGCGGACGCCTTCAAGCAACTGATAGACGAAGAGGCCGCCAAGCTGGTCAATGAGGAAGAGCTGAAGGCCGAGGCGCTGAAGAACGTCGAGCAGAACGGCATCGTCTTCCTCGACGAAATCGACAAGGTCACCAGCCGCGGCGAAGGCCACAGCGGCGCCGACGTGTCGCGCGCAGGCGTGCAGCGCGACCTGTTGCCGCTGGTGGAAGGCACCACGGTGTCCACCAAGTACGGCATGGTGAAGACCGACCACATCCTGTTCATCGCCTCCGGCGCTTTCCAGCTGTCCAAACCGTCGGACCTGATCCCGGAGCTGCAAGGCCGCTTGCCGATTCGCGTCGAGCTGTCTTCGCTGTCGGTGGATGATTTCAAGGCCATTCTGACCAGCACCAACGCTTGCCTGACGCGCCAATACCAGGCGTTGCTGGCCACCGAGGGCGTGGAGCTGGCGTTCGAGGAGTCCGGCATCCAGCGTCTGGCCGAGATTGCCTGGCAGGTCAACGAGAAAACCGAAAACATCGGCGCCCGCCGTCTGTACACGGTGATGGAAAAGCTGCTGGAAGAGGTGGCTTTCGACGCCAAGTCCGGTGAGTGCAAGATCGATGGCGCTTATGTGGACAGCAAGCTGGGCGAAGTGGCCGAGCGCGAGGACCTGGCGCGCTACGTGCTGTAATTTATTCGCAAACGCAGCAGACGCATCGCTTATGCCTGCCCGAGATTCCCCTCTCCCCTCACGGGAGAGGGGCCAGGGGAGAGGGGCGATTCCGTACCCCTGCATATATATAGAGAGAGAACGGCGACCATGGATGGAATGGCCGCCGTTTTGCTTTATATAGGTTGCTTCAACTTGCCATCCGCCGAGGCAATCGGCTCAAACGCTTCGGGGTGCTGTTTCAGATACCAGTCCTTGGCCTCATCATGATTCAAATTGAGGAAGCGATTGACGCCCGGCAGCAGCAGCATCGGTATCACGGACAGCAGATGAAATACCGCGAAGAACATATAAACCGCATCCAGCGACCAGCTGTGCAGCAAGATGCCCGCCAGCGCCGGCCCCAGCATCCCTCCCAATTTCGCCACCAGTATATTGATGGCTTGCACTCGGGCGCGGTAGGCCTCCGGCACCGCCAGCGTGCGGTGAGTCTGGCCGATCAGCATGGTGATGGACAACAACAGTCCTTCAATGGCGAACATCGCCAGCATCACCATGGGATGGTGGGTCCAGGCGATGACCAGGAATACAGCCGCCAACGTCCACAAGGCCAGCATGCGGGCGTTGGCGCGGCTACAGTGTTGCAGCAGCCTGTGCGTCAGCCACAAGCTGCCGATCAGCAGCCCGCCGCTCATCGCCGCCTCACAGGCGCCCAGCCAGAACGCGGGCAGGCCGAGCTGGTGTAGCTTGATCGGCAATAGCGTCAGCACCATAGGCATGTAGGCCGTCATCGTCACCAGGCCCCAGAATGCCCACTTGCGTTCCAAGGGGATGCGCCAGCGTATGCGCAGGCCGACACGGATCTGATCGAAAAAACCTTCCGCCTGGATATGCTCGCGGCTGCGCGCAGGAATATGAATGCGCAGGGCGCCGATCGCGGCGATGGCCAATAGCGCGGCATAGCTGCCTAGGGCCAGCCAGGCCGGTGTAAACGCCATCAAACCGCCGCCGATGACTGGACCAATCAGATTGCCCACCGCCTGCGAGCTTTTCTGCAGCGATAAAGCGTCTGACAGCCGGCCCGCCGGCACCAGCTCCGCGGCAATGCTCATCATGGAAGGAAAGACGATGGCCCAGGCGAACATCGACACAGACTCGCTGGCGATCACCCACTCCAGCCGATAGAAATTGAACCAGGCCATCGTCGCCAGCGTGAGGCCGGACAGCATGGCCAGCGCGATGCCGCAGGAGATGACGCGGTTTTTGGGAAAGCGGTCGCCCAGCGGCGCGGTCAGCGGCAGCGCCACCAGCATCACCAAGGCGGTCAGCGCGCTGAACCAGGCCATATCCTTGGCGCCCCCTTGGCTGACCACCCACCAACTGATGCTGACGTAACCTGCGCCCATGGCGAGGCCGCTCAAGACATCGCTCAGCATCAGCAGATGGAAACCGGCGGGCAAGCCGGACATACGCTGTCGAAGGGAAGTCTGCATGGGCGCTCCTCAAGGCTGAAGGGCGTTTCATCCTAGCACGAAATGACATTGTCAAAAAAGTGATGCGAAGCAAACTGATTCCTTCCGCTTTTCTTGAGAAATTGGCCATAAATTCAGCGTTTTTGAAAATTTCTCCAGGCTTTCCCTGTGCCGGATGGCTGCTTTTCCAAAGATAAAGCTGGTGGAAAGTTAAAATTTAATAAATTGATTTCAATTGAAATCAATAACTTAGCTGTTTTCATGTGGGAATCTCTGCATTTTCTAAAAAAACCTGTTGACCGAGGCAGGGGGCGCGGGTATAGTTCGTCTCCTCAGCTGACGCAGCGAACGAAACAGCGGAAACGAAACGGTTTCCGAGGTGACGAAAACTGCACCGGCACTGCTCTTTAACAGAACGAATAACCGATAGGTGTAAGTGCTTGGTGAAAGCCAAATACTTGCACTGCAAGAGACAAGAGATACTTGTTTATTTCTTTGAACTTGCGTGCCAGAAAATTTGCTATGAGATTGAACTGAAGAGTTTGATCCTGGCTCAGATTGAACGCTGGCGGCATGCTTTACACATGCAAGTCGAACGGTAACAGGGTGCTTGCACCGCTGACGAGTGGCGAACGGGTGAGTAATGCATCGGAATGTACCGTGTAATGGGGGATAGCTCGGCGAAAGCCGGATTAATACCGCATACGCCCTGAGGGGGAAAGCGGGGGATCGAAAGACCTCGCGTTATACGAGCAGCCGATGTCTGATTAGCTAGTTGGTGAGGTAAGAGCTCACCAAGGCGACGATCAGTAGCGGGTCTGAGAGGATGATCCGCCACACTGGGACTGAGACACGGCCCAGACTCCTACGGGAGGCAGCAGTGGGGAATTTTGGACAATGGGCGCAAGCCTGATCCAGCCATGCCGCGTGTCTGAAGAAGGCCTTCGGGTTGTAAAGGACTTTTGTCAGGGAGGAAATCCCGCTGGTTAATACCTGGCGGGGATGACAGTACCTGAAGAATAAGCACCGGCTAACTACGTGCCAGCAGCCGCGGTAATACGTAGGGTGCAAGCGTTAATCGGAATTACTGGGCGTAAAGCGTGCGCAGGCGGTTGTGCAAGTCTGATGTGAAAGCCCCGGGCTCAACCTGGGAACGGCATTGGAGACTGCACGACTAGAGTGCGTCAGAGGGGGGTAGAATTCCACGTGTAGCAGTGAAATGCGTAGAGATGTGGAGGAATACCGATGGCGAAGGCAGCCCCCTGGGATGACACTGACGCTCATGCACGAAAGCGTGGGGAGCAAACAGGATTAGATACCCTGGTAGTCCACGCCCTAAACGATGTCAACTAGCTGTTGGGGGTTTGAATCCTTGGTAGCGTAGCTAACGCGTGAAGTTGACCGCCTGGGGAGTACGGCCGCAAGGTTAAAACTCAAAGGAATTGACGGGGACCCGCACAAGCGGTGGATGATGTGGATTAATTCGATGCAACGCGAAAAACCTTACCTGCTCTTGACATGTAACGAACTTGGTAGAGATATCTTGGTGCCCGAAAGGGAGCGTTAACACAGGTGCTGCATGGCTGTCGTCAGCTCGTGTCGTGAGATGTTGGGTTAAGTCCCGCAACGAGCGCAACCCTTGTCATTAGTTGCCATCATTTAGTTGGGCACTCTAATGAGACTGCCGGTGACAAGCCGGAGGAAGGTGGGGATGACGTCAAGTCCTCATGGCCCTTATGAGCAGGGCTTCACACGTCATACAATGGTCGGTACAGAGGGTTGCCAAGCCGCGAGGTGGAGCTAATCTCAGAAAACCGATCGTAGTCCGGATCGCACTCTGCAACTCGAGTGCGTGAAGTCGGAATCGCTAGTAATCGCAGATCAGCATGCTGCGGTGAATACGTTCCCGGGTCTTGTACACACCGCCCGTCACACCATGGGAGTGAGTTTCACCAGAAGTGGGTAGGCTAACCGTAAGGAGGCCGCTTACCACGGTGGGATTCATGACTGGGGTGAAGTCGTAACAAGGTAGCCGTAGGGGAACCTGCGGCTGGATCACCTCCTTTCTAGAGAAGGCGATTGCCAAGTACTTACAGCCTATCGGTTATTTGTGTTAAGGGCATTGAGGTTGTGGAGTCCACGATCTCTAAAGTCAACTGGGTTTGTAGCTCAGCTGGTTAGAGCACTGTGTTGATAACGCAGGGGTCGTAGGTTCGAGTCCTACCAGACCCACCATTTGACCTGTTTGGGGGATTAGCTCAGTTGGGAGAGCACCTGCTTTGCAAGCAGGGGGTCGTCGGTTCGATCCCGTCATCCTCCACCACTCCAGTGCAAACATAATCACTCTTGAGAGAGTGTGATTTTGTTTGCGTTGAAAATACGCCCGATCTTTAACAAACTGAAGAAGCCGAATATATATAGACGGCGAGATGAAAACATGGAGTTAACTCTTCATGTCGACAGATCGTCATCTTGGGTATTTGATTGTATCTAAGGCTGCGTCGCCATATCAAAAGGGGCGGTGCAGTCGTCGCACAAACACTCTCTATTGTCGCAGTAATTTAGGTTACTGAAATGATAGGGTCAAGCGACTAAGTGCATCTGGTGGATGCCTTGGCGATCATAGGCGATGAAGGACGTGTAAGCCTGCGAAAAGCGCGGGGGAGCTGGCAATAGAGCTTTGATCCCGCGATGTCCGAATGGGGAAACCCACCGTTTAGGCGGTATCCCAGACTGAATACATAGGTCTGCGGAGGCGAACTCAGCGAACTGAAACATCTAAGTAGCTGAAGGAAAAGAAATCAACCGAGATTCCGTAAGTAGTGGCGAGCGAACGCGGAACAGCCTGTATGTGTTATGAGTTGCGTTAGTGGAAGGTTCATGGAAAGGACCGCCGTAGTGGGTGATAGCCCCGTACACGAAAACGCATCGCAAGAACTAGGCATACGACAAGTAGGGCGGGACACGAGAAATCCTGTCTGAAGATGGGGGGACCATCCTCCAAGGCTAAATACTCATGATCGACCGATAGTGAACCAGTACCGTGAGGGAAAGGCGAAAAGAACCCCGGGAGGGGAGTGAAATAGAACCTGAAACCGGATGCATACAAACAGTGGGAGCGGACTTGTTCCGTGACTGCGTACCTTTTGTATAATGGGTCAGCGACTTACATTCAGTGGCAAGCTTAACCGAATAGGGGAGGCGTAGGGAAACCGAGTCCGAATAGGGCGTCTTAGTCGCTGGGTGTAGACCCGAAACCGAGTGATCTATCCATGGCCAGGATGAAGGTGCGGTAACACGCACTGGAGGTCCGAACCCACTAGTGTTGCAAAACTAGGGGATGAGCTGTGGATAGGGGTGAAAGGCTAAACAAACTCGGAGATAGCTGGTTCTCCCCGAAAACTATTTAGGTAGTGCGTCAAGTATCACTTCCGGGGGTAAAGCACTGTTATGGCTAGGGGGTCATTGCGATTTACCAAACCATGGCAAACTCTGAATACCGGAAAGTGCGAGCTTGGCAGACAGACAGTGGGTGCTAACGTCCATTGTCAAGAGGGAAACAACCCAGACCGCCAGCTAAGGTCCCAAATGATCAGTTAAGTGGTAAACGAAGTGGGAAGGCCTAGACAGCCAGGATGTTGGCTTAGAAGCAGCCATCATTTAAAGAAAGCGTAATAGCTCACTGGTCGAGTCGTCCTGCGCGGAAGATGTAACGGGGCTCAAACTGATAACCGAAGCTGCGGATGGGCGCGTAAGCGTCCGTGGTAGGGGAGCGTTCTGTAGGTCTGTGAAGGTGTGTCGAGAGGCATGCTGGAGATATCAGAAGTGCGAATGCTGACATGAGTAGCGATAAAGCGGGTGAAAAGCCCGCTCGCCGAAAGCCCAAGGTTTCCTACGCAACGTTCATCGGCGTAGGGTGAGTCGGCCCCTAAGGCGAGGCTGAAAAGCGTAGTCGATGGGAAACGGGTTAAAATTCCCGTACTTTTGTGTAGTGCGATGTGGGGACGGAGAAGGTTAGGTCAGCAGACTGTTGGAATAGTCTGTTCAAGCCGGTAGGCGTGAGGGGTAGGCAAATCCGCCCTTCTTTAACGCCGAGAAGTGATAACGAGGGTCTACGGACCTGAAGTGACTGATACCACGCTTCCAGGAAAAGCCACTAAGCTTCAGCTACACAAGAACCGTACCGCAAACCGACACAGGTGGGCAGGATGAGAATTCTAAGGCGCTTGAGAGAACTCAGGAGAAGGAACTCGGCAAATTGATACCGTAACTTCGGGAGAAGGTATGCCTGTTGGGGTGTAGTGATTTACTCACGAAGCTTTGACAGGTCGCAGAGAATAGGTGGCTGCGACTGTTTAACAAAAACACAGCACTGTGCCAACACGAAAGTGGACGTATACGGTGTGACGCCTGCCCGGTGCCGGAAGGTTAAGTGATGGGGTGCAAGCTCTTGATCGAAGCCCCGGTAAACGGCGGCCGTAACTATAACGGTCCTAAGGTAGCGAAATTCCTTGTCGGGTAAGTTCCGACCCGCACGAATGGCGTAACGATGGCCACACTGTCTCCTCCTGAGACTCAGCGAAGTTGAAGTGTTTGTGAAGATGCAATCTCCCCGCTGCTAGACGGAAAGACCCCGTGAACCTTTACTGTAGCTTTGCATTGGACTTTGAACAGACTTGTGTAGGATAGGTGGGAGGCTTTGAAGCCAGGACGCTAGTTCTGGTGGAGCCGTCCTTGAAATACCACCCTGGTGTGTTTGAGGTTCTAACCTTGGTCCGTGATCCGGATTGGGGACAGTGCATGGTAGGCAGTTTGACTGGGGCGGTCTCCTCCCAAAGTGTAACGGAGGAGTTCGAAGGTTACCTAGGTACGGTCGGAAATCGTGCTGATAGTGCAATGGCAAAAGGTAGCTTAACTGCGAGACCGACAAGTCGAGCAGGTGCGAAAGCAGGACATAGTGATCCGGTGGTTCTGAATGGAAGGGCCATCGCTCAACGGATAAAAGGTACTCCGGGGATAACAGGCTGATACCGCCCAAGAGTTCACATCGACGGCGGTGTTTGGCACCTCGATGTCGGCTCATCACATCCTGGGGCTGTAGCCGGTCCCAAGGGTATGGCTGTTCGCCATTTAAAGTGGTACGTGAGCTGGGTTCAAAACGTCGTGAGACAGTTTGGTCCCTATCTGCAGTGGGCGTTGGAAGTTTGACGGGGGCTGCTCCTAGTACGAGAGGACCGGAGTGGACGCACCTCTGGTGTACCGGTTGTGACGCCAGTCGCATCGCCGGGTAGCTAAGTGCGGAAGAGATAACCGCTGAAAGCATCTAAGCGGGAAACTTGCCTGAAGATGAGACTTCCCTGGAGGCTTGACCTCCCTGAAGAGTCGTTCGAGACCAGGACGTTGATAGGTCGGGTGTGGAAGCGCTGTGAGGCGTGAAGCTAACCGATACTAATTGCTCGTGAGGCTTGATCCTATCATTTGAGTGGCTTAGCGTACGGATCTTGGATTCGTATGATACTGAGCGACGAGATAGAGTGTGTGCGACACAATTAAATACCGAATATTCAGAATCAGAGAGCTTCTCTGGTTCAGGCTTCTTTAAGTTTGTACAAGTTTATGTCTGGTGGCCTTAGCGAGATGGTCCCACGCCTTCCCATCCCGAACAGGACCGTGAAACATCTTAGCGCCGATGATAGTGTGGCCTTGGCCATGTGAAAGTAGGACACCGCCAGACGCCCCATACCACAAGCCCAGCTCTTCGAGCTGGGCTTTGTGCATTGGCGCGCCGGAAACGCGATGCCTGCCACGGCACGACATTCTCGACACGCTCCCAACAAAAAGCCCCGCTGATCCCAGCGGGGCTTTGGCGTTTCTGGTGTTTGAAATCAGATGTTCAGCGGCGCGAACGACTTGACCAGATCGTCGATGGCTTTGATCTGCGCCAGGAAAGGCTCCAGCTGATCCAGTGGCAGCGCGCTCGGGCCGTCGCATTTTGCGTGGTCCGGGTCCGGGTGGGATTCCAGGAACAGGCCGGCCAAACCAACAGCCATGCCGGAGCGAGCCAGATCGGCCACTTGCGAGCGGCGCCCGCCGGAGGCTGCTGCGCCGGATTCGCGTTGTTGCAACGCGTGAGTGACGTCAAAGATGATGGGCGCGTCATTGGATGCTTTTTTCATCACGCCAAAGCCCAGCATGTCGACTACCAGATTATCGTAGCCGAAGCAGGTGCCGCGGTCGCACAGGATCAGCTGCGAATTGCCGGCTTCCTGGAATTTCTCCACGATATTGCCGATTTGAGACGGGCTGAGGAATTGCGGCTTCTTGATGTTGATGACTTTGCCGGTCTTGGCCAGAGCGACAACCAGGTCTGTCTGTCGAGCCAGGAAGGCGGGCAGTTGCAGCACATCGACCACTTCCGCAACCAGCGGCGCCTGCCAGGGTTCATGGACGTCGGTAATCACCGGTACGCCGAAAGTGGATTTGATCTCCTGGAAAATCTTCATGCCTTCTTCCAGTCCGGGGCCGCGATAGGAGTGGATGGAAGAGCGGTTGGCTTTGTCGAAGCTGCCTTTGAATACGTAAGGGATGCCCAGCTTTTGGGTAACCTTTACATAATGCTCTGCCGCCTTTAGCGCCAAGTCGCGGGATTCGAGTACATTGATGCCGCCGAACAGAACGAAGGGCGCGCTGTTGTCGACGCGGATATTGGGGGTCAGGGTAACGCTGGACATGATGCCTCTCTTGTCTTGCCTCGCTTGCCTTGGGCGGCAGGAGCGCAAAGTGTGTTGCCGGGCCGGTTTGGCGCATTTTTTCGCATCAAACCGAATAGATGGTAGAGATGTTAGCACGCCGGGCTGAGATGTTTCAGGCTTCTGGACAAGGCTTTTTTAAAAACCCTTTATTCATATTCTTTGTGAAATCATCAAGTTGCTGGTGATTTTGTAAGAATATCAGTCTTTTCTCAAAAAACCTGTTGACCGAGGCAGGGGGCGCGGGTATAGTTCGTCTCCTCAGCTGACGCAGCGAACGAAGCAGCGGAAACGGAACGGTTTCCGGTGTGACGAAAACAGCGTCCGGCACTGCTCTTTAACAGAACGAATAACCGATAGGTGTAAGTACTTGGTGAAAGCCAAATACTTGCACTGCAAGAGACAAGAGATACTTGTTTATTTCTTTGAACTTGCGTGCCAGAAAATTTGCTATGAGATTGAACTGAAGAGTTTGATCCTGGCTCAGATTGAACGCTGGCGGCATGCTTTACACATGCAAGTCGAACGGTAACAGGGTGCTTGCACCGCTGACGAGTGGCGAACGGGTGAGTAATGCATCGGAATGTACCGTGTAATGGGGGATAGCTCGGCGAAAGCCGGATTAATACCGCATACGCCCTGAGGGGGAAAGCGGGGGATCGAAAGACCTCGCGTTATACGAGCAGCCGATGTCTGATTAGCTAGTTGGTGAGGTAAGAGCTCACCAAGGCGACGATCAGTAGCGGGTCTGAGAGGATGATCCGCCACACTGGGACTGAGACACGGCCCAGACTCCTACGGGAGGCAGCAGTGGGGAATTTTGGACAATGGGCGCAAGCCTGATCCAGCCATGCCGCGTGTCTGAAGAAGGCCTTCGGGTTGTAAAGGACTTTTGTCAGGGAGGAAATCCCGCTGGTTAATACCTGGCGGGGATGACAGTACCTGAAGAATAAGCACCGGCTAACTACGTGCCAGCAGCCGCGGTAATACGTAGGGTGCAAGCGTTAATCGGAATTACTGGGCGTAAAGCGTGCGCAGGCGGTTGTGCAAGTCTGATGTGAAAGCCCCGGGCTCAACCTGGGAACGGCATTGGAGACTGCACGACTAGAGTGCGTCAGAGGGGGGTAGAATTCCACGTGTAGCAGTGAAATGCGTAGAGATGTGGAGGAATACCGATGGCGAAGGCAGCCCCCTGGGATGACACTGACGCTCATGCACGAAAGCGTGGGGAGCAAACAGGATTAGATACCCTGGTAGTCCACGCCCTAAACGATGTCAACTAGCTGTTGGGGGTTTGAATCCTTGGTAGCGTAGCTAACGCGTGAAGTTGACCGCCTGGGGAGTACGGCCGCAAGGTTAAAACTCAAAGGAATTGACGGGGACCCGCACAAGCGGTGGATGATGTGGATTAATTCGATGCAACGCGAAAAACCTTACCTGCTCTTGACATGTAACGAACTTGGTAGAGATATCTTGGTGCCCGAAAGGGAGCGTTAACACAGGTGCTGCATGGCTGTCGTCAGCTCGTGTCGTGAGATGTTGGGTTAAGTCCCGCAACGAGCGCAACCCTTGTCATTAGTTGCCATCATTTAGTTGGGCACTCTAATGAGACTGCCGGTGACAAGCCGGAGGAAGGTGGGGATGACGTCAAGTCCTCATGGCCCTTATGAGCAGGGCTTCACACGTCATACAATGGTCGGTACAGAGGGTTGCCAAGCCGCGAGGTGGAGCTAATCTCAGAAAACCGATCGTAGTCCGGATCGCACTCTGCAACTCGAGTGCGTGAAGTCGGAATCGCTAGTAATCGCAGATCAGCATGCTGCGGTGAATACGTTCCCGGGTCTTGTACACACCGCCCGTCACACCATGGGAGTGAGTTTCACCAGAAGTGGGTAGGCTAACCGTAAGGAGGCCGCTTACCACGGTGGGATTCATGACTGGGGTGAAGTCGTAACAAGGTAGCCGTAGGGGAACCTGCGGCTGGATCACCTCCTTTCTAGAGAAGGCGATTGCCAAGTACTTACAGCCTATCGGTTATTTGTGTTAAGGGCATTGAGGTTGTGGAGTCCACGATCTCTAAAGTCAACTGGGTTTGTAGCTCAGCTGGTTAGAGCACTGTGTTGATAACGCAGGGGTCGTAGGTTCGAGTCCTACCAGACCCACCATTTGACCTGTTTGGGGGATTAGCTCAGTTGGGAGAGCACCTGCTTTGCAAGCAGGGGGTCGTCGGTTCGATCCCGTCATCCTCCACCACTCCAGTGCAAACATAATCACTCTTGAGAGAGTGTGATTTTGTTTGCGTTGAAAATACGCCCGATCTTTAACAAACTGAAGAAGCCGAATATATATAGACGGCGAGATGAAAACATGGAGTTAACTCTTCATGTCGACAGATCGTCATCTTGGGTATTTGATTGTATCTAAGGCTGCGTCGCCATATCAAAAGGGGCGGTGCAGTCGTCGCACAAACACTCTCTATTGTCGCAGTAATTTAGGTTACTGAAATGATAGGGTCAAGCGACTAAGTGCATCTGGTGGATGCCTTGGCGATCATAGGCGATGAAGGACGTGTAAGCCTGCGAAAAGCGCGGGGGAGCTGGCAATAGAGCTTTGATCCCGCGATGTCCGAATGGGGAAACCCACCGTTTAGGCGGTATCCCAGACTGAATACATAGGTCTGCGGAGGCGAACTCAGCGAACTGAAACATCTAAGTAGCTGAAGGAAAAGAAATCAACCGAGATTCCGTAAGTAGTGGCGAGCGAACGCGGAACAGCCTGTATGTGTTATGAGTTGCGTTAGTGGAAGGTTCATGGAAAGGACCGCCGTAGTGGGTGATAGCCCCGTACACGAAAACGCATCGCAAGAACTAGGCATACGACAAGTAGGGCGGGACACGAGAAATCCTGTCTGAAGATGGGGGGACCATCCTCCAAGGCTAAATACTCATGATCGACCGATAGTGAACCAGTACCGTGAGGGAAAGGCGAAAAGAACCCCGGGAGGGGAGTGAAATAGAACCTGAAACCGGATGCATACAAACAGTGGGAGCGGACTTGTTCCGTGACTGCGTACCTTTTGTATAATGGGTCAGCGACTTACATTCAGTGGCAAGCTTAACCGAATAGGGGAGGCGTAGGGAAACCGAGTCCGAATAGGGCGTCTTAGTCGCTGGGTGTAGACCCGAAACCGAGTGATCTATCCATGGCCAGGATGAAGGTGCGGTAACACGCACTGGAGGTCCGAACCCACTAGTGTTGCAAAACTAGGGGATGAGCTGTGGATAGGGGTGAAAGGCTAAACAAACTCGGAGATAGCTGGTTCTCCCCGAAAACTATTTAGGTAGTGCGTCAAGTATCACTTCCGGGGGTAAAGCACTGTTATGGCTAGGGGGTCATTGCGATTTACCAAACCATGGCAAACTCTGAATACCGGAAAGTGCGAGCTTGGCAGACAGACAGTGGGTGCTAACGTCCATTGTCAAGAGGGAAACAACCCAGACCGCCAGCTAAGGTCCCAAATGATCAGTTAAGTGGTAAACGAAGTGGGAAGGCCTAGACAGCCAGGATGTTGGCTTAGAAGCAGCCATCATTTAAAGAAAGCGTAATAGCTCACTGGTCGAGTCGTCCTGCGCGGAAGATGTAACGGGGCTCAAACTGATAACCGAAGCTGCGGATGGGCGCGTAAGCGTCCGTGGTAGGGGAGCGTTCTGTAGGTCTGTGAAGGTGTGTCGAGAGGCATGCTGGAGATATCAGAAGTGCGAATGCTGACATGAGTAGCGATAAAGCGGGTGAAAAGCCCGCTCGCCGAAAGCCCAAGGTTTCCTACGCAACGTTCATCGGCGTAGGGTGAGTCGGCCCCTAAGGCGAGGCTGAAAAGCGTAGTCGATGGGAAACGGGTTAAAATTCCCGTACTTTTGTGTAGTGCGATGTGGGGACGGAGAAGGTTAGGTCAGCAGACTGTTGGAATAGTCTGTTCAAGCCGGTAGGCGTGAGGGGTAGGCAAATCCGCCCTTCTTTAACGCCGAGAAGTGATAACGAGGGTCTACGGACCTGAAGTGACTGATACCACGCTTCCAGGAAAAGCCACTAAGCTTCAGCTACACAAGAACCGTACCGCAAACCGACACAGGTGGGCAGGATGAGAATTCTAAGGCGCTTGAGAGAACTCAGGAGAAGGAACTCGGCAAATTGATACCGTAACTTCGGGAGAAGGTATGCCTGTTGGGGTGTAGTGATTTACTCACGAAGCTTTGACAGGTCGCAGAGAATAGGTGGCTGCGACTGTTTAACAAAAACACAGCACTGTGCCAACACGAAAGTGGACGTATACGGTGTGACGCCTGCCCGGTGCCGGAAGGTTAAGTGATGGGGTGCAAGCTCTTGATCGAAGCCCCGGTAAACGGCGGCCGTAACTATAACGGTCCTAAGGTAGCGAAATTCCTTGTCGGGTAAGTTCCGACCCGCACGAATGGCGTAACGATGGCCACACTGTCTCCTCCTGAGACTCAGCGAAGTTGAAGTGTTTGTGAAGATGCAATCTCCCCGCTGCTAGACGGAAAGACCCCGTGAACCTTTACTGTAGCTTTGCATTGGACTTTGAACAGACTTGTGTAGGATAGGTGGGAGGCTTTGAAGCCAGGACGCTAGTTCTGGTGGAGCCGTCCTTGAAATACCACCCTGGTGTGTTTGAGGTTCTAACCTTGGTCCGTGATCCGGATTGGGGACAGTGCATGGTAGGCAGTTTGACTGGGGCGGTCTCCTCCCAAAGTGTAACGGAGGAGTTCGAAGGTTACCTAGGTACGGTCGGAAATCGTGCTGATAGTGCAATGGCAAAAGGTAGCTTAACTGCGAGACCGACAAGTCGAGCAGGTGCGAAAGCAGGACATAGTGATCCGGTGGTTCTGAATGGAAGGGCCATCGCTCAACGGATAAAAGGTACTCCGGGGATAACAGGCTGATACCGCCCAAGAGTTCACATCGACGGCGGTGTTTGGCACCTCGATGTCGGCTCATCACATCCTGGGGCTGTAGCCGGTCCCAAGGGTATGGCTGTTCGCCATTTAAAGTGGTACGTGAGCTGGGTTCAAAACGTCGTGAGACAGTTTGGTCCCTATCTGCAGTGGGCGTTGGAAGTTTGACGGGGGCTGCTCCTAGTACGAGAGGACCGGAGTGGACGCACCTCTGGTGTACCGGTTGTGACGCCAGTCGCATCGCCGGGTAGCTAAGTGCGGAAGAGATAACCGCTGAAAGCATCTAAGCGGGAAACTTGCCTGAAGATGAGACTTCCCTGGAGGCTTGACCTCCCTGAAGAGTCGTTCGAGACCAGGACGTTGATAGGTCGGGTGTGGAAGCGCTGTGAGGCGTGAAGCTAACCGATACTAATTGCTCGTGAGGCTTGATCCTATCATTTGAGTGGCTTAGCGTACGGATCTTGGATTCGTATGATACTGAGCGACGAGATAGAGTGTGTGCGACACAATTAAATACCGAATATTCAGAATCAGAGAGCTTCTCTGGTTCAGGCTTCTTTAAGTTTGTACAAGTTTATGTCTGGTGGCCTTAGCGAGATGGTCCCACGCCTTCCCATCCCGAACAGGACCGTGAAACATCTTAGCGCCGATGATAGTGTGGCCTTGGCCATGTGAAAGTAGGACACCGCCAGACGCCCCATACCACAAGCCCAGCTCTTCGAGCTGGGCTTTGTGCATTGGCGCGCCGGAAACGCGATGCCTGCCACGGCACGACATTCTCGACACGCTCCCAACAAAAAGCCCCGCTGATCCCAGCGGGGCTTTGGCGTTTCTAAAGCCTGGAGTTACAGATTGACCCACTTGCCCTGCTTCAGCTGGTACAGCGAAACGGTGGCATGCTCGATATCGCCCTTGGCATCAAACTTCACCGGGCCGGTCACGCCTTGATAATCCGTTTTGAGGATCTCCGGCAGATATTTAGCCGGATCGGCAGAGCCCGCGCGCTTCATGGCGGCGATCAGCACCTTGGCGGCATCGTAGTTGTATGGCGCGTAGGCCTGGATTTCCGTTTGGTACTGCTGCTGGAATTTCTTGCTGAAGTCCGCATAGCCAGGCAGTTTTTCCTTGGGCACGCCAGCGGTGGAGGCATAGGCACCTTCGGCGCTGCCGCCGCCCAGCTTGGCGAACTCAGGGGTGTTGACGCCATCCGCGCCCATGAAGGCGGCCTTGATGCCCAGCTTGGCCATTTGCTTGACCATCGGGCCGGCTTGCGCGTCCATGCCGCCGTAGAACAGCAGGTCGGGCTTTTCGCCCTTGATGGAGGTCAGCACTGCCATGAAGTCGGTGGCGGTGTTGGAGGTGAATTCGCGTTTGACCACCTTGGCGCCGGCCAGCGTCACCGCCTTGTCGAAGTCATCGGCCAGGCCCTGGCCGTAGGTGGTGCGGTCGTCGATGATGGCCACGCGCTTGGCGCCTAGCTTCTCCACTGCGTATTTGGCCAGAGCTTGGCCCTGCTGCAGGTCGTTGGCGATCAGGCGGAAGGTGTTCTTATAGCCTTGCTGAGTGAAGCTGGGGCTGGTGACCGAGCCGGAAATCATCGGCACGCCAGCGTCGGAATAAATGCGGGAGGCGGGGATGGCGGCTCCGGAGGTCAGGTGGCCGATCACGCCGGCCACTTTGGCATCGACCAGCCTTTGCGCCACCTGGGTGGCGACTTTCGGATCGGCCTGGTCATCTTCCGATACCACTTCGAAGGTGACCGGCTTGCCATCCAGCACCAGCTTTTCCGCATTGGCTTCTTGCACTGCCAGCTTGACGCCGTTGTCGGCGTCGCGTCCCCAGTGAGCGAAGGGGCCGGTGAGGGGATTGGCGGTGCCGATCTTGACCACCGAGCCGGCGTTATCCGCCGCGGGACTGGCCTTGTCGGCCTCCGCGGATGGTTTGTTGCAGGCGGCCAGGGCGGCCAGGACGCTGCACATCAGCAGGCTGTAACGGGTTTGCATATAGGACTCTCCTAGTCTCTTTGTCGTATGAGTTTTTATTGCCTTGTCCCAGGCATCCCCTCACTCTGTCCCCAGCCTATGTCTTTGTCAATAAAGCGATTTAAAAATCAAGGCTGAGAATATTGACTGTGTGTTGGCATCAACAGCTGGTTTGACGCTGGTTCTTGATGATCTTGTATACCCACTGCACTGAAATGCCATGCTTTTGTGCCAATTCCGCATGATTGGCGCCGGTGAATTCCTGCAGGATGCGCTGGTCCCGCTCGGCGGAACGCGTGCTTTTGCCCAGCGGAAAATAAATATTTTGGCCGCCCCAGTGCTGGGTCATTCTCCGGGTGATTTCCTGGGCGATCTTTTCCGCTTGCCGGCTCTCGGTGTGAGCCAGTTGCTTCAGCGCCTCGGTGATGTGGTCGGTCAGATCGGCTAACAGTTCCGGCCCCTTGCTGCGAAACGAAGTGTTCATGCGCGCTCCCGTGTGCGTTATCTGGCAAGGATTGTTCCATTTTGGCGCGATGCGGGCAGCGTGACCGGTGTCAGCGCGATGTCAGTGCCGGTGAGTTTGTAAAGCCGATTACAAGATCGCTCCCTCCCCTCTGGTGCATTCTCTGCCTCGTTCGGCAAGCAGCCTGCTTGGCCGGCGATTCGAGCGCATTTCCGCGCATCTCCTTTCCTCTCTCATTTCTGGAGTTTCCCTTGGCAAGCACTTCCCAGATTGTCGGCGCGCTGCTGGCGCGTTTGCGCGCCGCATTGCCTCAGATGGCGGTCGAGTACTTCGCCGGCGCCGAGGACGACTACCCGCTGCCGCATCCGCAAGGCGCCGTGCTGTTGTGTCTGCGCGGCAGCCAGTTTGGCCCCCTGCGAGACGGCTATGGGCAACTGCGCACGCTGCAACTGACGGCGACGGTGCTGCTGAGCCAGTCCAGCGCGGGAGTTGCGGATGGCGATGTGCTGGATGCGGTGCGGCAGAGCTGCCTGGGCTTTGCTCCGCCGGATTGCCAGCCGGCCTGGCTGTTGTCCGAAACCTTTCTGGGTTACCGCGACGGCGTGGCGCGCTACGCCATCGCGTTGGCGACCGACACCCTGCAAGTGGCGGACGTCGATCCGGAGTCTTCGTCTCGGTTAACCGTAGTCTCACTCGAGGAGCAAGCATGAAGTACCTGTATTCCGGCCCGATCAGCGGCGTCACCCTGGCCGATGGCCAGGAAATCATGTTGTTTCCCGGCAAGGAAGTGGAAATGCCGGAAGAACACAACTACACCCGCACCCTGGTGGCGCTGGGTTATCTGAATGCCCAGCCGGCCGCCGGCGAGGCATCCCCGTCTGAAACCGCAGTACAAGGAGCGTAAGCATGGCTGCAAATTATCTGCATGGCGTTGAAACGATCGAAGTGGAGCGCGGCCCCCGTCCGGTCAGCACTGTCAAATCGGCGGTGATCGGCCTGATCGGCACCGCGCCGATCTGCCCGACCGTAAAGGATGTGAACGGCAACGACGTGAGCTCCGTCAACACTGCTGTGCTGAGCTTGTCGGAAAAGGACGCGGCCGGTTTCGGTCCGCAGCTGCCGGGCTTTAGCATTCCGCAGGCCCTGAGCGCAATCTATGATCATGGCGCCGGCACCGTGGTGGTGATCAATGTGCTGGATCCGACCGTACACAAGTCGCCCGCTGCTCCGGAGTCCGTTACGCTGAACGCGGCGGATGTCGCCCGCACCAAGAATCCGGCCGTGGCCAATGTGGTGGTGAAGAACGCCGATGGCACCCAGACCTATGTGCTGGGCAAGGATTATGCGTTGGAACCGCTGACCGGCAAGATTACCCGTCTGAAAGCCGGCAACATCGCCGCCGGCGCCAACCTGACGCTGAGTTATGACTACGCCGATCCGGGCAAGGTGACCGCGGCCGACATCATCGGCGGCGTCAACGCGGCCGGCAAGCGCTATGGCGGCAAGGCGCTGCAAGACACCTTCAACCAGTTCGGCTTCTTCGCCAAGCTGCTGATCGCGCCGGGCTTCTGCACCCAGAGCAGCGTGGCCGCAGAGTTGGCTGCCATGGCCGACAAGCTGGACGCCATCGCCTACATCGACGCGCCTATCGGCACTAGCCTCACCGATGTGCTGGCGGGCCGTGGTCCGTTGGCGCCTGCCGGTACCATCCATTTCAACACTTCCAGCGACCGCGTGCGCCTGTGCTACCCCTATGTGATGGTGGCGGACGGCAACGGCGGCCTGCGTCTGGACCCGCTGTCGGCCCGCGCAGCCGGCCTGCGCGCCAAGGTGGACAACAGCAAGGGCTTCTGGTGGTCCAGTTCCAATCAGGAACTGGCCGGCGTGGTGGGCGTGGAGCGCCAGCTGACCGCGATGATCGACGACCCGAACAGCGAAGTGAATCAGCTGAACGCCGTCGGCATCTCCACCGTGTTCAACAGCGTCGGCACCGGCTTCCGCCTGTGGGGCAACCGCACCGCCGCCTGGCCGGCCGTGACCTCTATGCGCAACTTTGAAAACGTGCGCCGCACCGGCGACGTGATCAACGAGTCCATCCGCTACTTCAGCCAGCAATACATCGATATGCCGCTGAACCAGGCCACCATCGATTCGCTGGTGGAGTCGGTGAACGGCTACGGCCGCAAGCTGATCGGCGACGGCGCGCTGCTGGGCTTCAAGGCCTGGTTCGATGTGTCGCGAAATCCGCAGACCGAGCTGTCCGCCGGCCACCTGCTGATCAGCTACAAGTACACCGTGGCGCCGCCGCTGGAACGTCTGTCGTTTGAAACCGAAATCACCTCGGAATACCTGCTCAGCCTGAAGGGAGGCAATTAATCATGGCCGGCAAGATTGAAATCAACCGCATCACCAACGCCAATATCTACATCAACGGCAACTCGCTGCTGGGCCGCGCCGAAGAAGTGAAGCTGCCCGATGTGGCCGCCATCATGCAAGAGCACAAGGCGCTGGGCATGGTCGGCAAGATCGAGCTGCCCGCCGGCTTCGACAAGCTGGAAGGCGAGATCAAGTGGAATTCGCTGTACAAGGACGTGGCCAAGATCGTCGCCAATCCCTTCCAGGCCGTGCAGCTGCAATGCCGCTCCAACATCGAAACCTACGGCTCGCAAGGCCGCCTGCAGCAGGTCAGCCTGGTGACCTATCTGACGGTGATGTTCAAGAAGAACCCGATGGGCAACTTCAAGCAGCATGAAAACGCCGACTTCAGCTCCGCCTTCACCGCCACCTACATCAAGCAGGTGATCGGCGGCGAGGACATCCTGGAGCTGGATTACATGGCCAACATCTTCCGCGTGGCCGGCAACGACATGCTGGACGTGTATCGCCAGAACATCGGCGGCTAAGCCTTAGCGCTGCGCTCCGCGGGCTGCGTCCCGCGGGGTGTTTTCAAGCGTTTTCCTAAAGCGCTTTCGCATACCCCGGGCAGGGGAAACGGGACAATGAGTCCATTCCCAACCCGCTCAAGGAGCCATCATGCAACTCAAGCTGCAATATCCCTTCACCAATGCCGCCGGCGAACGCATCGAAGTGCTGGAACTGAAGCGCCTGAAGCGCGCCGACCTGAAGGCCGCCAACCAGCACAGCCAGGATGACGCCGATCAGGAAGACTTTCTGTTCGCCCGCATGACCGGCCTGACCCTGGAGGACATCGATCAATTGGACATCGCCGACAGCCGCGCGCTGGCCGACAGCTTTCGCGACATGGTGGGCTGAGCCCGGCACGCTCAGGACTTGCGACGAAGCGCTGCTGACCGTGCTGGCCCTGCCGCCGTCTGAAATCGACGCGCTGGCGATGGACGACTACTGGTTCTGGTGCGAAGTCGCCGAACGCGAAGTCCAGCGCCGCCAGGAACGCGAGCAGTCCTTGCTCGACGCGCTCTGATCTCCCGCCCGTCGGCCGCCGCCTGCTTAGCCAGGACGGGGCCGACCCCTCCGGCGGTCTTATTTCTCCCCCATTACAGGCACACACCATGATTAGCGAGTTTTTCGTCGGTCTGAAGGTGGGCGCGACGCTGTCCGGGGTGTTCGACAACGCCTTCCGTTCCGCCCGCTCCGCCATGGACGACCTGCGCAAAGGCAGCCTCCGGCTGTCCGACGCGCAAAAAGACCTGGCCGCCAATGTCGAACGCGCCCGGCAAGCCTTCGCCGCGCTGGATATGCCGCGGCTGGAGCGGCAGCACCGCCAGCTGGAATCGTCGCTGGGCCGGCTGACCCGCCAGCACGAGGCTTGGCAGGCCAGCCTGCGCCGCGGCAGGGCGCTGCAATCCGCCCTGAATCTGCAAGAAAGCCGCCGGATCGAGCTGATGGCCTCGGTCCGGCTCAATGCCGTCATCCGCCTGGCTGAGGAAAAGGTGGAGCGGCAGCGGCGCGATCAGGACAAGACCCAGCGCGAAATGCCGCCGGCGGATTGGCAGCGTCCCGCCCCGCATGGCGGCAAGAAGGGCGAACGCAAGAGCGGCGATAAAGGCGACGCCTCCGCCGATGCGCCCCGCGCTCCCTCCGCCCATCCCACCTCCCTCTCTCTTAGCAAACTCAGGCTGCCTACCCGGCAAGAACTGATCCAGGCTGCCGACTTCATCCATAAAGCAGGCAACGCGGTCGCCGATCTGAGCGGCAAAGCGCATGGACTGCTGTCTGAAGGCGCTGGCCGCAAACTCTTCGACCAACTGCACGGCAAAATCAACGCCCGCCTGGGCGGCAAGCTGCCCAGCGTCGACAAAATCCTCTCCGGCCTGAAAACCACAGAAAGCGTGGCCAAGGCGGTAGCCAAAGGCGGCGAACTGGCCGGCAAGTGGCTGCGGGGCATGGATGGCACGGGTGGCGGCTTTAAACTGCCCAGCCTGCAGTTGTCCGGCTTCAAGCCGAAGATGCCGACGCGGCAAGATCTGATCGCCGCCGCCGACTTTGCCCAAAAAGCGGGCGGCAAAGTGGCCGATCTGAGCGGCAAGGCGCATGGACTGTTGTCCGAAGGTCAAGGCCGCAAGGTATTCGAGCTGCTGCACGGCAAAATCAACGCCCGCCTGGGCGGCAAACTGCCCAGCGTCGACAAAATCCTCTCCGGCCTGAAAACCACAGAAAGCGTGGCCAAGGCGGTAGCCAAAGGCGGTGAATTGGCCGGCAAGTGGCTGCGAGGCATGCCTGATGACAAGGCAACACCAGGCTCGGCGGTGTCGAAATCCAAGAAGACAAATAGCAAAACCAAACCAGGCTCGTCGGTTCCAAAGTCCAAGAAGCCGGATGCCAAAACCAAGCCAGGCTCGTCGGTTCCAAAGTCCAAGAAGCCGGACGCCAAAACCAAGCCGGGCTCGTCGATTCCGAAATCCAAGAAGCCGGACGCCAAAACCAAGCCGGGCTCGTCGGTTCCAAAATCCAAGAAGCCGGATGCCAAAACCAAGCCGGGCTCGTCGGTTCCGAAATCCAAGAAGCCGGACGCCAAAACCAAGCCGGGCTCGTCGGTTACAAAGTCCAAGAAGCCGGATGCCAAAACCCAGTCGGCTCCATCCAAGGACAAGCGCAAAGGCGCGCCGCCACGCAAGCCTGAGAACAAGGGGAGAGGCAAACGCTCCGATTCGAAACCGGATATCAAACCGGGTTCGACCGCGTCGTCCTGGTTGGACAAGTCGGTCTACGGCACCGCCAAGCTGAAGAAACTCAGCGAAACCAGCGAGAAACTGACCGGCGGCGCGGCCAAAGCCTTGCGCACCGACAGCGGCCGCAAGGCGTACGAGGCGGCGCGCGCCAAGCTCAACCCCATGCTGGGCAACCGCCTGCCGGACACCGACAAGGCGCTGGAGTGGCTGGACAAGGCCAATGAATACAGCGAAACGGCGGCGGACTATCTGGGGAGAGGCAATTCCGCGCTAAACCGCTTCCGCAAGACCAAGGGTTCGATGCCCAAGCGCTTGCTGGCCGCCGGCATCAGCTTCTTGAAGGATGACGCCGAGGACGAAGGCGAGCGCAAGCCGAAAGGAAAGCAAGACGGCAAGGCCGGCGACAAGAAGGGCAAGGGCAAAGCCGGCAAGACGGAAGAGCGGGCCAAACCGACCACGCGCCGCGCAGGGAAGGGCGAGGCGAAGCCGGCATCTGAGGGCAGAGCGGCCAAACCGACGGCCAAGGGCGTGGAAAAGACGGCCTCCGCGAGCAAACGCGCGGCGCCGCCCAAGCCCAAGGCGGCAGTCAAGCCCGCCGCCGCGCGCGCGCTCAAACCGGGCGCGGCGCTGAAGGAAAGCGGCGCCATGAAGGCCTTGCGCCAGACCGAAGGCGCGCTGGCGGGCGGCAAATCGCTGAAGAGCGCGCTGAGCGCCGGCAAGGTGGTCAAAGGCGCGATGAAGAAGTTGGGCGTGGTCGGCGACGTGGTGGGGCTGGCCTCGGACCTGGCGGATATCCATCAATCCAAGATGAGCGCGCAAGCCAAATCGGCGGCCTATGGCAAGGCGATAGGCGGCACGGTCGGTTCAATGGCCGGTGGCGCGGCAGGCGCGGCGATAGGCAGCTTCCTGGGGCCGGTCGGCACCATAGTCGGCCAGCAGCTGGGCAGCTGGGTGGGGCAAAAGGGCGGCGAAATGTTGGGCGAGTACATCGGCAAGTCGCTCGCCAAACCCGACAAGCCGGCCGCCGCCGTCAAAAAGACCCAGGCCAAACCGCTCGCCCTCGTCAAGCCGGTGGCCGCGCCCAAACCGGTTCCCACCGCCAAACCCGTCGCCACCGCCAAAGCGGCGAAAGCACCTGCGGCCAAGCCTGCAAGCAGACGGCCGGCGGCGCAAATGGAAGTGGCGGCGCGCGCCCGCGAGCAGGCGCAACGCTTGCAGCGCGCCCAGCAGCCATCGGGAAAGGGCGCGAAGCCAGCCGGCGGCGCGGTGTTCAACATCACTTTCTCTCCGCACATCACCGTGAGCGGCGGCCAGGGCGCGGGCGTGAAACAACAGGTTCAGCAGGCGATGCAGTTGTCTTTCGCCGAATTCGAACGGCTGATGAAGCGCTACGAGTCCGACCGCATGCGGCGCAATTACGCCGGACGCGGCTGAGGAGAACCACATGACACAAGGAGCGAGCGATGTACGCGGTACTGGGTGACATCGAGTTTGATCTGATCAGCTATTTCGACGGGCTGGAACAGCGCGGCGGCAGCGACTACGCCGAGCACGGCCGCATCGGCGGCAAGCCGGTGCTGCAATTCGTCGGCGATAGGCTGGACGAAATCCGCATCGACCTGGTGCTGCATGCCGCCTATTGCGATCCGGACGGCGAGCTGCAGCGGCTGCACGCGGCGCGGCAGCAGCACCAGGCGCTGGCGCTGGTGTTGGGCAATGGCGATCACAAAGGCCACTTTGTGATCACCGAGCTGACCAGCACCGGCCGCCAAACCGACCGCAGCGGCAATTTGATCGCGGTGGAGGCGCAGCTGTCGCTGCGCGAGTTCGGCGGCCAGCCGGCAGCGGGGGCGCGGCCGGGCCTGCTAGGCACCATCAGCGGCCTGGCGCAGGCCAAGGTGAACCAGCTGGCGCCGGGCGCCGGGCTGCGGCCCAATCTGAGCGGCCTGACCCAGGCGGTGTCGCAGGCCAAGAATCTGGCCGACAAGGTCAGAACCGTGGTCAACGACGTGCGCGAGCTCAAAGACCAGGCGGGACGCGATCCGCTGTCCGCATTCGCGCGAGTGCCGAAACTGATCAACGACGCGCAGGTGGCGGCGCCGGGCCTGGCGCAGTGCGCCAACCGTCTGAACGACTTCATCCAGCCCTACGCGCACCTGGCTGAGACCATACAGCCCTTGGTCCAGCCGATGCGGGACACCGGCGCGAAGCTGGTCAGCCTGGGCAAGTCGCTGGGCGGCTGCACGCAGGACAACGTGGCCGACAAATTGAAAGAAGCCGCCGGCGCGCTGCAGGACATCGACAAGGACTGGCAAAGCCGAGACCGGCAAATGGCCTTGCTGGCTGCGCAAACCGCGGTGCGCCGCATTCTGGAGTGATCAATCATGTTTCTCAAACACACGTGCAAGGAAGGCGAACGCTGGGATCAGATCGCCTGGCACTACTACGGCGACGTGGGGCAGATGGTGATGCTGATCGCCGCCAACCCGCAAGCGCCGATCTGCGAGACGCTGCCCGGCGGCCTGCAACTGGCCATCCCGCTGCTGGAGGCCAAGGACGACGTTCTGACCGATCAGCTGCCGCCGTGGAGGCGCGCATGAGCGCCCGCCGCCTCGATGTGGCCGCGCCGGTCTTCGAGCTCAGCTACAACGGCAAGTCCATCACCGCGGATATCGCGCTGTACGCCCTCAACATCAGCTACACCGATCATTTGTCGGGCGAGTCGGACGAGCTGGAAGTCGAGCTGGAGGACAGCGACGGCCGCTGGCTGAACGGCTGGTACCCGGACAAAGGCGCCACGCTGGATTTCAAGCTGGGCTATCGCGGCCAGGCGCTGGTGTCTATGGGCAGTTTCGATGTGGACGAGGTGGAGTACAGCGCGCCGCCATCCACCGTCCACATCCGGGCGCTGGCCACCGGCGTGCAGCACCCGCTGCGCACCCGCCAGGGCCGCGCTTATGAAAAGAAATCGCTGCAGCAGCTGGCGCAGCAGATCGCCGGCCTGCACGGCATGAAGCTGGAAGGCAAGATCGAAGCGGTAGAGATCGACCGGCTCACCCAATACCACGAAACCGACCTGGCCTTCCTGCAGCGCGTGGCCGGCAATTACGGCTATGTCTGCAAGGTGATGGACAACAACCGCAAGCTGGTGTTCTGGAAGCGCGGCGCCCTGCTGGACGAGGCCGGGGTCCGGACCTTCAGCCCGGCGGACCTGATCAGCTGGCGCGCCCGCGACCAGCTGTCCCAGGTGCCCAGCGCGGTGGAGGTGAGCTACCACGATACCCAAACCCGCAAGCTGCAAACCGCGCGGGTGGCGGCCGACGCGCGCGCGCCGGGCGGCAAGGCCAGCAGCGCCGACGTGGTCAAGCTGACGCGCAAGAGCGGCGGCAAAACCCAGGCCGAGCAGCAGGCCAAGGCCGAGATGGAGCGCCGCCAGCTGGAGCGCACCCAGCTGAGCGTCACCGTGGACGGCGCGCCGCAGCTGGCGGCGGGGCGCAATGTCGAGCTGTCCGGCTTCGGCAAACTGTCCGGCCGCTACCTGATAGAGCGCGCCCGCCACCGGCTGTCGCGGCAGGACGGCTATCTGTGCGAACTCGATCTGAAGCGGGCCGCGCCCGCCGCCAAGGAGCTCACATGAACGACATCTCCCTCAGCAACGCGCTGGCGACGCTGAAATTCGGCAGCGTGTCCGATATGGACATCCAGCGCCACAAGGTGCGGGTGATTCTGCCGGAATTAGGCGGACTGGAAACCGCCTGGCTGCCGGTATTGACCCGCAAGAGCCTGCAGGACAAGGACTACTGGATGCTGGACAAGGGCGAGCAGGTGGCGGTGCTGCTGGACGCCCGCGGCGAAGACGGCGTGGTGCTGGGCGCCATTTTTTCCGATGTGGACAAGACCGACGTCAACAGCCAGGACAAGTGGCAGCGCCGCTTCAACGACGGCGCGGTGCTGGAATACGACCGCAAGGCCCATCAGCTGACGGTGAACGGCGGCGTGCAGCATGTGGTGGTGGAGACGCAGGCCGACATCACCCTCAGAACCAAAAACAATCTGACCGGCCATTCCGACGACGCCGTGCTGATAGAAGGCGGCAACACCATCACCATCAAGGCCGGCAGCAAGGTCAGCATCAACGCGCCGGCCACAGAGATCAGCGGCACGTTGACGGTGCAAGGCGCCATCACCGGCCAGGGCGGCCTGGCTATTTCCGGCGGCAGCGGGGCCAGCGTCAGCGGCGACATGAAAGTGTCCCAAGGCAGCGTGACGGTCAGCGGCGGCGACGTCACGGCCAGCGGCAAGAGCCTGGTCGGCCACATCCACCAAGCGCAGGGCCCCAGCTCGCCGACCTCCGCGCCGCTGTAAGACTTTTCTTTCCCAGGAGCTAGCATGAGCAACGACTTTTTCACCATCCTGACCGCCGTCGGCAAGAACAAGCTGGCGGCGGCGGCTACTGGCGGCGCGCCGCTCAAGCTCACCCATATGGCGGTGGGCGACGGCGACAACGGCGGCTACTACTCCCCCAGCGAGGCGCAGGCCGCGCTCAAGCATGAGGTATGGCGCGCGCCGCTGAACAATCTGTCCACCGATCCGCAAAACCCCAACTGGATCATCGCCGAACTGGTGATCCCGGACGCGGTGGGCGGCTTCACCATCCGCGAAGTCGGCGTGTTCGACGCCGACGGCGCGCTGATCGCGGTCGGCAAATTCCCGGAAAGTTACAAGCCGGTGCTGGCCGACGGCGCCAACAAGCAGCTGTATGTGCGGCTGATCATGGAGGTGAGCAACGCCGCCGCGGTGACGCTGCAGGTGGATCCGAGCGTGGTGCTGGCCACCCGCGCCACCGTCGATCAGCGCATCGCCGAGGAGCTGGCCAAGCTGGACGGCAAGCCATCGGTCCGCGCCGCCACCACGGCCGCCATCGCCTTGTCCGGCCTGCAAGCCGTGGATGGCGTGGCGCTGCAAGCCGGCGACCGCGTATTGGCCAAGAACCAGGCCAATGGCGCGGACAACGGCATCTACGTCGCTTCCGCCGGCAACTGGGCGCGCGCGGTGGACTCCAACGCCAGCATCGAAGTGACGCCCGGCCTGTTCGTGGCGGTGGAGCAGGGCGCGGTGAATGGCGGGGCGATTTGGCAATTGACGACGCCATCGCCGATTTCGCTAGGCGCTACGCCTCTGAGCTTTGTCATGCTGGGCGGCAATACCGGCGTGGCGGCGGGCACTTATCGCAGCGTCACCGTCAATGCGCGGGGGCTGGTGGTGGGGGGCAATAACCCATCGTCTGCTGATGACTATGGTTTGAGCGCGGACCTTGCTTTGCCGTTGTCCGCCTTGTCTTTACCGGTGATTGGTACACCGGATAACCGTCTGACGGTAACGGCCGCCGCAGTAGCAGGGCAAGGGAGTACTGTCTCAATACCGGCGGGTGTGACGCTGGCCTTGGCGCAGGAGGTGGTCGTAGGGCAAAGCGGCCGCGTCCGTTCATTTGCGACTTCCGCATGGACCAGTCCGGTGTTGCAAGCTAATGCCGAATATTACTTACGCGCCCAGGCGGGGTCTGGCGGTTTGATGATCTATGTGCAGCGTGGACAATTGAATGATGCGAAACCGGACGGCTTGAAAGGCAGCCCCAATGGCGGAGGCGGTGGCGGGTTTTACTCCACGGTGCTGGATATTTGCCTTGCCCGCATATTGACCGGCGCGCCAGGCGCCTTGCCGATAGTGCAGAGGGTGATCAACCGCGGGGAAAACAGTTGGTCGGCGACGATGAATGGCAACGGAACCATTTATATGCCATTTGATCCGTTTATGCGGATGGGACGCATATCCGCTGGGATTGTCACGCCGCATCCAGCAGCCATTTCAACTGTCATACATGGCTCTGCGGGTTGGACCGGGTATGCATATTGGTATGCCGCTCCCAGTGGCCCGAATGGTAGCAGTTATGTAACTGGCAGTTCTTTGAATTGGACCATCAATACGAGCGGAATCCTGACCACAAGCAATGTCGTGGGCGATGCCACTGTATCGACTAGCACGGGCATGTTTGAGCATGTCACGGGCAAGTCTATGTGGCAGGTGCTGCAGTTGGAGCATCAGCTTGGTGATTTGACGGGGGCCAATGGCGATGAGCACTTGATGGGGGAGGCGACTAAGAATCTTTTGCAAGCCGACTATGACTTGGGTTTGGCGATCAGCTTCGCCAACTGCGTCAATGCTTTGCTGACTTGGGAGATCGTGCGATGAAAATCATACAAGACTTGCTGGCCTACGATGGCGAGCTGCGTCCGGTGCAACCCAGTCCGGATCACATTTGGGATGGCGCGGCTTGGCAGTTCTCCGCTGAGAGGCAGATCGCGGCGCTAACCCAGATGAAGACCGAGATCGGTATCCGCCTGGACGCCGCCGCTGACGCAGCCGGCCAGCCTTACGCCGGCAATGAGCTGCGTGCCTGGGAATACCAGCGCGCCGCCGCCGACGCCCAGGCGTATAAGGATGCCGGCTACAAGGGCGACGCGCCGGCCAGCGTGCAGGCCTGGGCAGACGCCAAGAGCCTGTCCGGCAAGGATGCGGCCGATGGCATCCTGGCCAAGGCGATGGCGGCGGATCAGGCGCTGGCCGCCATCCGCGCCATTCGGCTGAAGGGCAAGGAGGCGGTGCGCAACGCGACCAGCCTGGATGCCGTTCAGGCCGCCGCCGACAGCGCCTTGGCGCAGTTGCAGGCAGTAGAGGCCGGCGCGCCGGATGCCTCGCCGGCCGATGCCGCGGCCAAAGCCAGCCTGTGGCGCGCGCCGCTCAAGCTGTTCTCCCGTTAAGTTTCCTGGCGGCGTTCCGCCGCTTCTTTCCCGCCCGCGCGGATGCGCAAGCGTCCGCGCTCGGGCTGCGGAGCACCCCTCATGACCGATATCCTCCCCACCATGCTGGCGGCGGACGGCCGCCTGTCGTCCATCGCCGGGCTGAGCCAGCGTTGCCAGGCCATCGAGCTGCCGCCTTTTCTGGTCTACCTGATAGACAGCGTGCAGACGGAGTGGCTGCCCTTGCTGGCCGAGCAATTGCACGTGTCCGGCGATGAGGGCTGGCTGTTGGCGCAAACCGACGCGCAGCGCCGCCAGCTGATCCGCCGCGCCATCGCCTTGCATCGCAGCAAAGGCACGCGCTGGGCCTTGGTCCAGGTGCTGGCCACGCTGGGCCTGAACGGCCGCATCAGCGAATGGTTCGAGTATCAGGGCGAGCCTTATCACTTTCGCATTGAGCTGGACCTGGCCGGCGGCGCGCTGACCGAGTCCACCTACCACGCCTTCCGCCAGATGCTGGAGCAATACCGCAACGCCCGCTCCACGTTGGAGGGGCTGACGCTGCGCTACGAGCGGCAGGACCGCTTGCCCTGGCTGGCCGCTACGGCGGAAGGCGGCGAGCTGGCGACGGTTTATCCCTACCGCATCGGCGAAATCCGCCAGCAAAACACGCTCTGCCTGGCGGCGAGCCAGGGCGGGTCGGAGCGCGCCACGATCTACCCCTACCGGCAGACCCGCTGGCTGGGCGCGGGCCCGCTCAATTGGGCGGGCGGCCAACTGGTCCGCGAGACCGTCACCTTGCCGCCGCGCGGCGCGTCAGCGTTTCCTAAAGCCGTTTAAAAGCCCTCATTGCCGCGGCTTTATATGATTTCGTCATTTCTACCCTGCGCCGCGCCCATCGCGGCGGCCGGCATGCGCTTCGCGCGCCATCCACTAAGGACCAGACCATGAGCCAGACCCCCTCCGAGCCGCTCAAGCCGCCGCTGGCCGATCCGGCCGCCGCGGCCAGCGCCTTGGCCGACGCCTATTTGAAACTGGGCGGACAAGAGCGCTATCCGCAGCAGATGGAGCAGTTGCTGACGCAGATGCTGGCCAACCGGCAGCCCAGCCTCGCCGCCGCCGACTTGCCTAAATTCATCGTCGACGACCCCAGGATACTCTCCGCCGAAATGGCGGATGCCTATCAGCAGATGGCGGGCAAACCCTTGTATCCCGGCCAGGTGGAGCAATTGCTGATCGATCTGTTCGCCTACCGCGAAAGCCTGATGCGCGCGGCGTTCAATGATGCGGGGCGGCAAAACCTGGTGGCCTTCGCCCGCGCGCCGATGCTGGATTATCTGGGCGAACTGGTGGGCATCGTCCGCCAGCCGGCCCGGCCCGCGACGGCCAAGGTGCGGCTGCTCTTCCCGGCGCAGGCGAAAGGCTTGAAACAAGCGCTGGTGCCGATAGGCGCGCGCATCGCCGGCACGGCCGAGGTGTGGTTTCAGACCACGTCGTCTGTGACGGTGGACTTGACCGAGCAGCCGCAGGAGCGGGAGTGCGAGGTGATCGCCTGCGTGCCGGGCGAGATCGGCAATCAGCTGCAGGCCGGCGATCTGAATCTCTTGCTGGATGATGTCGGCCTGCCGGTGGCGGTGGCCGGCATCGAGGCGCCCAGCGGCGGGGAAGAGGCGGAGGACGATGAGCGCTTGCGCCAGCGCATCCGTCTGGCGCCGGAGGCCTACTCCTGGGGCTCGGCCAATCGCTACCGCTTGGCGGCGCTGACGGCGTCGGCAGATGCCGTCGATGTGCGGGTGACGTCGCCGCGGCCCGACGGCACGGTGCGGGTGGTGGTGCTGGGGCGGGACGGCGCGCCCGCGCCGGAAACCATCCGGCGCATCCAGGCCGCCCTGGAAGACGGCAAGGCGCGGATGATCAACGACAGGATAGAAGTGGCGCCGGCCCAGGTGGTCGAGTACGCCATACATCTGGAAATCGATGTGCTGGCCACCCGCATCCCGGACCTGGTGTGCCGGGTGGCCAAGGAGCGCTGCCAGGGCTTCGCGGCCAACCTGGCGCGCCGGCTGGGCGGCGACATCGTGCCCTCGCAGATCAAGACCGCCTTGAACGATATCGACGGCCTGTACGACGTCCGCGTGCTGGAGCCTGCCGACAAGCGGGTGTTGTCGGCGGCGGAATGGCCGCGTTGCGCAGCGGTGACGGTGACGCTGGGCAAGGTGGTGAGCGATGACTGATCTGCTTGTGCCGCCGCTGGCGAGCGATGTCCGTGGACCGGCCTTCGATGCCCTCGCCGCGCGGCTGATGAGACTCGATCTGGCGCCGCTGCTGCTGTACCTGGTGGATCAGGCGCCGGAAGGGCTGCTACCTTTGCTGGCCGAACAGTTCAATGTGGTGGGCCCGTTGTGGGCCTATCTGCCCGACGCGGCGGCCAAGCGGCGGGCGCTCAAGGACGCCGTCGCCTGGCACCGGGCCAAGGGCTCGCCCTGGGCGGTGGAAACCGCGCTGTCGTGGGCCGGATTTTCGGGCCGGGTGGAGGATAGGACCGGCACGGCCAGCCGCTGGGCGGAGTTCCAGCTGGAGCTCGGCGCGCCGGCGGATGGCGAGGCCTTGCTGACGGTGCTGGAACTGGTCCGTTTTGCCGCGCCGGCCCGTTCGCATCTGGCGCGGCTGTATGGCGGCTACGACCGGCGCTTGCTGCGCGCCTCGCAATCCGGTCTTTGGTCGGATGCGTTTCTCTCCGACGATTCCGGCGTGTGGCGCGATGGCGTGCAGCTGAGTTTTGGACGTTTGTTGCCGCTCGCCGCGACGAGGGAGGAGAGCGGCGTGCTTTCCGCGCGCGGGCGGCGGCATGTCTCCCGGGTGTTCTATCCCGACGTGCTGCGCTACGGCATCTTCCGTTTCGGCGACGCGCCAGTGCTCAACCACCCGGTGATGCATAGCCGCTTGATCGGCTTGGGCAATGCCCAAGGCTTGCGCAATCCGGTCATCCTGGCGGGCAATCCGCCCGCGCCGGCCTGGCGCGGCGGCTGGGACGCCCGGCAGTGGGGACGCTGGATGCCGATGACGCCGCACCGCCGCATCGCCCGCGCCGCTCTGGCGTTGTCCGAAGACGCGCGCCTTGGCGAACCGAATACCCGTTTCGGCGGCTATGCCGAAACCGCGGCCAATCGCTTTATCTGGTCCGACCCCGCGTCGCGGCTGTCCGAATTCGATCCCGGCCGCGCGCGCTTTCCCATCGAGGCGGTGCAAATCGCCGCGCATGGCTCGGCGACGGTCTGTCCAGACCAGACCGCCGTCGTCAGCGCGCGCCATGCCCGCAGCGCAGCCTGGGCCGATTGGCGCGGCTCCGTCCGGCTGGGCGGCGGTTTGCGCTGGTCGGACCAGCCGTTCTCCCTGTCGACCGGCAGCGGCGCGACCTATCGCCTGCATGGCGGCGGCACGTCCGGCATCGGGCCGCGCGCCGGCGCCTACCGCTGGCTGGGCGCCTGGGACGACCGCAGCTGGCGCGGCGACAGCAGTCTCACCCATCACACCCTGAACCCATGAGGAGAAACATCGAATGGCAACTCTGACCCATAGCGGCCGGACGGCGCTGGCCGCCGCGCTGGCTTCCCAGACGCTGCATTTCGCCTGGGGCGTCGGCGACGCCGCCTGGGACGACAAGCCGGTTCCCGAGCCGGTGGACGCCACGGCGCTGCTGTCGGAAGTCGGCCGCCGGCTCATCACCGAGGTGCGCTTCGTCACCGAAGATCCGGCTGGCGAAGTCGTGGTGCCCACCGGCCGTTACCGGGTATCCGCCGATCCGACCCGCCACCTGCTGCTGCGCATCGCTTTCGAGTTCGGCGACGCCGCCGCCTCGGTGATCCGCGAGGTCGCCGTATTCGCCGGCACCCACACCAAGCCGGATTTGCCGGCCGGACAGCGCTATTTCACGCCAGACCAGATGGTGTCGCCCGGCACCCTGGTGGCGCTGGAGCGCATCACGCCCATCCATCGCTCGCCCGCCACGCGCGAGACTTTCGAACACGTCATTTCCCTGTAAGGACAGCAGCCATGTCTAATATGCCCGACGGTTACTACAACCGTTTCGATCCGGCCAAGCATTTCGACGCGCACCTGTTCCGGGTGGGTTACGCGGTGCAGGCGGCTGAATTCAATGAAGTCCAGTCCGGTCTGGCCGCCCGCATCCAGGGCGTGGCCGACGCCATGTTCCGCGACGGCAATGTGGTGCGCGACGCCCGCATCGTGGTGCAGGCCGACAGCGGCGACACCGTCTGCGAAGCCGGCGCCGTCTATCTCAAAGGCGCCGTGCGCGGCGTGGCGCCGAAAAAGCTGACGCTGCCTGTCATCGGCGTGATTGCGGTGGGTTTGTACTTGCAAGACAGCGTGGTGACCGAGCTGGAAGACCCCAGCCTGCGCGATCCGGCGGTGGGCGCGCGCAACTACCAGGAAGCCGGCGCCGCCCGCCTCAAGGTGGAGGCGGTGTGGGGCTATGCCGGCGATGGGCAGCCGGGCGAGTTTTTCCCGGTCTATCAAGTGGAAAACGGCGTGCTGCGCGCCAAGGAGCCGCCGCCGCAGCTGGACGGCGTCACCCAGGCGCTGGCGCGCTACGACCGCGACAGCTCCGGCGGCTCTTATGTCGTTTCCGGCTTGTCCGTGGCCGCCGCCGCCGATTTGCCGAGCGGCGAACAGGTCTACACCGTCAGCGAAGGCCGCGCCCGCGTCAACGGCTATGGCGTGGAATTGAACACCTCGCGCCGGCTGGTGTATGCCGCCGCCCCCGATTTGCGGCAGATAGACAGCGAGCCGCATACCAGCGCCAGCGGCGACGCGCAGCGCATCAATCTGGATCGCGCGCCGGTAGCCGCCATCAGCCAGGTGCGCATCACCAAGGAAGTGACCGTCACGCTCACCCATGGCGGCTACACCGGCGCGCAGGACCCGTTGCCGGACACCTCGGTCATTTCGGTGCTGGAAGTCAAACAGGGCGCGACGGTTTACGCGGCGGGCACCGATTACAAGCTCAACGCCGGCAAGCTGGACTGGACCCTGCCGGGCAATGAGCCGGCGCCGGGCAGCACTTATACGGCGCGCTACCAGTTCATCGCCGCGGCGCAGCCGGCCCAGGCCGATGCGACCGGCTTCACCGTGGCGGGCGCGGTGCCGGGCAGCCTAGTCTTGGTCAGCTATAGCCAGAAGCTGCCGCGGATAGATCGCCTGGCCATCGGCGCCGACGGCAAGCTGGTGTGGATCAAGGGCGTGGCGGCCGACTGGAATCCCCAGCCGCCGACGGTGCCGGCCGCCTTGCTGCCGCTGGCCTCGGTCGCGCAGAACTGGAGCGGCGATCGCCAGGTCAGCAACGACGGCGTGCGGGTGGTGCCGATGTCGGACCTGGCCGGGCTGCAAGGCCGCCTCGACCATATGGCCGAGTTGATCGCCCAGCAGGCGCTGAGCGCCGATGCCCAATTGCGCGAGTCCGGCGCCAAGAAGGGCTTGTTCGTCGATCCCTTCTTGTCCGACGGCATGCGCGACGCCGGCATCGCCCAGACCGCGGCCATCGTCGGCGGAGAGCTGACCCTGCCCATCCGCGCCGGCGTCTCGGCCCTGCCTGGCGATGTGGCGGCGCGCGTCAGCCTGGACTTCAGCCTGTCGCCGGTGATGGAGCAGCCCATGCGCACCGGCAGCATGAAGGTGAATCCCTATCTGGCCTTCGATCCGCTGCCCGCGCCCGTTACCTTGACCCCGGCGGTGGATCGCTGGACCGAGACGCAGACCAGCTGGGCCAGCCCGATGACCGAGCGCTTGACCATAGGCTACGGCAACCGCTCCAGCATCAGCCAATCCACCGACGACATGCTGCTTTCCACCAGCCGCCGGGCGCTTGAAACCCTGCGCGCGATCGACGTCGGTTTCACGGTGTCCGGCTTCGGCCCCAACGAAGCCTTGTCCAGCCTCAAATTCGATGGCATCAGCGTCACGCCCGTCGCCCAATAAGGAGCAACCATGCCTCTCAATGCCAATAGCGCCGGCGTGCTTGCCGGCAAGTTCACCATCCCCGCCGGCGTGCCGGCCGGCGCCAAGCGCGTCGAGTTCATCGGCGCCGGCGGCAGCCGCGGCGAGGCCGTGTTTGTCGGCCAGGGCGAGCTGCAAACCAACTTGCGCCGTCTGGTGACTCGGATTACCGAAACCCGCTGGCAGGTCGACCCGCTGGCGCAAACCTTCACGCTGAATGCCGATACCCAGCTGGGCGGCGTCGAACTGTGGTTCACCGCCAAAGGCGCCAGCCCGGTAGTGGTGCAAATCCGCGAGACCGCCAGCGGCGTGCCCACCCGCGCGGTGCTGGCGGAGGCGCGTCTGCAGCCGGCGGACATCTCGCTGGCCGGCCCCACCCGC
The DNA here is from genome assembly GCF_024207115.1 of Chromobacterium sp. IIBBL 290-4. Lineage (NCBI taxonomy): Bacteria > Pseudomonadati > Pseudomonadota > Betaproteobacteria > Neisseriales > Chromobacteriaceae > Chromobacterium > Chromobacterium sp. IIBBL 290-4. Next base: position 1,791,025 of record NZ_CP100128.1, read on the forward strand.
TTCCAGTTTGTCGCGCCGGTGTGGCTGCAAGGCAGCGTCGAATACGCGCTGGTGGCGCTGTGCGACGATGCCGACGCCGCGCTGGCCATCGCCGAGCTGGGCAAGTGGGACAGTGCGGCCAACCGCTGGGTGACCAGCCAGCCCTACCAGGTGGGCGTGCTGTTGTCGTCCAGCAATGCCAGCACCTGGACCGCGCACCAGGACCGCGACATGGCGTTCCGCCTGCTGGCCGCCAGCTATGCGGTCACGGTCAAGACGCTGGATCTGGGCAAGGTGGCGGTGCAGAACGCCACCGATCTGATGCTGCTGTCGTTGTCGGACAGCCCCGTGGCGTCCGCGCGGGTCGAATACAGCCTGGGCCTGCCGGACGGCGGCGTGGTGCAGGTGGCGGACAGCCAGCCGGTGCGCTTGCCCGCGCCCTTGAGCGGCCAGGTCAGCGTCACTGCCCGCCTGCTCGGCACCGAGCAAGCGTCGCCAGTGCTGTTTCCGGGCACTCAGCTGGTCAGCGGCCAGGTGGCGCAAAGCGCCGACTACGTCAGCCGCGCCATTCCCGCCGGCAACAATGCCCGCGTGCGCGTGGTGTTCGAGGCGCTGATCCCGGCCGGCGCCGGCGTGGCGGTGACCGCCTCCGGCATCGATCCCAGCGACGTGTTCCAGCCGGTGGCCTATCAAGGCAGCAAGCCGCAGGGCGACGGCTGGATGGAGATGACGCACGAACTGGCCTCGATCAGCGAAGCGATGGTGCGGGTCAAGCTGACGCTGAGCGGCAACAGCGCCGCGCGGCCGCGCGTGCGCAAGCTGCGCGTCATCGTGCTGTAGGAGGCGATATGCCGGACATCCTGACGACGCCCCATCTCAACCTGCCGCTGCCGCATCCGGCCAATAGCCTGGCCGAGGATGTGCTGCGCATCCGCGACGCCTTTTCCGCGCTGGATCAGAAGATCGCCGGCCTGGACGCGCTGTTGGCCAGCGACGATCTCAACCTCGACACCTTGCAAGAGCTGGTGGCCGCCATCAAGCGCGAGCGCGGCGATCTCGATCAAGCCGCCGCCCAGCTGCTGGAGCACAAGAACGCCGTCAATGCCCGGATGGCCGAGCACGACGCGCGATTGACAAACCTGGCGGCGCTGGCTTGCGCCGGCTTGTAGCCTGGAGGAACCATGTCTAAAGACTTACAGGATTACCGCGGCCAGCTGCTGGCGCGGATCAAGGGCCAACTGCTGGCGGCCGATTTCGGCAACGCCGGCGCAAGCGATCTGGTGATGCAGTCGGCGCTGCTCAAGGCCTACAGCTATGTCGGCAATCTGGACGCGCTGGATATCGATTATCTGCTGGACATGACGGCGGCGGATCTGGACAACCATCTGCAAGACGCCGCCAACAGCGCGCGCTTCGGCCAATTGCTGATGTCCACCCGCGCGGTCAAGGCGCTGGCGGCCAGCGCGCCCATCATGGCTGCCATCGCCGGCAGCGCCGCCGCCATGGCACTGCTGGCCGCCAATGGCCCGGCCACGGCGTCGATCGCCGACAATGCGCAGGCGATCGGCCAGCTGGCGCTCAGCGCCACGGCGATGAAGGCGCTGGCGGGCAGCGCGATCGCCATGTCCGCCGTGGCGGCGTCCTCGACGGCGATGGCCATCGTTTCCGCCTCCACCATCGCCATGACGGCGCTGGCGGCATCGACGCCGGCGATGAACGCGCTGGCGGCCTCGGCCGCGGCGATGTTCGCCATCGCCTCCTCGACGACGGCGATGGCTATCGTGGTCGCCTCGGCGACGGCGCTGGCGGCGGTGGCGGGGTCTTCTAATGCAATGACTGTGGTGGCGGCTTCCCCGCTGGCGATGAATATCATCGTCGCCTCTCAGTCTGCGACGGCTGCGGTGGTCGCCTCCGTAGTGGCAATGAATGCATTGACGACGTCTGTGGTTGCCATGCCGATACTAGCCGGATCGTCGGCTGTCATGACTGCAGTGGCCGCCTCCGCTGTGGCGATGGCTATGATCGCGTCTTCTGCGGCTGCGATAGGCGTCGTGGTCGCCTCTACTCCGGCGATGAGCGCCATCGTGGCCTCCAATACAGCGATGAACGTGCTGGCAGCCAGCCAGGTCGCGCGGTCGGCTCTGCTGGGGTCGACCACGGCCATGAGCATCATCGGCGGCAGCTCGATGGCGGTCGGCAAGCTGGCGTCTGGCATCGCGGGACAGGACGCGCAAACCATCGCAGACCTTGCCGCCGTGATCGCTTCGCCGGCCGCCTTGGCCGCTGTGGCGGCATCTTCCACTGCGATGACGGTACTAGCGGCATCTGCGGCGGCGATGACGGTGCTGGCTGCGTCTGCGACGGCGATGAACGCCCTGAACGCATCGGACGTCGCCATGAATGCGCTGTATGCGTCGCCATTGACGACAAAGATCAGCTACACCTCCACCCAGCTTTGGAGCGCCGTCAATACGCTGCGTTCCGGCATCACGCTGTTTGTGCGCTTGACCACCAAGGCGGGCGTAGCGGGCTGGGGGGAGGGCAATAGCGTCAATGAATGGATGCTGTTTGACGGCGCGCAGATCAATTTCGCGGAGCGCAATGCGAACCCGTACAACCACTCTGGTTTGTCGTCCGCGCCACGTCTGCCGATGCGCCGCTGCGCTTCCACTTTGCAAATCCGTGTCTACCAGGCGTGTGAAATCGCCTATATCGCGCTGCCGGCATAAGGAAGATCTCCATGAAGCAATTTATTTTCGACAAGACCACCCGTCGCTGCATCGGGTGCGTGGAAGGCGTTTTCGATGGATACCACGGGCAAGGCCTGTTGGTGGACGCGGACCACATCTCTCCAGACGTGGAAACCGATGACATGGGTAGTTTGTACCTGTCCGACGATGGCGTAACGGTTAAACAAGACAGGACCGCGCAGCTGGCTCAAGCCAAGTCCGGCCGTAAAGCCCGCATCAAGGCCGAGGCGGCCCGGCTGATAGAGGCGACCGCATGGAAGCTGGAGCGCGCCCGCGAACGCGAAACCGCCGGCTGGGGCAGCCTGGCCGAGGTGGACGCGGTTCTGGCCGAGCGCGAGGCGATCCGCCGGTCGTCCAGCGCCGCCGAGCTTGCGCTGGACACGCTGACCGATGTCGCCAGCGTTCAGGCTTTCGCCTGGTCGGTCGATGTCCAGGTCGCCGCGCCGCGCCGGCTGACCCACAAGCAATTCCTGGCCCGGTTCAGCGACTCGGAAATCCAGGCCATGCTCAAGTCGGTTGCCGACAATTCCCCGCTGCGGCCCTGGTGGGAGCGTTTCAGCCTGGCCAGCGACATCAGCCTGGACGACCCGGCCACCCAGGCCGGAGCGCAGGCCATGGAAGACGCGGGCTTGATCGCCAAGGGCAGGGCTGCGGAGGTGCTGGGCAAGGCGCCGACCCAAGCGCCTGTCCAAGCGTAGTGTGTTCACCGCTGCGCGCCCCGCTATTGGGGCGGCAGTTCCAGCCGCCCGGTCGGCGTAAAGTCGGCTTGGCGCTTTTCTATCCAGACCCCGCGGGAGAAATGCCGCTTTCTCCAGCTTTCTCCCGCGAGGAGGAGGGCTTTCAGCCGTAGGCCGTTTGAGAGCGTTCCCCCTTGCCTAGCCTAGGCCGAGAGGCGGGTTGCCGCAGGCAAGTTGCCATGTGGCAACACGCTCTTTCCCCGCCTGGTTGGCGCGCCCTGTTTTCCTTTCCATGTCTGCCGTGAACGGCGGGGAAACCCGGCGCCCTTGAGCGGGCAAACCACGCCGCGCATGCGCCGCCTGGCACCCCTCTCCCCTCGCGGGAGAGGGAGCGCCCCGCCAATCTTCTCTCGCCCATTTCCCTAACCCTGTTTAAAAGCCGCCGCCCACAGCGGTTTGGCACCATGACGCCATGACAAAGCTAACCGACATCACCTCGCTGCACTGGCAGCCCGCGCTGCAGCCGCGCGGCCAGAAACCCGGCCCCAACGGTTTTCCGGACATCGTGGAGAACCTGGACGACATCCATCAGGCGCTGCGCATCATCCTGGGCACGCCCAAGGGCAGCGATCCGCTGCGGCCGGAGTTCGGCAGCGACCTGCACCGCTATCTGGACTATCCGATAGACCGCGCCCGGCCGCATGTGGTGCGCGAGGCGGTGGCGGCCATCAGCCACCCGCGATACGGCGAGCCGCGCATCGAACTGGTGCGCGTGCTATTCAGCGTGGACGGCGACGCCAGCGCTCGGCTGTGCGCGCAATGGAAGCTGGCCGACGGCGTCATCCGCGAAACCGAGCTGAAGCTGTAAGCCACCCGACAAGGACAAGATCATGACGAGCAATGTGAGCAATCCGGCCGCCGCCGCCAGCGCCCTGGCCGACGCCTATCTGAAACTGGGCGGCCAGGAGCAATACCCCAAGCAGATGGAGCAGCTGCTGACGGAGATGCTGGGCAATCGCCAAAGCGGCCTGGCCGCGGCGGATCTGCCTAAATTCATCGCTGACGATCCCAAGGCCATCGCCCAGGAAATGGCCGACGCCTACCAGAAAATGGCCGGCAAGCAGCTGTATCCGGGTCAGATCGAACAATTGCTGATCGACTTGTTCGCATACCGGGAAAGCCTGGTGCGCGCGGCCTTCAACGACGCCGGCCGGCAAAACCTGGTGGCCTTTGCCCGCGCGCCGATGCTGGATTATCTGGGCGAACTGGTGGGCGTGACGCGCCAGCCGGCCCAGCCGGCCATGGCCAAGGTCAAGTTCACTTTTCCTGCCTATGCCGGCGGCGCGCGGCAGGTGCAGGTGCGCATGGGAACGCGCGTGTCCGGCAATTCCGATATCCAGTTCCAGACCACTGCCCAGTTGACAGTGGATCTGGGTGATCAGCCGCAACCCGCTGATTGCGATGTGGTGGCCACGGTGCCGGGCGAGATCGGCAATTTGCTGCAGGCCAGTGATTTGAACCAACTGCTGGACGATGTCGGCGTCAAGGTGGGGGTGGTCTGCGTGAAAGCGCCGTGGGGCGGGGCCGAGGCGGAAGACGACGAGCATCTGCGCCAGCGCATCCGCCAGGCGCCGGAATCATTCAGCGTGGCCGGCAGCGCCGCCGCCTATCGTTTCCACGCGCTCAGCGCCAGCCCGGACATTGTCGATGTGGCGGTGGTGAGCCAGTCCAGCCTGCCGGACGACGATCCCCTGAAGGCAGAAATCAAAGCCGGAGAAGTGAGACTGTTTCCCTTGTTCGTCGGCAATGGCGCGGGCCAGGCGGCGCCGGTCCCCGGCGACCCCCGGCCGCCGGAAGAGGCCGATCCGCAATTGCGCAAGGTATGGCTGGCTTGCAGCGCCGACAAGGTGCGGCCGTTGACCGACAAGGTCACCGTGCGCCGTCCGCCCACCGAACACTTCGACGTCGAGGCCTTGTTGCAAACCTATGCCGGAATGGATGGCGAGCTGGTCAAGCAAAAGGCTCGCGCCGCGCTGCAGGCCTATCTGGACGAGCGGCAAAACCAGCTGGGCCGCGACATTGTGCCATCGCAACTGGTGGCGGCCCTGTCGGTGCCCGGCGTATATCAGGTGAAGCTGCTGCAGCCCGCCCAGGCGAAAACCGTGGCCAGCTACGCTTGGTCCAGCTGCGCGTCGGTGAGCGTGGATCTGGATAAAGACAACGGCGGCAGCCATGACTGAGCGCCGCGACGGCGCCGTGTCGCCCGTGTTGCGCCAGGATGCGCGCTTCCGGCCGCTGGCCGAGCTGGCGCGGCGGATGGGCGTGCCCTATGCCGAACCGGCGGTGGCCCAAACGCAGGGCCAGTTCGAAACCACCGACCTGCTGGTGTACCTGGTGGACAGCGTCGAACCCGCGCTACTGCCCTTGCTGGCCGAGCAATTCCATGTGGCCGGAGACGAAGGCTGGCTGCTGGCCAACGGCGACGCCAAGCGGCGAGAGCTGATCAAGCGCGCCATCAGCCTGCATCGCTACAAGGGCACGCGCTGGGCGGTAACGGAAGTGTTCCGCGTGCTGGGCGTCAATATCGAGCTGACCGAGTGGTGGGAAAAGAACGGTTCAGGCGAGGCTTACACCTTCAACTTCACCGCCTGGGCCAACGACAACCTTTTGCCCGGCCAGGCCATCCTCAGCCCGCAATTGTATGAACGGCTGCGGCGCATGGTGGAGCAGGTGAAACCGGCGCGCAGCAGCTACCGCTTCAAGATCGGCGCGGCTTTTAGCCAGCCGCTGGGCTTGGCCGGCGCGCTGGGCAGCCTGGCGCTCAGCCGCCGCAGCGCCGACTGCCGGCCCAACCCGGCCAAGCCCTTATCGCAAGCCCTGCGTTGCGCCGGCGCGCTCAAGCCGCTGGCGGTGATGCGCCTACCCATGGAGATGAGCCGATGAGCAGCACCCCCTTGATTCCGCAGATCCTCGATGGCGGCCTGGCCGCCATTCAGTTGGCCAGCCATGACGGCATGCGGCTGCGGATCACCCATATCGCGCTGGGCGACCAAGGCTACACGCCCGACCCGTCCCAGGCCGCGCTGAGGCATGAGGTGGTCCGCTACCCCATCGCCGACGGCAAAAGCGAGGGCCCGCGCCAACTGCACCTGACCGCGCTGGCCAACGACGCCACCGAGTTCTGGGTGCGCGAAGTGGCCTTCATCCTGGAGGGTGGGCAAACGCTGGCCGTCTGGTCCGATCCGCAACAGGCGCTGGCCTATAAGCAGGCCAATCTGGAGCTGTTGCTGGCCTTCGACCTGGCCCTGTCCGGCGTGCCGGCCGGCAGCGTCACCGTCGAATCCACCGGCGCCGGGCTCAACCTGTCCCTGGGCGAGGAGCTGGCCAGCTTCGCCGCCGCCCAGATTGGCGAGATGCAGCGCGGGCTGGGCCGGGACGACAGCCTGCGGCAGCACCAGGCGAGGTTGGACCGCACCGAACAAAGACTGGATGGCCACGATCGTCAACTGAACGACCAGAACAATGCCTTGCTGGACGCCGACCAGCGCGCCCGGCATCGCCATGAAGAATTGCTGGAACTGGCAACCGCCCAAGCCGCGGCCTTAGTCCAGCTGCAATGCCTCACCCTGAATCAAACCGTTTTGCATTCCCGTTAAGGAGAGAACATGAGTTTGGAACAACAAGTCGCCGCGCTGGTGACGGCGTCAAACAACCTGACCGGCATGGTGGCCGGCAAGCAAGCCGATATCGACGCCAAAGTGGCGGCCAAAACGGCAGAGCTGGATGCGTGGAAAAGCAGCGTTGTAGAGGTGATCAACGGAGTAGAGGTTATCAAGGCTGGGGGACTCTATCAGTTTAAGCGCAGCCTTCATATCGAAACCGGTGGGTGGCCTGCATGCAATACCACGCCTTCAGGTCCTACCTATGTTCAATTGCTTGAATTTACCGCTGGTGCAGTAGAGGGCTCATTTTTCGAGATCAATGTTCATAAAGCACACCGCGGAATGGGGTACGCCGGTTACTATGAGTATGTAGAGTTGCGTGGTACGTATTGGTATGACGGTATTGGCGGGATTGCCCGTAAATTCTCTAATGGGGAGGATAAAATTAGTTTGTATACGTCGGATGCCACCAATGTTAGCAATGTCATTCCCCTGCCTTTGACAGGGGCACCAGTTCCTTTTGCAGTAAAACAGATTGCAAATGATGGTAATGATAAAAAATATGCATTAATGCTTGTTTGCAACCCAGAATGCGGTGCGGATGAATTTTTGGGAATATCGGTACGATATTCTGATCCTCATGCTAAGCCTGCAGCAAATTTTGCTTCCTTGGTCAAGCCGACCTACCCCAATTTATAAGGAATATGAAAATGACGGATTTGATGCAGGGCTATGACAGCATTACGCTTGCTAAACAAGAAAATCAAACCATGCAAGTGAATTTGGCAAGGGTTAGTTGTGAAAGCCGAATTGAGCTGTATTATCCGTTGTGGCAGCAGTTAAATGTCATGCGGGCGGGGAGTGATGTGGAGAAAAGTAAAATGGGCATTTTTATTGATGCTTGTAGAGCTTGGAGTAATGGGGTTAACCCAGATCCTGCCGCTTTGCTAAATATAAAGCCGTAAATGGTAATTGCTATGGTCTGATTCGCCGCTGTATATTTGAATGTCTTTTCAAGGAAGGCTGGTGAAAATAGTCAGCTGATTTTTAACATAAAGACAGTGTAAGATTTCTATTGTCAGCCGGTCTCGCGCCCGCGAATCACCGACTGACGCAGTCGTTTATTTCCTCACTCCTCATTTCACGCCGGGCTTCGCCCGAGGCCCGGCGGTCTTTTTCTCCCCTTATCTGTTCCCCAAGGCGTTTGCCGGCCGCGAGACCTTATGCTTGCCACTGCTCCTGAATGGGCTGAGCCGCAATAGTCGCCCGTTCTTCCCTCTGAATGCCGCCTGGCGGGAAACCTTCTCTTTTCGCTGCTGTTATCGTTTGCAATCTTCCTATCCTTATTGGCCTGATCCACCCGCATCGCGCGCGCCGCATGATTATCTATTGGGCGCATGGCTCCGAGTCCTGCCTGATCGTGGTAGGGCGGAAGCGCCGGCTTGCCGGGGCGTTCCGCCGCTTGGCCACGCGGCGGGGTGTCGACGGAATATGGATGGCGAATGAATGGCGGAACGCCCCGCAGGGGCTTCCGCCCTACGGCGGCGAGTTTCGCCCAGCCGTCGCGCCACTGCCATTTCAGCCCTTACAACACCCCACCTCCGGCGCTATCAAGGCGTGACTCAGTCATGCCCGCGCATCCCCTCCCTGTCTCTCCTCGACTTTTCGACTTTCCCCTCCCTGGAGCTCGCCATGCCGTTCACCGCGTTTCCATCTCTTTCCCCCATTTCCACGCTGTCCCCTGCCGATGACGACGCTGGCGTCAGTCGAAAGCCCGCGGCCATGCCCGCATCCAGCGAGACGGCACGCGCCCGCCCGCAATTACACGCCGTCGCCAGCGTGCGCGCCGTGCTGCGCGTGAGCATGCAGGTGGGTTGAGCTGGTTTTCCCGCGGCGACGTTTGCGCCGCGTTTCGATTTCTTCATGGCACGCAAAGGAGGTTTTCCATGAATGCGCATCCCCGCGTCCGCCCGCGCCCGCTCGCGGCGGCGGATCGCGCCCGGCGGCGGGCAAAGGAGGGCGGCCATGGCTGACGCTGTCGCTCCACTCATCAAGGCCGATGCCCGCTTTGGCCCGATGGCCCAGTTGTCCGAGCGGCTGACCGGCATCGATACCTCGCCGTTTCTGGTTTACCTGATAGACCACGTTGACGTTTCGCTGCTGCCCCTGCTGGCCGAGCAGTTTCATATCCAGGGCGATGAAGGCTGGGTACTGGCCGAATCCGACGACGCCCGCCGCGCGCTATTGCACAGCGCCAACGAGCTGCACCGCTACAAGGGCACGCCGTGGGCGATCCGCGAGGTCATCCGCCGCTTAGGCTTGGGCGAGGCGGTGCTGATCGAAGGGCTGGGCGACCAGCACCGCAACGGCGCCATCAGCCGCAACGGCTACTACGTGCATGGCGACCCGGCCAGCTGGAACCGCTACCGGGTGCTGTTGTCGCGGCCCATCACCAACGACCAGGCCGCGCTGCTGCGCCGGATGCTGGCGGCTTACGCGCCGGCGCGCTGCGTGCTGGCCAGCCTGGAGTATCAAAAGGTGGCTAACCGCCACAACGGCGCCATTTTCCGCAACAAGCAATTCAACCGAGGGAGTGCCTGATGGCAAATCTGATCGAAAGCAATGACTGGGTGGACGGCATTTACCAGCTGGAAACCTCCGACCCCGTGCTGGGCGGCCCGGAAGGTGTGGACAATCTTCAGGCCAAGCAGCTGGGCAGCCGCACCCGGTTTCTCAAAAAGAAGCTGGACGATATGGTGTCCGGCGCGCTGGCTTCCGCCTACGCCGCCCAGCTCAAAACCCCGCGCAACATCGCGATGAGCGGCGACGGCAACTGGAACGTGACGTTTGACGGCGGCAAGGATGTCAGCGGCCAGCTCACGCTGAGCAATAGCGGCGTGACGCCGGGCAGCTACGGCCAGGTGACGGTGGACGCCAAAGGCCGCGTCACCGCCGCCCGCGCCATCCAAGCGAGCGATGTGCCGGGGCTGGACTGGAGCAAGATCGCCTCCGGCAAGCCGACCACCTTGGCGGGGTACGGCATTGCCGATGGCGCGAGCAAGGGCGATTTGCAAAGCGCGGTGAGCGGGTTGGTGTCCAGCGCGCCGGACAACCTCAATACGCTGCAAGAGCTGGCAGCGGCGGTGAACAACGACCCCAAGTATTCGTCGACGGTGGATGGCAAGCTGGCGGGCAAGGCGGACAAAGCGACGACGCTGGCGGGATATGGCATTACCGACGCGGCCAGCGCAAGCGATTACGCCAGGGTAGCCGCTAAAGTCAACGGCCGCCGTTTGATTCGGGTACGGGCAGTCGGCGCTGCCGCGCAGGGCAGTGCCAGTGTGGAAATAGATGGCCAAACCATAGCTTCAGGTGCTCGCAGCTATAACATGGTGCAGTTGGATGCGGTAGGAAATGTCGCTCGTTCGGCCGCATTTGATGTGTATGCCGGCACAGGTCAGGCTGCGGCCGATTGGCTTAATGCCGTGCCGGACGGCATGACCGTGATTGTGTACACCAATGACGAACCACAAGGTAACCGTCTGTCCGGTGGCCTGCCTCAGGCCTTGTACCGCTGCGGCGCTAGCAATCAGGTTTTTGCAAGCGACAAATTCCAGTACCGCAGTGCGTACATCCTGATTGGCAGGGCGGGGTGTGGCGAAGGGCAGGGGATGGAGCGCTATCGAGGCGATAAGGCTGAAAGTCCAGATGCCAAGCTGGATGTAGTCTTTGAGCTGGTCAGCGGTCAGCCTTTACTCAATGGTGGTCAAGTCAGCGGCGCAGCCGCGCCGACGGGGCTGGTCGCCTATTTCGCCATGCCAAATGCGCCGGATGGCTGGCTGAAGGCCAATGGCGCGCAAGTCTCTCAGACGAGTTACAGCCGTCTGTTCGGGGCGATTGGCCATGCATTCCGGCCAAACAAGAGCGGTGTCGCCGCTCTGCTTCGGCTGGATGATAAAGACCAGTTGCAAGAGCGTTTGCAACCGGGGCGGTCGGTCCAGTTATTTGGCGGCGCCGGTTTGTCTACCGATGTCGCCAAGTTTGGGACGAAATGCCTGAAAACGACGCGAGGTGGCGGTTATGCCGCATTTAACTTGCCAGAACGCTTGAACACCAAGCAATTCACGCTAGAGGGCTGGCATATGCCTACGCTTAACGGCGGTTGGACGGATACCAATCTCTACAATGGCATCATCGGCATGAATATCAGTACCTATATGGGTGAGATCACGTTGGCGATTGAAAATGGCACGGGATTTCCAACCGTCTGGTTAAGTGATGGCACGGAAAAGAGAGTGGAAGACTGGATTTGCTATCGCAGTGTGGCATCCGCCAAGCGAGTGTTCTCTCCGCGCGCCTGGTATCACATCGCTTTTAGCTATGACGGTTCTACTTATCGATGGTTTGTCGATGGAAAATTGGTGTGGAGCTTGGCCAGCCCCAGACAGGTAGGTCTGCCTGATAATGTTTTGCTGTTTTCCGTCGATGGTTGCTCGCCTAGTTTTGGAGCTTCATCCGAGGGCTATTATCAGGACTGGAAAGTCAGCAATGTCTGCAACTATGCGAGCGAGTTTTCTCCTCCAACACAACCAGCTGAATATCAGGCTGACGTCGACGCGGGGAAATTTTATCTCCCGAATCTGTGCGGCGAATTTATCCGAGGTTTCGATGAGTTGAACCTGGCAGACCCAGGGAGGCAGTTCGGCAGTTGGCAGAAAGGCACCTTGACTACATCGGATCCTAATATCGACTCCGTGTCGGCATCTACCCTGATCCACAATAACAATTCCTCTCCGGACATGGCGCGCGATATGGGCATGGACCCAATAGACTCGTGGAAGTACCCGGTATCTAGAGCCTTTGCCACTAGCACAGCGGAGTACATTTACGATCTGGATAGCCGCGGCTGGTTAGGTGGAAACGGTGCCACTCGCCCGCGCAATGTCGCCTTGCTCGCCTGCGTCAAATACTAAGGAGATACGTCATGCCAGAACAGAAAACCGTTTATAGCTACCACCCGCAAACCGGCGAATACCTTGGTCCGATGCAAGCGGATCGCTCTCCGCTGGAGATGGAGGAGGTATGGCTGATTCCGGCCTTCGCCACCGCGCAGCCGCCGCTGCAGACCGGCGAGCGTCAGGTTGTCGTGTTCCACGATGACACGTGGAGTCTGCATGCCGACTGGCGCACTGTGCCGCTCTGGAGCAAAGAGACGGCCCGGCAACTAATGCCGCAAATCGGCGACACGCCGGACAGCCTGAACGCGACGCCGCTGCAACCGCCAGCATTTGCGGTCTGGAAAGACCAGGCTTGGGCAGTGGACGAGGCGGCTAAGCTTGCTGCGCAAACCGCCTCCTCGCTGCAAAAGCAGCAGCAGCGATTGACGGAGGCGCTGAGGCAGCGCAAGCCATTTGAGGACGCGGTCGAGTTGGGCATCGCCAGCGCGGCGGAACAAGCTAAGTTGGTGGAATGGAAGCGCTATTGCGTCGACTTATCCCGCCTGCCACAGCAGCCAGGCTGGCCGCAATTGGCGGACAGCGCCTGGCCCAGTCAGCCCGCTTGACTGTCTTGCGGGGAAGCCTTGCCCGTTAAACCCCCTTCCTAAACCCCTTTCCAATCCGCACGCCGCAGGTTTGGGCACCATATCGTCCTGACCGGAAGGCCGGCCTCGTCGCGAGGCTGGCTGTTGCCGCGCCTGTGCGCGGCGCAGGCGCTTGGGCGCTCGCCTTGGTTCTTCGCCCGGTCATGCCTCCGCGTTCCATCGTTTCCCTGGCGGAAACGGAGCGCCCCTACTGTTAAAGCATGCGAGGAATGACATGGCTTTTTTGAAGGAAACCAATAACTGGGAAGCCGGCATCTACCAGCTGGAAACCACTGACCCGGTGCTGGCCGGCCCGGACGGCATCGATAATCTGCAAGGCAAACAGCTGGCCAACCGCACCGTCTATCTGAAAGACCAGATCGATCAATTAGCCAATGGCAAGCAAGCTGCCGGCAATGCCGCCAAGCTAAGCGCGGCGCGCAATATCGCCATGAGCGGCGATGGCAGCTGGAAAGTGGCTTTTGACGGCAGCGGCGATGCCGCCGCGCAGATGACGCTGAGCAATAGCGGCGTGACGCCGGGTAGCTACGGCCAGGTGACTGTGGACGCCAAAGGCCGCGTCACTGCCGCCCGAGCCATCGCCGCTGACGATGTGCCGGCTCTGGATTGGAGCAAGATCGCCTCCGGCAAGCCGACTACCTTGGCGGGGTATGGCATTGCCGATGGCGCGAGCAAGGGCGATTTGCAAAGCGTGGTGAGCGGCCTGGTTGCCAACGCGCCAGCCAATCTGAACACCTTGCAGGAGCTGGCCTCGGCCATCAATAACGATGCGGCTTACTCCGCCACGGTAGATGGCAAGTTGCAGGGGAAGGCTGACAAGGCGACGACGCTGGCGGGGTATGGCATCACCGATGCGGCCAGCAAGAGCGATTTGAAGGCCATCGCGGATGGCATCAACAGCGGCAAGGCTGATAAGGCCACGACCTTGGCCGGCTATGGCATTGCCGATGGCGCGAGCAAGGCTGAGTTGAAAGCCGCCATTGATGGCGTGGTGTCTGGCGCGCCGGGCGCATTGAATACCTTGCAGGAATTGGCGGCCGCGCTGGGCAATGACGCCAATTATGCGGCGTCTATGACCAAAATGTTGTCAGGCAAGGCGGAGAAAGCGACGACTTTGGCGGGGTATGGCATTACCGATGGCGCGCCATCTTCTGCGGTGGGAAACTTTAAGGCGCGGGTATTTCTATCCGCTGCGTCAGGCACGGCATTGAGACTTAGCCCTGCGCAGTCGGGTGGCATATTTGAGCTATTTGATTCTACCGCTTTCACAGTTACGCTTCCCAGCCCTGTGGTGGATAATCAGGTATTCAGTTTTTTCAATGCCAGCGGGGCAACGGCCCATTCTATTCAAACAATAGGCGGGGCGATCTATAACAAGGGCATAGCATCGCCATCGATTAGTCTGCCCCCCAGTTCGGCTGTGATGCTGATCAGCGATTGCAGTAATTGGACAGTGTTGTTTATCAGCGCCACCACGTTGGCTGGTTATGGCATTACCGATGCAACTAGCAAAGATGCCAACAATCGTTCTTGGGCTAATGCTTTCCGGGCAAATAAAGGCACGCCTGTCAATGATGATGCGGCACTAGGCTTTGCTTTTGGTTTGGATGGAGATACTGGTTTATTTGCAGATACCTCCGGCTCGAATGCCAATACAGGCACCAATAATCTCAGTCTGTATATCGATTCCAGCAAAGTTTTTAATGTCTATCGAAATGGCAGCATTTGGACACCTGCGTATGGCGCATTGGAGGACAAGTTCGCCTCAAAGGCCGATCTGAAAACGGCCATCGACAATGTGGTCGCGGGCGCGCCGGGGGCATTGAACACCTTACAGGAGCTGGCGGCTGCGTTAGGCAATGATCAGAACTTCGCAGGTACTATCACCAATTCCTTGGGGAGTAAGGCGGACAAGGCCACGACGTTGGCGGGCTATGGCATTAGCGATGGTGCGAGCAAGTCTGATCTGAAAACTGCGATTGATGGCGTAGTTTCAGGCGCACCGGGCGCATTGAATACCTTGCAGGAATTGGCAGCTGCGCTGGGGAATGACGCCAATTATGCGGCGTCTATGACCAAACTGTTGTCTGGCAAGGCGGACAAAGCTACAACGCTTGCAGGCTATGGCATCACCGACGCTACCAGCGCGGATGCTAATAATCGTTCTTGGGCTAGTGCTTTTCGAGCGAAAAAGGGCCTGCCTAATGGAGATGAATCCCGGACCGGATTCGCCTTCGAAGCAGATGGCGATACCGGTCTATTTGCCGATGGTTCAGGGGTTTCTGGCAGTAGCGCGTTAAGCATGCATATTGATAGCAGCAAGGTTTTTCAAGTGAGCCGAGCCGGTCAAATATGGTCTTCCGCTTATGGCGCTTTAGAGGATAAGTTTGCCGCTAAATCCTCCACTCTAGCTGGATATGGCATTACTAATGCGTTCAC